>CAXYDN010000011.1:0-15194 GCA_964276145.1 uncultured SAR86 cluster bacterium | reverse complement strand
TGTTAGTATTAAGTAATTCTTGATTAACTTTTATACTAATCAGGGATGATTGAATGTTTTCATTTATTTCAGATTTAACATTCTTAATATCAGCAGTTTTGTTTTCACAAAGCTGACACTCTATAAATGATTCACTTTCCTCAAAATGATCATGAATAAATGGATCAGCAGTTATAGAAGCAGCAAACAAAATTCCTGCTAATAAAATAAATGCTTTGTTATTCTTGATATTTATCATAGTGTTTAATGCTTAAGACAAACCAAACCTTTGATCTTACCAGCCTTAAGGTCCGCTAGTGTATCACTAGCTTCAGATGCTGGTCTAGTCTCAACTGCAACTGGTTCAATCTTGCCTTCTCTTACCAAATCCATTAATTCTTTCATCTCTTGCATACTTCCAACATAGGTTCCAGAAATTGTTCTTGCAGTAAATGTATGAAGGGGAAGTGGTAGATCAAATTTACCACCCAACAATCCAACTAAAACGTATAAACCACCTTTATTTATTCCAAATAGGCTATAGCCAAAATTCACAGATGCTTCTGATCCTACAAAATCTAAAACGGTTGATGCAGCGCCACCTGAAAGCTCCATAACTTTTGCAACAGCCCCCTCATCTTTGGAGTTTATTACCTCTGAGGCGCCAAAGCTTTTTGCAGTAGCCAACTTTTCATCATCGATATCAACTACAATAGCTTTAACCTCAAAAGCTGCTATTGCAATTTTTAATGCAAGAAGGCCCAACCCCCCAGCACTTATAATGACTATGCTATCTCCTTTTTTAGGATTAGCTTTTTTTAATGCACTATATGCTGTAAGGCCTCGGCATGCGTAACTGCCTGCAAGTTCGTCCGGAGTATTGCCTGCATCAAAAAGATATTTTGAGTCCTTAACAAGAACATACTCTCCGTAGCCACCATCTACTGAAACACCTAAATTTTCTGCTGTAAAAGGAGCGCAGTAATGTTCCATATCTCTATTACACTCATAACAATCTCCACAACCTATCCAAGGATATACAACATACTTCTTTCCAATTTCTACATCTAAGACATCTTCTCCAACCTCAACTAATTCACCATATATTTCATGACCCATGGTTAATGTTTCATTCATTCTTGAAGGTATGTGATTATCATTTCCTAAATCAAAGTAGCCATCATGAATATGAATGTCTGTATGACAAACCCCGCATGCAATAGTTTTAATTAATACTTGTTTTCCTTTAGGTACTGGTCTCTCAGATTCATGCTCTTCTAGAGGAGCTCCACTTGCTACGACTTTGTATGATTTCATAGTTACAAATTTACCTAAATAATATACATAATTATAGTGTATTAATTTTTTTTATTTATACTATTAATATGAAAAAAATTTACATATTAATTTCTATAATTTCGATAAATACAATAGCAGCAGACTATGAACCATATGAGTCTTCATACGAACCGTTGCCTTATTCAAACACAATATTTAAAAATGCTAATATTTACGATGGTGATGGTAAGGAGTTTATCGAGACAGATATAATTATTCAGGATGGAAAAATTATCGCAATTGGTAAGGATCTTCCTCGATCTAATGAATTAATTACAGTTGATGCAACTGGTAAATGGATAACACCTGGAATAATTGATATTCATTCTCATATGGGGGTATATCCAGCTCCCAGTGTTAAAACAAGTTCAGATGGAAATGAAGCAACAAGTCCTGTTACAGCTGATGTTTGGGCAGAGCATTCAATATGGACTCAAGATCCTCAATTTGCCTTGGCTCTTAAAGGAGGAGTAACAACTTTTCACGTTTTACCAGGTTCAGCTAATTTAATTGGCGGAAGAGGAGTTACTGCAAAGAACTTGCAAAGGAATACAATAAACTCAATGAAATTTCCTGATGCGCCACATTCGTTAAAAATGGCCTGTGGAGAGAATCCAAAAAGGGTGTATGGAAACAGAGGACAAGCACCATCAACAAGAATGGGAAATATTGCTGGATATAGAAAGTCATGGATAAGAGCAAAAAGCTATTTAAGTAAATTAGATGAATATGAAGCTAAGTCAGATGAGGCAAAGGAACTGTCATACAAGCCAACTAGAGATCTAGAGTTAGAAACTTTGGCAGGCGCTCTAAGGGGCGATATTCTTGTGCATAACCATTGCTATAGAGCAGATGAAATGGCAATGATGATAGATGTAGCAAAAGAATTTGATTATAAAATTACAGCCTTTCATCATGCAGTTGAGGCATACAAAATTGCTGATCTTTTAGCAGAAAATAATATATGCGCGGCTCTTTGGGCTGATTGGTGGGGCTTTAAACATGAAGCATATGATATGGTTCAAGCAAATGTTGCAATTGTAGATCAGGCTAGAAATGGAACGGGTTGCGCAATAGTTCACTCAGATGATGAGATTGGAATTCAGCATTTAAATGTAGAGGCATCAAAAGCATTATCGGCAGGCATTAAAGCAGGATATGACATATCAAAAGCTCGAGCCATGAAATGGATCACCAGTAATCCAGCTAAGGCGGCTGGAATATATGATCAAACTGGCTCTTTAAAGGTTGGTAAAAATGCTGATGTAGTTATGTGGTCTAAAAATCCATTTAGTGTTTATGCTCTTGCAGAAAAAGTATATATCGATGGGGCATTAGCTTTTGATAAGGCAAGTGGCCTTGAACCAAATAGTGATTTTGATGTTGGCATTATCAATCCATCGAACAGGAGGATAGAGGAATGATTAAATATAAAATCTTATTAGTTCTATCGCTTATATTTTTTAACTCAAGTCTTTTAGAAGCTAAAAGTACAGTCATTAAAAATGCGACTATTTTTGATGGCATTGAGGATAGTTCATACAATGGACATATCCTTATCGAAGATGGATACATAAAAAAAATCTCAAAGTCATCTATGATCCAAGGTGACAAAGTTATTGATGTAAAGGGAAAGATAGTGACTCCTGGATTAATAGCTCCTGATACTGAAATTGGCATAGTTGAAATAGGCGCACTGAGTGTTACAAGAGACGATGAATCAAATATATATGATATTGGATTTAGCATTCATAGCGCTTTTAATCCTAACTCAACTTTAATTCCATGGAATAGATCAAACGGAATAACATCAGCAATCACTCTTCCTAGAAATACTTCTAGTCCAATAGGAGGTTTAGGTTCTTTTTTTATTCTAGATAGCAAAATGAATATTAATAGTAATGCTGATATGGTTCTTATTGGAAGATTGGGAGGAAGCGGATCGTCATCTAGAGCTGAAATGCTTTCTTTAATGGATGATATTTTATCTTTTGGATCATCACTTAGTAAAAAAGATATTGGATCAGATTTAACTATTGATGAAATCATTGAAAGCTCGTCCATTGCCTCATATCTAGATCTAAAAACAAGAGATGTTAAAACCTTATTTAGGCTTTTTGACGAAAATTTACCATTGATAATTAAATCCCATAGAGCATCAGACATTATTAATTTAATTAATTTAAAAAAGAAATATGATTTAAATTTAATAATAATGGGAGCACAAGAAGCATCTTTGGTTGTTAATGAAATTGCTAAAAATGATATTCCCTTAATAATTAATCCTATCAATAATATTCCCAACTCTTTTGATGAGCTTGCGTCAAATATAAATTTAGCTCAAAGATTAGAGAAAGAAGGAATTACAATGATGTTTAATGTCTCAAGAGATCATAATTATCATTTGATTAGGCAGGGGGCAGGTGTAGCAGTGGCAAATGGTCTCTCCTATGGTTCTGCAATAAAAGCACTAACCAGTAATGCAGCCAAAGTATTTAACATTGATAAAAGAGGTTCAATAAAAGTCGGCAATCATGCAGACATTGTTATTTGGGAGGCTGATCCACTTGAGCCATCTAGTATGCCAGAAAAAGTATTTATAGGCGGTATCGAAACTGATCTAACTACAAGGTCAACAAGACTTAGGGATAGATATACTAAGGATCTTGAAAAACCTAATACTTATAGAAACTAGAGAAGTGGTGCCGGCACCAAGAGTCGAACTCGGGACCTACTGATTACAAATCAGTTGCTCTACCAACTGAGCTATACCGGCGCGGAAAGAATTTTACATTAATTAAATCATCCTTGGAACACCTTCAAGGATATATATAAAATTTTATGATTTCAAAAAGTTTCTTAGAATTCTTTTTATATATTTATAGCGCAGCCTGTTCCACCAATGCCACAATAACCATTAGGATTTTTAGCTAAGTATTGCTGATGATATTCTTCAGCTAGATAATAATCAGGGGCTAAAATAATCTCAGTTGTTATTTTTTCAAAATTCTGTTTTAAGAGAATATCCTGATATTTATTTTTTGTTTCTTCGCAAATTTTTAGGTCTTTTTCAGATGAGCAGTATATTACTGATCTATATTGAGTGCCTTTATCATTACCTTGACGCATCCCTTGGGTTGGATCATGGCATTCCCAAAAAACTTTTAATAAATCGTATATTGATATTTGTTTAGAATCGTAAATAACTTTTACAACTTCTGCATGGTTTGTATTCTCATAACAAACTTGTTCATATGTTGGATTTTCATTATCTCCACCAGCATAACCAACTGAAGTTAACCATACGCCATCTAATTGCCAAAATTTTCTCTCTACACCCCAAAAACATCCAGCACCAAATATAATTTCTTTATATTCATTAGGAGTTTTTGAATTAAGAGCAATCCCATTTAAGTAATGATTCATAATTTTAATAAATACCTTCTATTGATATTTCCCCATGTTCGTAATTGATAATTTTATTGCTAGGTAATCTTAGTCTAAGACTACCGTCAGAATTAATGCCATCAAAAAGACCTGTTTCAATAATCTTTTCGTTGTGCTTTATTTTAATATTTAAATTCATATGAACACATAGTTCATGCCATTTTTCTTCCCAAGAATCTATTCCATATTCGCAAAAGTCGATATAATTTTTCAAAATACCATTTATTAGCTCATTTCTCATTGTACTAATATTAAAAGAGGATAAATCCCCCCACCATTCCTCTTTATTAGGGTGATTGAGGTTAATACCTATACCAACAATATTGTTAATGTTAGCTCCCATAACCTCTTTTTCAATCAAAATTCCCCCAATTTTCTTTTTTGCAAGAATAATGTCATTTGGCCATTTAAGACCAACGTCTTTGGTTTGAATCATTGAATTTATGACATTTGCACATATAAGGCCAACAATTAAGCTTAGAGGAGCTGTATTTATTGTTTCTTTCGAATAAATGGACATATAGATATTTCCTGAGCTTGGGCTGGACCATGTCTTACCAAGTCTGCCTCTTCCCATAGTTTGGTGCTCTGAAATAATCACATGGAAATCTTTTTTAAGCTCCAATCTTTTGCATTCTTCATTTGTTGAGTCGATGGTGTTGTATATCTCTAAGTTAACAACCTCTTTAGAGAGATTTTTTAGTATTTTTTGTTTATTTAATGTATTCAATTTAAAAAACTTGTTGACTTAAATTCATTCTAGAACAAAAATAGCTAGCTTGATATGGAGAGGTGGGTGAGTGGTTAATACCAGCAGACTGTAAATCTGCCGCTTCGGCTACGTAGGTTCGAATCCTACCCTCTCCACCATGCATATTGCATACAAAATTACCTAAAAAATAAACTAATATTTATATTGAAAAAAGGTTGAGTTTATAACTTTTTAGAGGGATAATACGCCACCTTAAAATAGGACGCTACATATTCGGGCTCATATAGCTCAGTGGTAGAGCACTTGCTTGGTAAGTAAGAGGTCACCGGTTCAAGTCCGGTTATGAGCTCCATTTTAATAAAATAATTATTTCAGAGAGGCATAAAAAGATGGCAAGAGAAAAATTTGAAAGAACGCTTCCCCACGTTAACGTAGGGACAGTTGGTCACGTTGACCATGGTAAAACAACGCTTACAGCTGCACTAACTAAAGTTGCTGCTGAAGTATTTGGCGGTGACGCTGTTGACTTTGCAAATATTGATAATGCTCCAGAAGAAAGAGAAAGAGGAATAACAATTGCTACTTCTCACGTTGAGTATGTTTCAACTGCAAGACACTATGCTCACGTAGATTGTCCAGGTCACGCAGACTATGTAAAAAATATGATTACAGGTGCTGCTCAAATGGATGGAGCAATTTTAGTTGTTAGTGCTGCTGACGGCCCAATGCCTCAAACTAGAGAACATATCTTATTAGCAAGACAGGTTGGAGTTCCATATATTGTTGTTTATATGAATAAAGCTGACCAGAATGATGATCCAGAAATGATTGAGCTTGTTGAAATGGAAATAAGAGAACTCTTAAATGAGTATGATTTCCCAGGGGACGACACTCCAATTATTGTTGGTAGTGCATTAAAAGCCCTAGAGGGTGATACATCTGAAATAGGTGTTCCATCAGTTCAAAAACTTATAGAAACTTTAGATACATATGTCCCAGAGCCTGAAAGACCAGTAGATGGAGCATTCTTAATGCCTATTGAAGATGTTTTCACTATTTCAGGAAGAGGAACTGTTGTAACAGGAAGAATCGAAACAGGTATTGTTAATACCGGTGATCCTTTAGAAATTGTTGGTATTAAAGATACATCTACTACAACATGTACTGGTGTTGAGATGTTTAGAAAATCTTTAGATGAAGGAAGAGCTGGAGAAAACTGCGGTGTCTTACTAAGAGGTGTCGAGAGAGAAGCTGTTGAAAGAGGGCAAGTTTTAGCTAAGCCTGGATCAATATCTCCACATACAAAATTTGAAGCTGAGATATATGTTTTAAGTAAAGATGAAGGCGGAAGACACACTCCGTTTATGAATAACTACAGACCTCAGTTCTATTTTAGAACTACTGACGTAACAGGTGCATGTGAACTTCCTAGTGGAGTTGAGATGGTTATGCCTGGTGATAACATCAAGATGAACATTGAGCTTATCGCTCCAATCGCTATGGACGAAGGACTTAAATTTGCGATTAGAGAAGGTGGAAGAACAGTTGGTGCCGGCGTAGTATCAAAAATTATTGAGTAATTATTGACTTTTTAGCCGAGGCCTTTGTGTCTCGGCTTACTTGTCTCTAAGGAATATGAAAATTAGTTTTAGGCCAGTAGCTCAATTGGTAGAGTACCGGTCTCCAAAACCGGGGGTTGTGGGTTCGAGACCCTCCTGGCCTGCCAAGTTTAACTTGCAGCCGAAATAGGAAATATATGGCTAAAGAATCAGCTTCAAAAATGGTAGATAATATAAAGTGGTTTGCCGCATTAGCAGTATTTTCTGCTGCTGTAATTGGTAATAGCTACTTTGTTGAGTTTGCTTTTCTCTATAGAGTGCTGGGAGTTGTATTCCTTTTCATTATTGGACTCGGCATTTTGTCTGTCACAAGTTTTGGTTCAAACGCTATCAAGCTCATGAAGGAATCAAGAACAGAAATAAGAAGAGTAGTTTGGCCAACTCGCATAGAAACAACGCAAACATTCTTAGTAGTTTTTGCATCTATTGTTGTTCTGTGTTTATTTTTTTGGGCTCTGGAATCTCTTTTAACTTTTTTAACTAAACTGGTTCTAGGTTAAATCATGGATTGGTACGTAATACAAGCTTATTCAGGCTATGAGCAAAAAGTAAAAATAGCTCTCGAAGAAAAAATAGAGTTAAACAATTTATCAGATAAATTCGGAGAAATTCTTATTCCTACCGAACAAATAGTCGAGCTAAAAGGTGGATCAAAAAAAACTACTGAAAGAAAATTTTTCCCTGGATACATATTAATTCAAATGCTTCTTGAAGATGACTCATGGCAATTGGTTCAATCAACTCCAAGAGTGTCCGGTTTTGTCGGAGGAACAAAAGACAGACCTTTGCCAATATCTGAAGATGACGTTAATAACATAATTAATAGAATTGAAGTTGGTGAAGATGCTCCTGCTCCAAAAACTATTTATGAGCCAGGTGAGGTAGTAAGAGTTTGCGATGGTCCATTTAATGACTTTAATGGAGTTGTAGAAAACGTTGATTACGAGAGAAACATGGTAAAAGTTTCAGTTCAAATTTTAGGAAGAGCAACTCCGGTTGATCTTGAATTTATGCAAATAGAGAAAACATAATGGCAAAAAAAGTAGCAAACATACTTAAATTACAAATCCCAGCTGGCGGAGCGAATCCAAGTCCACCTGTTGGTCCTGCTCTTGGTCAAGTGGGTGTTAATATCATGGATTTTTGTAATGCCTTTAATGCAGAAACACAAAATGCAGAAAAAGGATTGCCATTGCCAGTTGTTATCACTGTATATGAGGATAAATCATTTACATTTATAGTAAAAACACCGCCAGCAGCTGTACTAATTAAAAAGGCTTTAGGAATACCAAAAGGCAGCGGTGAGCCAAATAGAGAAAAAGTTGGCAAGCTAACAAGAGCCCAATTAGAAGATATAGCTAAACAAAAAGAGCCAGATCTAAATTCAAATGATATAGATGCTGCCGTATTAATTATTGCTGGTACAGCAAGAAGCATGGGAGTTGAGGTAGATTTATGAGTAAATTGACTAAGAAGCAAAAAATTATTATAGAAAAAGTAGATCCAGAGAAAATATATTCATTATCTGATGCGTTAGAGATAATGCAGTCAGTTAAATCTGAAAAATTTGAAGAATCTGTAGATATAGCTATTAGATTGGGTGTTGATCCTAATAAATCTGATCAGAATGTTAGAGGTGCTGTCACGCTTCCAAACAGTTTAGGTAAAGCTGTAACTGTTGCCGTTTTTGCAGATGGTGATCAAGCAGATGCCGCAAAAGCTGCAGGAGCTGAGCACATAGGTATGGATGATTTAGCAGAAAAATTTTCTAAAGAGGAAATTAATGTTGATGTTGTTATATCTACTAATGGCGCGATGAAAGTTGTTGGTAAGCTTGGACAGGTTTTAGGCCCAAAGGGGTTAATGCCAAATCCTAAAACAGGAACAGTTACAGATGACGTAGCTACTGCTGTCAACAATGCAAAAGCTGGCCAAGTTAGATTTAGAACAGATAAGAATGGAATTATTCATGGAAGTATTGGCAAAGTATCATTTGATATAGATAAGATTAAAGCTAATGCATCTGCATTATTGGAAGAATTAAGAAAATTAAAACCAGCATCTGCAAAAGGAGTTTATATAGGTAATATTGCGCTTAGTAGCACAATGGGACCTGGTATAAAAATAAATTCCTCAGAGTTGGTATAAGTTTTAACCTTGTAAGAATTTGCAAGGTTAGATAGTTGCGTTTACGCAGCCGTCAAAGACCGTAGGCGTCGAAAGACTTAATTTCCTACGTAGGTGGTGTTCAAATTGTAATTTTGCAATTTGTCGCCGAATGGCCGAAAGGCTTAAACAGGAGAATTGCTGTGGCGTTATCGAAAAGTGAAAAAGAAAGAATTGTAGGTGAAGTTAAAGAAGTTGCATCTAATGCATCATCTTTAGTTATCTCAGATGCTAGGGGCCTTAAGGTCAGTGAGCTATCTGAGGTAAGGCAAAAAGCTACTCAATCAGGTATCCATATTCAGATAATTAAGAATTCACTTGCTAAATTGGCATTTGAAGGTACTGATTTTGGTTGTTCTGACGAAGTGCTTGTAGGACCTTCATTATTTGCTTTTTCATTTGAAGAGCCAGGTGCAGCTGCAAAATTGCTCAAAACTTATGCTAAAAACTTTGATAATTTAGAAATCAAAGCTTTGGTTGTTGAGGGTCAATTACTTGATGGTGGTCAGATAGATATTCTAGCTAGCCTTCCATCTAAAGATGAGGCTTATGGCCTTATTGCAAATGTGTTGCAAGCTCCAGTGAGTAAATTTGCAACTTTATTAAATGAAGTTCCAAGTAAGCTTGCTAGGGTTTTATCAGCAGTTCAAGACAAAAAACAGGCTTCAGCCTAAATTATAAGGAGAATTAGAATGGCAACTAGTAAAGAGGATATTTTAAAAGCTATAGAAGAGATGTCAGTTATGGATCTAGTAGATCTTATTTCAGATATTGAAGAAAAATTTGGTGTAACAGCAGCAGCAGCAGTTGCAGCAGCACCAGCTGCAGCAGGTGGTGGTGATGCTCCAGCAGAAGAAGAAAAAGATGCATTTGATGTTGTATTAAGTGCAGCTGGTGATCAAAAAGTTCAAGTTATTAAAGCTGTAAGAGCAATAACTGGTCTTGGATTAAAAGAAGCTAAAGATATGGTTGATGGCGCACCTAGTACTGTAAAAGAAGGTGCAAGTAAAGATGATGCAGAAGCTATGGTTACTCAGTTAACTGAAGCAGGTGCAACAGCTGAACTTAAATAAAACCATAAAACATATAAATATAAATTAAAAGGGCGCATTTATGTCATACAGCTATACAGAAAAGAAAAGAATAAGAAAGAACTTTGGCACTTTTGCCAAGGTTATGGATCTTCCTAACTTAATTGAGACCCAAACCAAGTCTTATTCTGAATTTTTACAAGCTGATGTGGCTCCTGAAGCTAGAAAGAAACAAGGGCTAGAAGAAGTATTCCAGTCACTATTTCCTATTAAAAGTGTTTCAGGTAATGCTGCTCTTGAATATGTTTCTTACGAACTTGGAAAAAATACTTATGATGTTCAAGAATGCCTTATTCAAGGACTTTCTTACTCAGCACCATTAAGAATTAAAGTAAAACTAGTTCTTTATGATAGAGAATCAAATTTTAAAGAAGTTAAGGATATTAAAGAGGGAGAAGTCTTTATGGGCGAAGTCCCTTTAATGACTTCTGATGCATCATTTGTGGTTAATGGAACAGAAAGGGTCGTTGTATCTCAGCTTCATAGATCGCCTGGTGTTTTTTATGATCATGATAAGGGAAAAACCCATTCTTCAGGAAAAGTTTTATATTCAGCTAGAATCATACCTTATAGAGGTTCATGGTTAGATTTTGAATTTGATCCAAAAGATATTTTATTTAGCAGAATTGATAGAAGAAGAAAAATTCCTGCAACAATTATGCTTAGAGCCCTTGATATGGGTACAGAAGAGATTCTCTCAGAATTCTATGATGAGGATATCTTTACAGTAGAAAAAGATACTGTAAAACTTGCTTTAATTCCAGAGAGATTAAGGGGTGAAACGCTTCCAGTTGATCTAAAAGTTAAAAGTAAAGTATATGTTGAGGCAGGTAAAAGAATTACTGCAAGACATATTAAAGAATTATCTAATGCAAAAGTAAGTGAAATAACTCTTGCTGATGAATTTTTAATTGGAAAAGTTCTGTCTAAAGATATCTTTAACAAAGATACTGGCGAAGTTCTTTTTGTTGCAAATACTGAGATTGATGAAGTTGTAATTGAATCGCTAAAAGAAAATAATGTAAATGAAATCTCTTGTTTATTTATTAATGAATTAGATAAGGGTCCATATATATCTAATACACTTAGAGCAGATCCAACTTCAAACAGACTTGAGGCTTTAGTTGAGATATACAGAATGATGAGACCTGGCGAGCCGCCAACCAAAGACTCAGCTGAAACACTATTTAACAATCTCTTTTTCAATGAAGAAAGATATGATCTTTCTGAAGTTGGAAGAATGAAATTTAACAGAAGATTAAAATTAGATTCTGAAAAAGAAAGCCCTCACATCTTAGATAAAGAAGACATCATCGAAGTTATGAAAGGGATAGTTAACATAAGAGATGGTCATGATATTGTTGATGATATAGATCACCTCGGTAACAGAAGAGTCAGATCTGTTGGTGAAATGACTGCAAATCAATTTAGAGTTGGTTTAATAAGAGTAGAAAGAGCAGTGAGAGAAAGACTAAGTATGGCTGAAGCAGATGAACTTGGGCCTCAGGATCTTATTAATGCAAAACCAGTAACAGCGGCTATTAAAGAATTTTTTGGATCCAGTCAATTATCACAATTCATGGATCAGAATAACCCACTTTCAGAAATCACACATAAAAGAAGAGTCTCTGCATTAGGGCCTGGAGGTCTTACTAGAGAGAGAGCTGGATTTGAAGTAAGAGATGTCCATCCAACTCATTATGGAAGAGTTTGCCCAATTGAAACTCCTGAGGGACCAAATATTGGTTTGATTAATTCATTTGCTTCATACTCCAGAACAAACCAATATGGATTCATAGAAACACCATACAGAAAAGTTGTTAATGGGAAAGTTACTGATGAAATAATGTATTTATCTGCTATTGATGAAGCTGAACATGTAATTGCTCAGGCCAATGTAGCACTTGATAAAAATAATAAGTTTGTTGATGACCTTGTTGCGGTAAGACATGCGAGTGAATTTGAATTAATGTCACCTGATAGAGTCGATTTAATGGATGTATCTCCTCAACAGGTTGTATCAATTGCAGCATCTCTGATTCCTTTCTTAGAACACGATGATGCTAATAGAGCTCTAATGGGTTCAAATATGCAAAGACAAGCTGTGCCAGTTCTAAGGGCAGAAAAACCCCTTGTTGGAACCGGCTTAGAATCAGTTGTTGCTAGAGATTCAGGAGTGTGTATCGTCGCTAAGAACTCTGGGGTCGTTGAAAGTGTAGATGCTTCAAGAATTGTTGTTAGAGTTACTGACAAAAAATCAAAATCAGCATCAGATGTTTACAATCTTGTTAAGTACACAAGATCTAATCAAAACACATGTATCAATCAAAGACCTATTGTTCAAATTGGAGATACTGTTAAAGCAGGTGATGTTCTAGCTGATGGACCATCAGTTGATAATGGAGAGTTAGCACTTGGACAAAATATTCGTATAGCATTTATGCCATGGAATGGATATAACTTTGAGGATTCAATTCTAATATCTGAAAAAGTTGCCAGAGAGGATAGATTCACATCTATTCATATTCAAGAAATAGTATGTGTTGCAAGGGATACAAAACTAGGATCAGAAGAAATAACTGCTGACATACCAAATGTTGGTGAAGGATCTTTAAACAAATTAGATGAATGCGGAATTGTTTATGTTGGAGCAGAAGTTGTCCCTGGGGATATACTTGTTGGTAAAATTACTCCAAAGGGTGAAACCCAACTTTCACCAGAAGAGAAACTACTAAGAGCTATCTTTGGTGAGAAAGCTTCAGATGTGAAAGATACTTCTCAAAGATCGAGTTCAAAAGGTACAGTTATCGGTGTTGAGGTCTTTACTAGGGATGGGGTTGAAAAAGATGAAAGAACTCAAGCAATTGAACAAGACCATTTAGATCAATCTAAAAAAGATGCAGATGATGAAGCAACGGTTGTAGAGCAAGCAACTAAAACTAGACTATGCGAACTTCTTAAAGGTAAAAAAGCAATCAAAGGCAATGGAGTTAAGAAAGGTGAAACTCTTACTCAAGAAAAACTTGAATCGCTTGAACTGAACGATATATTTTCTATCAGAACAGATGCTGATAATGTAAACGATGTCATAGAAGATACAGAAAAAAGCTATAACGAATATGTTAAAGATATTAAAACTAGGTTTGAAGAGAAAAAAGCAAAAATCATTAGAGGACATGATTTAGCTCCTGGAGTTATTAAGATTGTAAAAGTCTATTTAGCTATCAAAAGAAGAATACAGCCAGGCGATAAAATGGCTGGACGTCATGGTAATAAAGGTGTTATCTCCGAGATTATGCCTGTTGAGGATATGCCATATGATGATAAAGGAAACCCAGTTGATATTGTTTTAAATCCTCTTGGTGTCCCATCAAGGATGAACGTTGGACAAGTTTTAGAAACTCATATGGGTTGTGCAGCTAAAGGTATCGGAGAGAAGATAGATTCAATGCTAAAAGCTAATGCAAAACCTGCAGAGCTTAAAAATTATTTAGATCAACTTTATAACAAAAATGCAGCTAATAAAGAAGATATCTCATCTTTTAATAACAATGAAATATTAGAATTAGCAAATAATTTAAAAGACGGTCTTCCTATAGCAACACCGGTTTTTGATGGTGCCAAGGAAAGTGAAGTTAAAGATTTATTAAAATTAGCTGATCTTCCTGAGTCAGGTCAATTCACCTTATATGATGGTCGAACTGGAACTAAATTTGATAGACCAGTTACTGTGGGTTACATGTACATCATTAAACTTAATCATTTGGTTGATGACAAAATGCATGCAAGATCTACTGGATCATACAGTCTTGTTACTCAACAACCACTTGGCGGTAAAGCTCAATTTGGTGGACAAAGATTTGGTGAGATGGAAGTTTGGGCGCTTGAAGCTTATGGAGCTTCTTATACATTACAAGAAATGCTTACAGTAAAATCCGATGATGTTTCTGGTAGAACTAAGATGTATAAAAATATTGTCGATGGAAGCTATGAAATGGATGCAAATATCCCAGAGTCATTTAATGTTCTTAGTAAAGAAATTAAATCACTAGGTATCAACCTTGAATTAGATTCAGAAAACTAGGAGATAAAATTGAGAGACTTATTAAATTCGTTAAAAACAGGGCAGGATGATTTCACAACTATATCTGCTGGCTTAGCATCTCCCCAAGTAATCAAATCTTGGTCTTTTGGAGAAGTTAAAAAACCAGAAACAATTAACTACAGGACATTTAAACCTGAAAGAGACGGTCTTTTTTGTTCAAAAATATTTGGGCCTATAAAGGATTACGAGTGTATTTGTGGAAAGTACAAGCGAATGAAACACAGAGGTGTTGTTTGTGAAAAATGCGGAGTTGAAGTAACTTTAGCAAAAGTCAGAAGGGAAAGAATGGGTCATATTGATTTAGCAGCTCCAGTTGCTCATATATGGTTCTTAAAATCATTACCATCAAGAATAGGGCTGCTTTTAAATACGACATTAAGAGAAATAGAAAGAGTTTTATATTTTGAAAGCTATATTGTTACTGATCCAGGCTTAACAGAGCTTGAGAAAGGTCAAATTTTAACTGAAGAAGAATGGGTAGAAAAATACGAAGAATTTGGTGATGAGTTTTCAGCCGGTATGGGAGCCGAAGCAGTTAAAATCTTATTAGAAGAACTTGATATAAATGAAGAAATAAGAGAGATTAGAGAAGAGATTCCTCAAACTAATTCAGAAACTAAGCTTAAGAAACTTTCAAAAAGATTAAAGTTACTTGAAGCATTTAATGAATCAGGAAATAGACCTGAGTGGATGATAATGGATGTATTACCAGTATTACCACCAGACTTAAGGCCTTT
>CAXYDN010000010.1:0-76468 GCA_964276145.1 uncultured SAR86 cluster bacterium | reverse complement strand
GTATCTTCACAAATTTTAAGATCTTTTTCAGATGAACAATAAATCACTGACCTATATTGAGTGCCTTTATCATTACCTTGACGCATCCCTTGGGTTGGATCATGGCATTCCCAAAAAACTTTTAATAAATCGTATATTGATATTTGTTTAGAATCGTAAATAACTTTTACAACTTCTGCATGGTTTGTATTCTCATAACAAACTTGTTCATATGTTGGATTTTCATTATCTCCACCAGCATAACCAACTGAAGTTAACCATACACCATCTAATTGCCAAAATTTTCTCTCTACACCCCAAAAACATCCAGCTCCAAATATAATTTCATTGTATTCAGTCGGAGCTTCTGAGCTAAGAGAAATCCCATTTAAGTAGTGATTCATAATTTTAATAAATACCTTCTATCGATATTTCTCCATGCTCATAATTAATAATTTTATTGTTTGATAATTTAAGTTTAAGGCTGCCGTCAGCATTTATACCATCAAAAATACCTGTTTCAATAATTTTGTCGTTATGCCTTATTTTAATATTTAAATTCATATGAACGCATAGTTCATGCCATTTTTCTTCCCACGATTCTATTCCATTATCACAAAAGTGGATATAGCTTTTTAAAATGCCATTTATTAGCTCATTTCTCATTGAGCTAACTTTAAAAGAGGATAGATCTCCCCACCATTCTTCTTTTTCTGGGTGATTTAGATTAATTCCTATACCAGCAATATTATTAATATTAGTTCCCATTACCTCTTTTTCAATCAAAATCCCTCCAATTTTCTTTTTTGCAAAAATTATGTCATTTGGCCATTTAAGACCAACTTCTTTAGTTTTAATCATTGAATTAATGACATTTGCACATATCAGACCAACTATTAAGCTTAAAGGAGCTACATTCATAGTTTCCTTGGAATAGATAGACATATAGATATTCCCAGAACTGGGACTAGACCATGTCTTGCCTAATCTTCCTCTTCCCATAGTTTGATGTTCTGAAATAATTATATGAAAATCTTTTTTAAGTTCAATTCTCTTACATTCTTCATTTGTTGAGTCAATGGTGTTGTAAATATCTAAATTAACCCTTTCTTTAGGGAGATCTTTTAGTATTTTTTGTTTATTTAGTATATTCAATTTAAAAAACCTGTTGACTTAAATTCATTCTAGAACAAAAATAGCTAGCTTGATATGGAGAGGTGGGTGAGTGGTTAATACCAGCAGACTGTAAATCTGCCGCTTCGGCTACGTAGGTTCGAATCCTACCCTCTCCACCATGTCTATTGCATACAAAATTACCTAAAAAATAAACTAATATTTATATCGAAAAAAGGTTGAGTTTATAACTTTTTAGAGGGATAATACGCCACCTTAAAATAGGACGCTACATATTCGGGCTCATATAGCTCAGTGGTAGAGCACTTGCTTGGTAAGTAAGAGGTCACCGGTTCAAGTCCGGTTATGAGCTCCATTTTAATAAAAATAATTATTTCAGAGAGGCATAAAAAGATGGCAAGAGAAAAATTTGAAAGAACGCTTCCCCACGTTAACGTAGGGACAGTTGGTCACGTTGACCATGGTAAAACAACGCTTACAGCTGCACTAACTAAAGTTGCTGCTGAAGTATTTGGCGGTGACGCTGTTGACTTTGCAAATATTGACAATGCTCCAGAAGAAAGAGAAAGAGGTATAACAATTGCTACTTCTCACGTTGAGTATGTTTCAACTGCAAGACACTATGCTCACGTAGATTGTCCAGGTCACGCAGACTATGTAAAAAACATGATTACAGGTGCTGCTCAGATGGATGGAGCAATTTTAGTTGTTAGTGCTGCTGACGGCCCAATGCCTCAAACTAGAGAACATATCTTATTAGCAAGACAAGTTGGAGTTCCATATATTGTTGTTTATATGAATAAAGCTGACCAGAATGATGATCCAGAAATGATTGAGCTTGTTGAAATGGAAATAAGAGAACTCTTAAATGAGTATGATTTCCCAGGGGATGATACTCCAATTATTGTTGGTAGTGCATTAAAAGCCCTAGAGGGTGACACATCTGAAATAGGTGTTCCATCAGTTCAAAAACTTATAGAAACTTTAGATACATACGTCCCAGAGCCTGAAAGACCAGTAGATGGAGCATTCTTAATGCCTATTGAAGATGTTTTCACTATCTCAGGAAGAGGAACTGTTGTAACAGGAAGAATCGAAACTGGTATTGTTAATACTGGTGATGCTTTAGAAATTGTTGGTATTAAAGATACATCTACTACTACATGTACTGGTGTTGAGATGTTTAGAAAATCTTTAGACGAAGGAAGAGCTGGAGAAAACTGCGGTGTCTTACTAAGAGGTGTCGAGAGAGAAGCTGTTGAAAGAGGGCAAGTTTTAGCTAAGCCTGGATCAATATCTCCACATACAAAATTTGAAGCTGAGATATATGTTTTAAGTAAAGATGAAGGCGGAAGACATACTCCGTTTATGAATAACTACAGACCTCAGTTCTACTTTAGAACTACTGACGTAACAGGTGCATGTGAACTTCCTAGTGGAGTTGAGATGGTTATGCCTGGTGATAACATCAAGATGAACATTGAGCTTATCGCTCCAATCGCTATGGACGAAGGACTTAAATTTGCGATTAGAGAAGGTGGAAGAACAGTTGGTGCCGGCGTAGTATCAAAAATTATTGAGTAATTATTGACTTTTTAGCCGAGGCCTTTGTGTCTCGGCTTACTTGTCTCTAAGGAATATGAAAATTAGTTTTAGGCCAGTAGCTCAATTGGTAGAGTACCGGTCTCCAAAACCGGGGGTTGTGGGTTCGAGACCCTCCTGGCCTGCCAAGTTTAACTTGCAGCCGAATTAGGAAATATATGGCTAAAGAATCAGCTTCAAAAATGGTAGATAATATAAAGTGGTTTGCCGCATTAGCAGTATTTTCTGCTGCTGTAATTGGTAATAGCTACTTTGTTGAGTTTGCTTTTCTCTATAGAGTGCTGGGAGTTGTATTCCTTTTCATTATTGGACTCGGCATTTTGTCTGTTACAAGTTTTGGTTCAAACGCTATCAAGCTCATGAAAGAATCAAGAACAGAAATAAGAAGAGTAGTTTGGCCAACTCGCATAGAAACAACACAAACATTCTTAGTAGTTTTTGCATCTATTGTTGTTCTGTGTTTATTTTTTTGGGCTCTGGAATCTCTTTTAACTTTTTTAACTAAACTGGTTCTAGGTTAAATCATGGATTGGTATGTAATACAAGCTTACTCAGGCTATGAGCAAAAAGTAAAAATAGCTCTTGAAGAAAAAATAGAGTTAAACAATTTATCAGATAAATTCGGAGAAATTCTTATTCCTACTGAACAAATAGTCGAGCTAAAAGGTGGATCAAAAAAAACTACTGAAAGAAAATTTTTCCCTGGATACATATTGATTCAAATGCTTCTTGAAGATGACTCATGGCAATTAGTCCAATCAACTCCAAGAGTGTCAGGTTTTGTTGGAGGAACAAAAGACAGACCTTTGCCAATATCAGAAGATGACGTTAATAACATAATTAATAGAATTGAAGTTGGTGAAGATGCTCCTGCTCCAAAAACTATTTATGAGCCAGGTGAAGTAGTAAGAGTTTGCGATGGTCCATTTAATGACTTTAATGGAGTTGTAGAAAACGTTGATTATGAAAGAAATATGGTAAAAGTTTCAGTTCAAATTTTAGGAAGAGCAACTCCGGTTGATCTTGAATTTATGCAAATAGAGAAAACATAATGGCAAAAAAAGTAGCAAACATACTTAAATTACAAATCCCAGCTGGCGGAGCGAATCCGAGTCCACCTGTTGGTCCTGCTCTTGGTCAAGTGGGTGTTAATATCATGGATTTTTGTAATGCCTTTAATGCAGAAACACAAAATGCAGAAAAAGGATTGCCATTGCCAGTTGTTATCACTGTATATGAGGATAAATCATTTACATTTATAGTAAAAACACCGCCAGCAGCTGTACTAATTAAAAAGGCTTTAGGAATACCAAAAGGCAGCGGTGAACCAAATAGAGAAAAAGTTGGCAAGCTAACAAGAGCCCAATTAGAAGATATAGCTAAACAAAAAGAGCCAGATCTAAATTCAAATGATATAGATGCTGCCGTATTAATTATTGCTGGTACAGCAAGAAGCATGGGAGTTGAGGTAGATTTATGAGTAAATTGACTAAGAAGCAAAAAATTATTATAGAAAAAGTAGACCCAGAGAAAATATATTCATTATCTGATGCGTTAGAGATAATGCAGTCAGTTAAATCTGAAAAATTTGAAGAATCTGTAGATATAGCTATTAGATTGGGTGTTGATCCTAATAAATCTGATCAGAATGTTAGAGGTGCTGTCACGCTTCCAAACAGTTTAGGTAAAGCTGTAACTGTTGCCGTTTTTGCAGATGGTGATCAAGCAGATGCCGCAAAAGCTGCAGGAGCTGAGCACATAGGTATGGATGATTTAGCAGAAAAATTTTCTAAAGAGGAAATTAATGTTGATGTTGTTATATCTACTAATGGCGCGATGAAAGTTGTTGGTAAGCTTGGACAGGTTTTAGGCCCAAAGGGGTTAATGCCAAATCCTAAAACAGGAACAGTTACAGATGACGTAGCTACTGCTGTCAACAATGCAAAAGCTGGCCAAGTTAGATTTAGAACAGATAAGAATGGAATTATTCATGGAAGTATTGGCAAAGTATCATTTGATATAGATAAGATTAAAGCTAATGCATCTGCATTATTGGAAGAATTAAGAAAATTAAAACCAGCATCTGCAAAAGGAGTTTATATAGGTAATATTGCGCTTAGTAGCACAATGGGACCTGGTATAAAAATAAATTCCTCAGAGTTGGTATAAGTTTTAACCTTGTAAGAATTTGCAAGGTTAGATAGTTGCGTTTACGCAGCCGTCAAAGACCGTAGGCGTCGAAAGACTTAATTTCCTACGTAGGTGGTGTTCAAATTGTAATTTTGCAATTTGTCGCCGAATGGCCGAAAGGCTTAAACAGGAGAATTGCTGTGGCGTTATCGAAAAGTGAAAAAGAAAGAATTGTAGGTGAAGTTAAAGAAGTTGCATCTAATGCATCATCTTTAGTTATCTCAGATGCTAGGGGCCTTAAGGTCAGTGAGCTATCTGAGGTAAGGCAAAAAGCTACTCAATCAGGTATCCATATTCAGATAATTAAGAATTCACTTGCTAAATTGGCATTTGAAGGTACTGATTTTGGTTGTTCTGACGAAGTGCTTGTAGGACCTTCATTATTTGCTTTTTCATTTGAAGAGCCAGGTGCAGCTGCAAAATTGCTCAAAACTTATGCTAAAAACTTTGATAATTTAGAAATCAAAGCTTTGGTTGTTGAGGGTCAATTACTTGATGGTGGTCAGATAGATATTCTAGCTAGCCTTCCATCTAAAGATGAGGCTTATGGCCTTATTGCAAATGTGTTGCAAGCTCCAGTGAGTAAATTTGCAACTTTATTAAATGAAGTTCCAAGTAAGCTTGCTAGGGTTTTATCAGCAGTTCAAGACAAAAAACAGGCTTCAGCCTAAATTATAAGGAGAATTAGAATGGCAACTAGTAAAGAGGATATTTTAAAAGCTATAGAAGAGATGTCAGTTATGGATCTAGTAGATCTTATTTCAGATATTGAAGAAAAATTTGGTGTAACAGCAGCAGCAGCAGTTGCAGCAGCACCAGCTGCAGCAGGTGGTGGTGATGCTCCAGCAGAAGAAGAAAAAGATGCATTTGATGTTGTATTAAGTGCAGCTGGTGATCAAAAAGTTCAAGTTATTAAAGCTGTAAGAGCAATAACTGGTCTTGGATTAAAAGAAGCTAAAGATATGGTTGATGGCGCACCTAGTACTGTAAAAGAAGGTGCAAGTAAAGATGATGCAGAAGCTATGGTTACTCAGTTAACTGAAGCAGGTGCAACAGCTGAACTTAAATAAAACCATAAAACATATAAATATAAATTAAAAGGGCGCATTTATGTCATACAGCTATACAGAAAAGAAAAGAATAAGAAAGAACTTTGGCACTTTTGCCAAGGTTATGGATCTTCCTAACTTAATTGAGACCCAAACCAAGTCTTATTCTGAATTTTTACAAGCTGATGTGGCTCCTGAAGCTAGAAAGAAACAAGGGCTAGAAGAAGTATTCCAGTCACTATTTCCTATTAAAAGTGTTTCAGGTAATGCTGCTCTTGAATATGTTTCTTACGAACTTGGAAAAAATACTTATGATGTTCAAGAATGCCTTATTCAAGGACTTTCTTACTCAGCACCATTAAGAATTAAAGTAAAACTAGTTCTTTATGATAGAGAATCAAATTTTAAAGAAGTTAAGGATATTAAAGAGGGAGAAGTCTTTATGGGCGAAGTCCCTTTAATGACTTCTGATGCATCATTTGTGGTTAATGGAACAGAAAGGGTCGTTGTATCTCAGCTTCATAGATCGCCTGGTGTTTTTTATGATCATGATAAGGGAAAAACCCATTCTTCAGGAAAAGTTTTATATTCAGCTAGAATCATACCTTATAGAGGTTCATGGTTAGATTTTGAATTTGATCCAAAAGATATTTTATTTAGCAGAATTGATAGAAGAAGAAAAATTCCTGCAACAATTATGCTTAGAGCTCTTGATATGGGTACAGAAGAGATTCTCTCAGAATTCTATGATGAGGATATCTTTACAGTAGAAAAAGATACTGTAAAACTTGCTTTAATTCCAGAGAGATTAAGGGGTGAAACGCTTCCAGTTGATCTAAAAGTTAAAAGTAAAGTATATGTTGAGGCAGGTAAAAGAATTACTGCAAGACATATCAAAGAATTATCTAATGCAAAAGTAAGTGAAATAACTCTTGCTGATGAATTTTTAATTGGAAAAGTTCTGTCTAAAGATATCTTTAACAAAGATACTGGCGAAGTTCTTTTTGTTGCAAATACTGAGATTGATGAAGTTGTAATTGAATCGCTAAAAGAAAATAATGTAAATGAAATCTCTTGTTTATTTATTAATGAATTAGATAAGGGTCCATATATATCTAATACACTTAGAGCAGATCCAACTTCAAACAGACTTGAGGCTTTAGTTGAGATATACAGAATGATGAGACCTGGCGAGCCGCCAACCAAAGACTCAGCTGAAACACTATTTAACAATCTCTTTTTCAATGAAGAAAGATATGATCTTTCTGAAGTTGGAAGAATGAAATTTAACAGAAGATTAAAATTAGATTCTGAAAAAGAAAGCCCTCACATCTTAGATAAAGAAGACATCATCGAAGTTATGAAAGGGATAGTTAACATAAGAGATGGTCATGATATTGTTGATGATATAGATCACCTCGGTAACAGAAGAGTCAGATCTGTTGGTGAAATGACTGCAAATCAATTTAGAGTTGGTTTAATAAGAGTAGAAAGAGCAGTGAGAGAAAGACTAAGTATGGCTGAAGCAGATGAACTTGGGCCTCAGGATCTTATTAATGCAAAACCAGTAACAGCGGCTATTAAAGAATTTTTTGGATCCAGTCAATTATCACAATTCATGGATCAGAATAACCCACTTTCAGAAATCACACATAAAAGAAGAGTCTCTGCATTAGGGCCTGGAGGTCTTACTAGAGAGAGAGCTGGATTTGAAGTAAGAGATGTCCATCCAACTCATTATGGAAGAGTTTGCCCAATTGAAACTCCTGAGGGACCAAATATTGGTTTGATTAATTCATTTGCTTCATACTCCAGAACAAACCAATATGGATTTATAGAAACACCATACAGAAAAGTTGTTAATGGGAAAGTTACTGATGAAATAATGTATTTATCTGCTATTGATGAAGCTGAACATGTAATTGCTCAGGCCAATGTAGCACTTGATAAAAATAATAAGTTTGTTGATGACCTTGTTGCGGTAAGACATGCGAGTGAATTTGAATTAATGTCACCTGATAGAGTCGATTTAATGGATGTATCTCCTCAACAGGTTGTATCAATTGCAGCATCTCTGATTCCTTTCTTAGAACACGATGATGCTAATAGAGCTCTAATGGGTTCAAATATGCAAAGACAAGCTGTGCCAGTTCTAAGGGCAGAAAAACCCCTTGTTGGAACCGGCTTAGAATCAGTTGTTGCTAGAGATTCAGGAGTGTGTATCGTCGCTAAGAACTCTGGGGTCGTTGAAAGTGTAGATGCTTCAAGAATTGTTGTTAGAGTTACTGACAAAAAATCAAAATCAGCATCAGATGTTTACAATCTTGTTAAGTACACAAGATCTAATCAAAACACATGTATCAATCAAAGACCTATTGTTCAAATTGGAGATACTGTTAAAGCAGGTGATGTTCTAGCTGATGGACCATCAGTTGATAATGGAGAGTTAGCACTTGGACAAAATATTCGTATAGCATTTATGCCATGGAATGGATATAACTTTGAGGATTCAATTCTAATATCTGAAAAAGTTGCTAGAGAGGATAGATTCACATCTATTCATATTCAAGAAATAGTATGTGTTGCAAGGGATACAAAACTAGGATCAGAAGAAATAACTGCTGACATACCAAATGTTGGTGAAGGATCTTTAAACAAATTAGATGAATGCGGAATTGTTTATGTTGGAGCAGAAGTTGTCCCTGGGGATATACTTGTTGGTAAAATTACTCCAAAGGGTGAAACCCAACTTTCACCAGAAGAGAAACTACTAAGAGCTATCTTTGGTGAGAAAGCTTCAGATGTGAAAGATACTTCTCAAAGATCGAGTTCAAAAGGTACAGTTATCGGTGTTGAGGTCTTTACTAGGGATGGGGTTGAAAAAGATGAAAGAACTCAAGCAATTGAACAAGACCATTTAGATCAATCTAAAAAAGATGCAGATGATGAAGCAACAGTTGTAGAGCAAGCAACTAAAACTAGACTATGCGAACTTCTTAAAGGTAAAAAAGCAATCAAAGGCAATGGAGTTAAGAAAGGTGAAACTCTTACTCAAGAAAAACTTGAATCGCTTGAACTGAACGATATATTTTCTATCAGAACAGATGCTGATAATGTAAACGATGTCATAGAAGATACAGAAAAAAGCTATAACGAATATGTTAAAGATATTAAAACTAGGTTTGAAGAGAAAAAAGCAAAAATCATTAGAGGACATGATTTAGCTCCTGGAGTTATTAAGATTGTAAAAGTCTATTTAGCTATCAAAAGAAGAATACAGCCAGGCGATAAAATGGCTGGACGTCATGGTAATAAAGGTGTTATCTCCGAGATTATGCCTGTTGAGGATATGCCATATGATGATAAAGGAAACCCAGTTGATATTGTTTTAAATCCTCTTGGTGTCCCATCAAGGATGAACGTTGGACAAGTTTTAGAAACTCATATGGGTTGTGCAGCTAAAGGTATCGGAGAGAAGATAGATTCAATGCTAAAAGCTAATGCAAAACCTGCAGAGCTTAAAAATTATTTAGATCAACTTTATAACAAAAATGCAGCTAATAAAGAAGATATCTCATCTTTTAATAACAATGAAATATTAGAATTAGCAAATAATTTAAAAGACGGTCTTCCTATAGCAACACCGGTTTTTGATGGTGCCAAGGAAAGTGAAGTTAAAGATTTATTAAAATTAGCTGATCTTCCTGAGTCAGGTCAATTCACCTTATATGATGGTCGAACTGGAACTAAATTTGATAGACCAGTTACTGTGGGTTACATGTACATCATTAAACTTAATCATTTGGTTGATGACAAAATGCATGCAAGATCTACTGGATCATACAGTCTTGTTACTCAACAACCACTTGGCGGTAAAGCTCAATTTGGTGGACAAAGATTTGGTGAGATGGAAGTTTGGGCGCTTGAAGCTTATGGAGCTTCTTATACATTACAAGAAATGCTTACAGTAAAATCCGATGATGTTTCTGGTAGAACTAAGATGTATAAAAATATTGTCGATGGAAGCTATGAAATGGATGCAAATATCCCAGAGTCATTTAATGTTCTTAGTAAAGAAATTAAATCACTAGGTATCAACCTTGAATTAGATTCAGAAAACTAGGAGATAAAATTGAGAGACTTATTAAATTCGTTAAAAACAGGGCAGGATGATTTCACAACTATATCTGCTGGCTTAGCATCTCCCCAAGTAATCAAATCTTGGTCTTTTGGAGAAGTTAAAAAACCAGAAACAATTAACTACAGGACATTTAAACCTGAAAGAGACGGTCTTTTTTGTTCAAAAATATTTGGGCCTATAAAGGATTACGAGTGTATTTGTGGAAAGTACAAGCGAATGAAACACAGAGGTGTTGTTTGTGAAAAATGCGGAGTTGAAGTAACTTTAGCAAAAGTCAGAAGGGAAAGAATGGGTCATATTGATTTAGCAGCTCCAGTTGCTCATATATGGTTCTTAAAATCATTACCATCAAGAATAGGGCTGCTTTTAAATACGACATTAAGAGAAATAGAAAGAGTTTTATATTTTGAAAGCTATATTGTTACTGATCCAGGCTTAACAGAGCTTGAGAAAGGTCAAATTTTAACTGAAGAAGAATGGGTAGAAAAATACGAAGAATTTGGTGATGAGTTTTCAGCCGGTATGGGAGCCGAAGCAGTTAAAATCTTATTAGAAGAACTTGATATAAATGAAGAAATAAGAGAGATTAGAGAAGAGATTCCTCAAACTAATTCAGAAACTAAGCTTAAGAAACTTTCAAAAAGATTAAAGTTACTTGAAGCATTTAATGAATCAGGAAATAGACCTGAGTGGATGATAATGGATGTATTACCAGTATTACCACCAGACTTAAGGCCTTTAGTTCCTCTTGAAGGCGGAAGATTCGCTACCTCAGATCTAAATGACTTATATAGAAGAGTTATTAATAGAAACAACAGACTTAAAAGATTACTTGAATTGAGTGCGCCAGAAATTATTGTCAGAAATGAAAAAAGAATGCTTCAAGAATCTGTTGATGCATTACTTGATAATGGTAGAAGAGGCAGAGTAATTACTGGTACTAATAAGAGACCTTTAAAATCATTAGCAGACATGATTAAAGGTAAAGGTGGAAGATTTAGACAAAATTTATTAGGAAAAAGGGTTGATTATTCAGGTAGATCAGTAATTGTTTCTGGTCCTAATTTAAAGCTTCATCAATGCGGCTTACCAAAAAAAATGGCATTAGAGCTTTTTAAACCATTTGTGTATGGAAAACTTGAGCAACGTGAACTTGCTACAACAATAAAAGCTGCAAAGAAGCTTGTTGAAAGAGAAACTCCTGAGGTATGGGAGGTCTTAGAGGATGTTATAAGAGAGCATCCTGTAATGCTTAATAGAGCACCAACTCTGCATAGGCTTGGTCTTCAAGCATTTGAACCAAAGTTAATTGAGGGTAAAGCTATTCAGTTACATCCTTTAGTTTGTGTGGCGTTTAATGCTGACTTTGACGGCGATCAAATGGCTGTTCATGTTCCTCTTACACTTGAGGCTCAGCTTGAAGCAAGAGCTTTAATGATGTCAACAAATAATATTTTATCTCCAGCAGATGGATCTCCAATTATTAATCCAACTCAAGATGTTGTTCTTGGTCTCTACTATATGACAAGAGACAATGCTAATGCTACTGGATATGGAAGAGTATTTAGTGATCCTGATGAAGTCTTAAGAGCTTATGAAACAGAAACTTTAGATGTTCATTCATCTATAAAAGTAAGAATTACAGACCAAGATGGAAATAAGTCTATACAGGAGACAACTGTTGGTAGAGTTCTTATTTGGAGAATAACTCCAGCAGAAGTTGGTTTTGGAAATATAAATAAAGTTTTAAACAAGAAACTTATTTCTAAGTTAGTTGATATTTCATACAGAAAAGCTGGATTAAAGAAAACAGTTATCTTTGCTGATCAATTAATGTATTTAGGATTTGATTTTTCAACGAGATCAGGCTCTTCTATAGGTGTAAATGATTTTGTTATACCTGAAGAAAAGGCCAAAGTTATTGAAGATTCAGAGAAAGAAGTAAAAGCTATTGAAAAGCAATTTGATTCAGGTCTAGTAACTAGAGGTGAGAGGTACAATAAAGTTATTGACATATGGTCTAGAGCAAACGAACAAGTCGCCAAGGCTATGATGGAAAAAATTAGTACTGAAACTGTTGAAACACCAGATGGTAAAAATGTTGACCAGTCCTCTTTTAATTCTGTTTATATATATGCAGATTCAGGAGCAAGGGGTTCACCAGCTCAGATTAGACAGTTATCGGGTATGAGAGGGTTAATGTCTAAACCTGATGGATCAATCATTGAAACGCCTATTACAGCGAATTTCAGAGAAGGTCTTTCTGTTCTTCAATACTTCATTTCAACTCATGGAGCCAGGAAGGGACTTGCTGATACAGCTTTAAAAACTGCAAACTCAGGTTACTTAACAAGAAGACTGTGTGATGTATCTATGGATTCAGTTATTAATATTGATGATTGTGGTACAGATCAATCTATCACTGTTACATCAATCATTGATGGAGGTGAAATTATTCAACCTCTTACAGATAGAATTTTGGGTAGGGTAATTGCAGAGCCTATTTTCGATAACGAAGGTAATGAGCTGTTTGCTAAAGATACAATGCTTGATGAGGATGCTGTTGATAGCATCGAATCATTAAATTTAGCATCACTCAAAGTAAGGTCTCCTATGACTTGTGAAGCATCTATAGGTGTATGTTCAAAATGTTATGGTAGAGACCTAGCTAGAGGACATTTAGTTCATAGAGGTGAGGCTGTTGGAGTAGTTGCTGCTCAATCAATTGGTGAACCTGGAACACAGCTAACTATGCGTACCTTCCATATAGGTGGTGCTGCATCTAGCTCATCCGAAGATAGTGCTATTTTTAATAAAAATATTGGCGTTGTTTCATTCTCTGATGACATCAAAACTGTTACTAATAAAGATAAACTTGAAGTTGTTGTTTCAAGAAATGCAATGGCAACTATTACAGAGCCAAGTGGAAAGATAACAGAGCAATACAAAGTTCCATATGGAGCTGTATTAGAAGTCAAAGACGAATCGGATTTAGATGCTGGTGTAAAAATTGCTTCATGGGATCCTTATACAAGACCAATTATTGCTGAAGTATCAGGTAAAGTTAAATTTGTTGATATTGAAGATGGAGTAACCGTTAGAGAACAAATGGATGAGCTAACCGGTTTATCTAGTATTGAAATTATTGAAGTATCTGACAGACCTACTGCTGGAAGAGACATGTCTCCAAAAGTTTTAATTCAAGATTCTAAAGGTAAAACTTTATTAATCGGTGAATTTAAGGCTCCTGCAGAGTATCCTTTACCAGCTGGAGGCTTAGTTAATATTGCTAACGGACAAAAAATAACTGCTGGTGAAGTTATCGCCAGAATGCCATTAGTTGCATCTAAAACAAAAGATATTACTGGTGGTCTACCAAGGGTGGCAGATCTATTTGAAGCCAGAAAGCCAAAAGATGCTGCTGTATTGTCTGAAGAGACTGGAATTATTTCATTTGGTAAAGAAACTAAAGGTAAAGTCAGATTGGTAATTACTCCAGAAGGTGCTACGAAGAAAGCTCAAAATACTGAAATGCTTATTCCTAAGCACAGAACATTGTCAGTATTTGAGGGTGAAAGAATAACCAAAGGAGATATCATTTCAGATGGCCCTTACAGCCCTCATGATATCCTAAGGTTAAAAGGTATTCCTGCACTTACTAACTTTATTGTTAACGAAATTCAAGACGTTTACAGACTTCAAGGAGTGTCAATTAATGATAAGCATATTGAAACTATTTTAAGACAAATGTTAAGAAAAGCATTGATCTTAGATGGTGGAGATACCAAGTTTATCCAAGGCGACCAGGTAAGTTATGCCGAGCTAAAAGAAGAAAATGAAAAGATAGAGTCTGCAGGAAAGAATCCAGCAGAGTTCGAAAGAGTATTGCTTGGAATTACTAAAGCATCACTTGCTACAGATTCATTTATTTCAGCTGCATCTTTCCAAGAAACTACTAGAGTATTAACAGAAGCTGCGGTTACTGGTAAAAAAGATCACCTAAGAGGACTAAAAGAAAATGTTGTTGTTGGAAGGCTTATTCCTGCTGGTACAGGAATGGAATTCCATGACAGATTAAAGAATAAAAAACAATTTGATCTTGAGGAACAAACCTTATCTGCTGATGATATAGAAGCAGCTCTAAGACAAGAACTTCAAGAAAATGAGGAATAGTGTTGACCGCGACTAATCCGCTCTATAAAATCGCGGCCTAACTAAAATAAAATATTATGGCAACAGTAAATCAATTATTAAAAAAGTCTAGAAAACCAAAAGTTAGAAAGACAGATGTTCCTGCGTTAAATGCTTGTCCCCAAAGAAGAGGAGTATGTACACGTGTATATACAACAACACCAAAAAAACCTAATTCTGCATTGAGAAAAGTTTGCAGGGTAAGACTTACTAGTGGGTATGAGGTTACATCTTATATTGGTGGCGAGGGTCATAATTTACAAGAACATTCACTTGTTTTAATAAGAGGTGGAAGAGTTAAAGATCTACCAGGTGTGAGATACCATACTGTTAGGGGAACTTTAGATACATCAGGTGTAGCTAATAGAAAGCAAAGAAGATCCAAATATGGAGCAAAAAAAGGTAAATAATTATGCCAAGAAGAAGAAGTCCCGAGAAAAGAAAAGTTTTACCAGATCCTAAATACAAGGATGTAATTCTTGCTAAATTTATGAATAATTTGATGAAAGATGGTAAAAAATCTGTAGCTGAAAAAATTGTTTATGGAGCTTTTGATCAAATTACAAAAACTTCTAAAGAACAGCCGCTCGAAGTATTTATGAAAGCATTAGAAGAGGTAAGTCCAGTTGTTGAGGTTAAGTCAAGAAGAGTTGGGGGTGCTAACTATCAAGTGCCCATAGAAATTAGACCAGCTAGAAGACAAGCTCTAGCAATGAGATGGATTGTAGAAGCAGCTCGTAAGAGAAGCGAAAAATCAATGAACCTTCGATTGGCTGGAGAGTTAATGGATGCATCTCAGAAAAAAGGATCAGCTGTCAGAAAAAGAGAAGATGTTCATAAAATGGCTGAAGCCAATAAAGCTTTCTCACATTTCAGATTTTAAAAATTATTCAAATATAAATTATGGCAAGACAAACTGTTTTAAATAAATATCGTAATGTTGGTATATGTGCTCACGTAGATGCAGGTAAAACAACAACTACTGAAAGAGTTCTTTTTTATACAGGCCTTTCACATAAGATCGGTGAAGTTCACGATGGCGCTGCTACTATGGACTGGATGGAGCAAGAACAGGAAAGAGGTATTACTATTACCTCCGCAGCTACAACTTGTTTTTGGAGTGGAATGGAGCAACAGTTTCCCCAACATCGTATCAATATAATTGATACTCCTGGTCACGTTGACTTTACTATTGAGGTTGAGAGATCTCTAAGAGTTCTTGATGGCGCAGTAGTTGTTTTTTGTGGTACATCAGGCGTAGAACCGCAATCTGAAACAGTCTGGAGACAAGCTAATAGGTATGAAGTGCCTAGAGTTGTTTTCGTAAACAAAATGGATAGAGCTGGCGCAAACTTTGAGAGAGTTATTGATCAAATTAAGACAAGGCTTCAAGCCAATATTGTTCCTATTCAATATAACATTGGTACAGAAGAAGATTTTAAAGGCGTAGTTGATTTAATTAACAATAGAGCTATTTATTGGAATGAAGATGATCAGGGCCTTACTTTTGATTCTAAGGAAATACCTGATGAGCTTACTGATAAGTGTGCACAATTAAGAGAAGAAATGGTAGAGGCTGCTGCTGAAGCAAATGAAGAATTAATGGATACTTATCTTGAGTCTGGTGAGTTATCTGTAGAACAGATTAAAGAAGGTCTTAGAATTAGATCTCTAGCTAATGAATTAATAGTTGGTTTATGTGGTTCAGCCTTTAAAAATAAAGGCGTTCAAGCTATGCTGGATGCAGTTATTGAATTTTTACCTGCTCCAGATGAAGTTAAAGCAATCACAGGTGTTATACCAAATAATAGTCAAGAGGATGAGGTTGAAGACACAAGAAAGTCTTCGGATGAAGAGCCTTTTTCAGCCCTAGCTTTTAAGATAGCAACTGATCCATTTGTTGGAACATTAACATTTATAAGAGTTTATTCTGGTGTTCTCTCAGTTGGAGACGCTGTCATCAATTCAACGAAATCTAAAAAAGAAAGAGTTGGAAGAATGGTTCAAATGCATTCAAATAATAGAGAAGAAATTAAAGAGGTTAGAGCTGGTGATATAGCCGCATGTATTGGTTTAAAGGATATCACTACCGGAGATACATTATCTGATTCGAATAAACCAATTGTTTTAGAAAGAATGGATTTCCCAGAGCCTGTTATATCTGTTGCTGTTGAGCCAAAATCAAAGCCTGATCAGGAGAAGATGTCTTTAGCATTAGGAAAATTAGCTCAAGAAGATCCATCTTTTAGAGTTGCGAGTGATGAAGAGTCTGGACAAACAATTATCTCTGGAATGGGTGAACTTCATCTAGATGTTCTTGTAGACAGGATGAGAAGAGAATTTTCAGTAGAAGCAAATATTGGTAAACCTCAAGTTGCATATAGAGAAACTATTAAAGAATCTGTAGAAGTTGAAGGAAAATTTGTTAGACAGAGTGGTGGTAAAGGTCAATATGGTCATGTTTGGCTAAAACTTGAACCTCTTGGCTTAGATGACGAGTACGAGTTTGTTGATAAAATTGTTGGGGGTGTTATACCTAAAGAGTATATTCCAGCTGTCAACAAAGGGATTCAAGAGCAAATGCAGAATGGTGTAATCGCAGGCTATCCTCTTCTTGCATTAAGAGCTACTTTATATGATGGATCATTCCATGATGTAGATTCAAACGAAATGGCATTTAAGATTGCCGGTTCAATGGCTTTAAAAGAGGGAGCAAATAAAGCTAAACCTGCTTTGCTTGAACCTGTTATGAAAGTAGTTGTAGTAACTCCTGAAGAGCACATGGGTGATGTAGTTGGTGATTTGAACAGAAGAAGGGGTATTATTTTAGGAATGGATGACATCACTTCAGGCAAAGAAGTTTCATCTGAAGTTCCTCTTGCTGAAATGTTTGGATATGCAACAGACCTAAGATCTGCAACTCAAGGAAGGGCAACTTTTACTATGGAATTCACAAAGTATGGTGAAGTTCCAAATAACATTGCAGAGAGCTTAAAAAGCTCTTAGATAGAACTTTTAAAAACTGTTTAATATTGTTGACAGTATAGCCATTGGGGGCTTAGAATACGCCACATTTTGTGATAAGCAAAATAATAAAAATTTAAAATTAATAGGATAAATAAGAGAAAATGGAGAATCAATCAATCAGAATTAGGCTTAAGGCTTTTGATTATAGACTGATAGATGCTTCAGCCAAATTAATAGTAGAAACTGTAAAAAAAACAGGTGCTATTATTAATGGACCAATTCCTTTACCTGTTAAAAAAGAGAGAACAACAATACTAAAGTCTCCTCATAAAGATAAAGATGCAAGAGATCAGTATGAAATTGTTACATATAAAAGACTAATGGATATAGTCCAGCCGACTGATAAAACAGTTGATGCTTTAATGAAATTAGATCTATCCTCTGGGGTAGACGTTCAGATAAGCCTGGGTTAGTCCAAAATTTTAACGCGATAGCGGCCATAGAGGGTATAAGCCCCGTAAAAGGAGAATAAATTGAGCATAGGCTTAATAGGAAAAAAATCTGGAATGTCTCGTCTTTTCCTAGAAGACGGAGAGTCAGTCCCAGTTACTGCAGTTTCTGTTTGTGGTAACTTTTTAGCAGATATTAAGACATCAGAAAGAGATGGCTATAATGCTTTTGTTGTCTCAAAGACTACTAAATCTAACAATATCAATAAATCTAAAAGTGAATTTTACAAAAAGATTAATCTTGAGCCTGGAATCTTAGCTGAATTTAGATCTAATGATGAGATTTCAGAAGAATATCAAGTTGGCAAGCATCTTACTGCTGAGGTTTTTGAAGTTGGTCAGTATGTAGATGTTACTGGAACCTCAAAAGGTAAAGGCTATGCAGGTGTTATCAAGCGACATAACTTTGCTATGCAAGACGCAACCCATGGTAATTCATTATCACACAGAGCACATGGATCTATTGGGCAATGCCAAACACCAGGTAGGGTATGGAAAGGTAAAAAGATGTCAGGTCATATGGGAAATGTTCAAAAGACAGTTCAAAGTTTGAAAATTGTTGATCTTGATGTTGAAAATAATGTTATTTATATCAAGGGTGCAGTTCCAGGATTTAATGGCTCTGATCTAAAAATTAAACCAGCTTTGAAAAAATCATGAAAATAGAATTACTATCATCAACTAAAAATCAGGATATCAATATATCCGATAATGCTTTCAGTAAAGATTTTAATGAATCTTTAGTCCATCAAGCTGTAGTTAGCTTTATGGCTGGCTCTAGACAAGGAACATCGAAACAAAAAACTAGATCTGAGGTCAGAGGCGGTGGAAAAAAACCTTATAGGCAAAAAGGAACTGGTAGAGCAAGAGCAGGTACTATAAGAAGTCCATTATGGCGTGGTGGTGGTGTGACTTTTGCTGCAACACCGAGAGATTACAGTAAAAAAATTAACAAGAAGATGTATAGAGCTGCAATCAGATCTATATTCTCTGAACTTTTAAGACAGGGCAGACTTGTTGCTATTGAACAACCTGTTCTTGAAAAACCAAAAACTAAAGAAATTGCAAATTTCCTTAAAGAATTTTCATTAAGCAAGGTCCTTATAATTACAGATGAGTTAGATGTAAATTTGTATCTTTCATCTAGAAATATACCCAACGTTGACATCATCACTGTTAGAGAAATTAACCCAGTTAACTTGCTTAAGGCTCAAAAAGTCGCTGTAACAGCAGAAGCTTTTAAGAAAATAGAGGAGTGGATAGATGCATAACGAAAAATTATATACATTGATTAAATCTCCTATAGTTACAGAAAAATCTGCAAGAATAGGTGAATCATTAAAGCAAATAGTCTTTAAAGTTGATCTTGATGCTAATAAGAGAGAAATTAAGAAAGCTGTTGAAGAGCTATTTAAGGTCGAAGTTACTAAGGTAACGACATCAGTCGTCAAAGGCAAAAGAAAAAGAAATAGATTTGGTCTTTATAAAAGATCTGATTACAAAAAAGCTTTTGTGTCATTGAGCAAAGATTCTGAAATACAGTTTGAGGGGATTAATTAATCATGGCAGTTATAAAAGCAAAACCAACAAGTCCGGGCAGAAGAGGTGTCATAGCTGTTAAGTCTGATCTTTATAAAGGTAAGCCGCTTAAATCTCTGATTAGAGTTAAATCTAAGAATGGTGGAAGGAACAATAACGGAAGAATCACTGTTAGACATCAGGGTGGAGGACATAAGCAGCATTACAGAGTAATTGACTTCAAGAGAAATAAATTTGATATTCCAGCTGTTGTTGAAAGAATTGAATACGATCCTAATAGATCTGCGCACATTGCATTACTTTTATATAAGGATGGTGAGAGAAGATATATTATTGCTCCATCAAAACTAAAAGTAGGTGATGAGATTATTTCATCCGAAAAGTGTGAAATCAAAGTTGGCAATTCAATGAAATTAAAAGATATTCCATTGGGTACAAACGTTCATTGTGTTGAGCTAAAACCTTTAAAAGGTGCTCAGCTTGCTCGAAGTGCAGGCACGTCAGCAAGGCTTGTTGCTAAAGAGGGCATCTATGCAACATTAAGACTTCAATCTGGTGAAACTAGAAAAGTTTTATGGGAATGCAGGGCTACTCTGGGAACCGTCTCAAATCAAGAAAATAATCTTAAATCATTAGGTAAAGCTGGCGCTAAAAGATGGAGAGGTGTTAGACCTACTGTCAGAGGTGTAGCTATGAACCCTGTAGACCATCCACATGGCGGTGGTGAGGGTAGAACTTCAGGAGGTAGACATCCATCTACTCCATGGGGTGTTCCAACTAAGGGCTATAAGACCAGAAAAAATCAAAGAACTAACGACCTAATTATAAGAAGAAGAGGAAGTAGGAAGTAATTAATATGCCAAGATCATTAAAAAAAGGACCATTTATAGACTTATCTCTTGAAAAAAAGGTAGAGGCTGCCTTGGCTTCAAATGATAAAAGACCAATTAAAACATGGTCTAGAAGATCAATGGTAAATCCATCCATGGTAGGACTAACTATTGCTGTTCATAACGGAAGACAGCATGTACCTGTATATATTAACGAAGATATGGTTGGACATAAGTTAGGCGAGTTTGCAATAACAAGAACATTTAAGATGCACTCTGGCGATAGGAAGGCTAAATAATGGAAACAAGAGCATATTTAAAAGGAACTAGACTTTCTCCACAAAAAGCGGGGTTAGTAGCAAATGCAATAAGAGGTAAATCTGTTCAAGATGCTATGGACTTCCTAATTTTTAATAAGCAGAAAGGATCAGCAGTTATTAAAAAACTTCTTGAATCAGCAATTGCTAATGCAGAATACAACAATAAATCTGATATAGATTTGCTGTCAGTTAAATCGATTATCGTGAATCAGGGAATGAGATTAAAAAGAATGAAACCAAGAGCTAGAGGAAGAGCTGATAGGATTATTAAGCCTACCTGCCATATTGAAATTATATTAGCTGAAGAGGATAAATAATGGGACAAAAAGTTAATCCAACAGGATTTAGATTAGGAATATCCAAGAAGCAAAATGCTAACTGGTATGCAAAAGGAAAAGATTTTTCTACCAATCTTATTCAAGATCTAAAAGTGAGAGAGTATTTTAAAACTAAACTAAAAAACTCTTCGATTAGCAGAATAGAGTTAGAGCGATCAGCCGAGAATTTTGTTGTCTCTATTTATACATCAAGACCTGGAATCATTATTGGTAAAAGAGGTGAAGAGATAGACAACCTCAAAAAAGCTGTTGAAAAAATTGTTAAAAAACCCTCTCAAATAAATATTAAAGAAGTTAGGAAACCTGACTTAGATGCTCAGATTCTTGCAGAGGGTGTTGCACAGCAGCTAGAAAAAAGAGTTATGTTTAGAAGAGCAATGAAAAGAACTGTTCAAAGTGCTTTAAGACAAAGCGCTAAAGGGGTAAGAATAGAGGTATCTGGTAGATTAAATGGTGCTGAGATTGCTAGAACTGAATGGTATAGAGAGGGTAGAGTGCCTTTGCATACATTGAGAGCTGATATTGATTACGCAACAGCAGAAGCATTAACTACATATGGAATTATTGGTGTAAAAGTCTGGGTATTTAAGGGTGAAATTACAGAAGACCCATATAAAGTTGATTTGGGAGTTAGTTAAATATGTTACAGCCAAAACAAACAAAATTTAGAAAAATGCATAAAGGCCGAAATAGAGGCCTTGCACAAAATGGAAATACTGTTGCTTTTGGCAGGTTTGGTTTAGTTGCATCTGATAGAGGTCGAATTACGGCAAGACAGATAGAAGCAGCAAGACGAGCTATGACAAGGCATATAAAAAGAGGTGGAAATATCTGGATAAGAATCTTCCCTGACAAACCTATTACTAAAAAACCTTTAGAAGTTCGAATGGGTAAAGGCAAAGGTAATGTTGAGTACTGGGTTGCATTAGTTCAGCCTGGAAAAGTAATGTTTGAAATGGCTGGTGTTGAAGAGGATCTTGCGAGAGAAGCATTTAAATTAGCAGCCGCCAAGCTTCCAATTAAGACGCATTTTATTAGTAAGGATGTATAAATGAATAAAGAATTGCAAGAGCTAAGAAAAAAAAATATAGATCAACTTAATGCAGAATTAGTAGCTACAAGACAAGAGCAGTTTAATCTTAGAATTAAACATAAGACTGGTCAGTTAAATGAAACCAACCAACTTACTATAGCTAGAAAAAAAATCGCAAAAATAAAAACATTAATGAACGAACTAAAATCACAGGATAGCAAATAATGAATACAACCAATCCAAGAGTTCTATCAGGAGTTGTTACAAGCGATAAAGCTGATAAAACAATTACTGTAAAGATTGAGAGAAAAGTTAAGCATCCGCTTTATGGAAAAGTCATGAAGAGGGCAACAAAAGTTCATGCTCATGATGAAAATAATTCTGCTGCAATAGGTGACTTTGTTACCGTTAAAGAATGCAGACCATTTTCAAAAAGTAAAACTTGGATTTTAGTTGAAGGTGCTGATGCAGCATCTGAAAAAGAAGTAAATATTACTGAGGAAAGTGAATAATGATTCAGATGCAGTCGCTCTTAAAAATTGCTGATAATAGCGGAGCAAGAAGTGTAATGTGTATCAAGGTTCTTGGCGGATCTAAAAGAAGATATGCAAACATTGGTGATGTGATAAAAGTTGCTGTTAGAGAAGCTATTCCAACAGGAAAAGTTAAAAAAGGGCAAGTTGTTGATGCCTTAATAGTGAGAACTAAGAAAGGGGTTCGAAGAAGAGATGGATCTTTAATTAAATTTGATGAAAATGCAGCTGTTTTAATTAATAACCAGAAAGCGCCTATAGGAACACGTGTCTTTGGTCCTGTTACTAGAGAACTGAGAGATGGTAAACACATGAAGATTCTTTCATTAGCTCCGGAGGTACTCTAATAATGACTACTCCTACTAAATTAAGAACTGGTGACGAGGTTATTGTTGTAGCGGGAAAAGATCTTGGCAAAAAGGGCACCCTAAGAAAGATTATAAAATCCAAAAATAAAGCTATTGTAACTGGTATAAACATGGTTAAAAAACATACTAAACCTAATCCAGAAATGGGAGTTACTGGTGGTGTTGTTGAGCAAGAAGCAGCTATAGCAATATCTAACGTAGCAATATGGAATCCAGGCAAGAAATCAAAAGATAAAATTGCATATTCAACAGACAAAGACGGAAAAAAAATTAGATTATTTAAATCTGATAACAAAGAGATAAAGTAGATGTCAAATTTAAGAGAAAAATATAACACCGAGCTAAAAGCTGTTCTTCAAGAAAAGCTTGGCATGAAAAATGTTATGGCGGTTCCAAAGCTTACTAAAGTTGTAATAAATATGGGTGTTGGTGAGGCTGCAAATGACAAAAAACATCTTGAATCTGCTGTCCAAAATATGACAGCTATAGCTGGACAAAAACCTGTAATAACTAAAGCAAGAAAATCGGTTGCGAGTTTTAAAATCAGGGAAGGTTGGCCTCTTGGATGCAAGGTAACGCTTCGAGGTGAAAAAATGTATGAGTTTATGGAAAGGCTTATCGATATCGCTATTCCAAGAGAAAGAGATTTTAGAGGGTTGAATCCAAAATCTTTTGATGGGCAGGGAAATTATAATTTTGGTATAAAAGAACAAATCATTTTCCCAGAAATCAAGTTTGATAACGTAGACACTATCAGAGGTATGGATATTTGCATTAATACTTCTGCAACAAATAAAGAGGATGCCAAAGCTTTGCTTGAAGTTTTGGAGTTCCCGTTTAAAAAATAGGTAATAAATATGGCAAAAAAATCAATGATTGCTAGAGAGCATAAAAGAATCAAGATGGTTGCTAAATATGCAGAAAAAAGAGCTGCTTTAAAAGCAATTATGAGTGATGAAAGTGCTAGTAGTGAAGAGAGATATGAAGCGTCTATTAAGTTTCAAAAACTTCCTAGAAATTCTAGTCCATCAAGAGTTGTAAGAAGATGTCAGGTAACTGGTAGACCTCATGCGGTATATAGAAAGTTTGGCCTTAGCAGGATCAAACTAAGAGAAGCAGCAATGAGGGGTGACATTCCTGGTTTAGTTAAATCAAGTTGGTAATAATAATATGAGTTTTCAAGATCCGATAGCAGATTGTTTAACAAGAATACGTAATGGCCTTATGCGTGGAAAAGTTGATGTAGTTGTTCCTTATTCAAAACTTAAGCATGAGTTAGTAAATGTTTTGGTGACAGAGGGATATATAAAAAGCTGCACAAAAACTGATGTTGATGGAAAGCCTTTTATTAATGTAGTTTTAAAATACCACAATTCTTCTCCTGTAATTAAAACCTTAAAAAGAATTAGTAAACCCAGTCTTAGAGAATATTCTGCCTCTTCCGATTTAAAGTCAGTAAAGAATGGGTTGGGCGCATATATTATTTCCACTAATCAGGGACTAATGACTGATAAAGATGCTAAATCAAAAAATGTTGGTGGCGAAATTTTGTGCGAGGTATTTTAATATGTCTAGAGTAGCAAAAAATCCTATAGAAATTGTAGATGGTGTTACCGTTAACGTTACAGATAAACTAATAGAAGTTAAAGGTAAGGTTGGCGAGATTAAATTTGATCTACCAGATACCATTGCCCTTGAAGTATCAGAAAATATTATTAGTGTTAAGTATGATGAAGATAATCAACAATCAGTTGCTTTAGCTGGCACAACTAGAGCTATTGTTAATAATATGATTGTTGGCGTTTCTAAGGGCTTTGAAAAAAAGCTCGAACTTAAGGGTGTTGGATACAGAGCCAAAGCCTCAGGAAAACTTCTTGAATTAACCCTCGGTTTCTCTCATCCTGTTAAATACCAATTGCCAGAAGAAGTCCAAGTAGAAACTCCATCACAAACAGAAGTTGTTCTTAAAAGCCACAATAAACAAATATTAGGACAAGCAGCTGCTGAAATTAGAGCATTTAGACCTCCTGAGCCATATAAAGGCAAAGGCGTCAGATATTCTGATGAGACTGTCAGAAGAAAAGAAGCTAAGAAAGCTGCTGGAGCATAAAAAAATGAGTATAAAAAATTTATCAAGAATAAGAAGAGCAAAGAAAACAAGAATGAATATCAAGGATCAAGAAAATCCTAGATTAACGGTGTATAGGTCATCTAAGCACTTTTATGCTCAAATTTTTGATAGCTTAGGAACCAAAGTTATTGCATCAGCATCTACTGTTGAAAAAGATTCAGACGCAAAATCTAATAATGTTGAAGGTGCAGAATCTGTAGGTAAAAGAGTTGCTGAAAGAGCAATAGAAAATGGAGTCAAAAAAGTAGTTTTTGACAGATCAGGATATAAATATCATGGCCGAATAAAAGCTTTGGCTGATTCTGCTAGAAAAGCTGGATTGGAGTTTTAATTAAATTATGAAAGATAATAATGTAGCAAATAATCAACAAGTCGATGCTCTTGAAGAAAAGTTAGTTCAGGTTAATAGAGTAGCTAAAGTTGTTAAGGGTGGAAGAATATTTGGTTTTACTGCCCTTACTGTTGTTGGTGATGGTAATGGAAGAGTGGGCTTTGGGAGGGGTAAGGCAAAAGAAGTGCCTATCGCTATTCAAAAGGCTATGGAAAATGCAAGAAGAAGTATGGTTGAAGTTGAATTAAACAATACGACTCTTTGGTATCCAGTTAAAGCTAAGCATGGATCAGCAAATGTATATATGCAGCCAGCTTCAGAAGGTACAGGTATTATTGCCGGAGGAGCAATGAGAGCTGTTCTTGAGTTAGCCGGAGTTCAAAATGTATTAGCAAAATGCTATGGATCTACAAATCCAGTTAATGTTGTTAGAGCTACTATTAATGCTTTAAGCGCAATGGAATCTCCAGAAACAGTTGCCGCAAGAAGAGGGAAAAAGGTTGAACAAGCATCATGAGTAAAGAAAAAACAATGACTTTAAAACTAGTCAAAAGCGGAATTGGCAGAATGAAAAAACATAAACTGTGCATTAAAGGATTGGGATTTAAGAAACTTAATCAAACAGTTACTGTATTAGATACTCCAAGTAATCGTGGATTGGTTAATAAAATATCTGACATGATTGAGATTCAGGAAAACTAAGATGAGTGAAAATGATACAAACATAATGAAACTTAATAGCTTAAGCAACGAAGGAACTGCTCAAAACAGGAAAAGAGTTGGAAGGGGAATGGGTTCAGGAACTGGTAAAACTGCCGGAAGAGGTCATAAAGGACAAAAATCAAGAACAGGTGGTGGAGTAAGAGCTGGTTTTGAGGGTGGGCAAATGCCACTTCAAATGAGATTACCAAAATTTGGTTTTTCTTCAAGAAAAAATAACCACTTAAAAGAAGTTAATGTTAAAAATATTGATGGCTTAGATTTAGTGACTTTAGAAACTTTAAAAGAAAAAAAGATTATCTCGAAGGCAGTTAAGAAAGTTAAAATTTTTGGTACTTTTGATCTTTCATCAAAATTAAATGTTGAAGGCATTAAGGTTACAAAGGGTGCAAAAGAGTCTATAGAAAAAGCTGGTGGCAGTGTTGCTGACATTATTGAGACAGCTATAAGACCAAAAGGCATAAAAAAAACAGACGACGAGGTTTCGGAATAAGATATGGCTGAACAGGGACAAGGTATGAGTGATCTTTGGAAAAGATTACGATTTGTATTTGTTGCAATTCTTGTATACAGAATTGGAACTCATATACCTATTCCTGGTATAGATCCAGATAGACTTGCAGCATTATTTGATCAAAACCAAGGCACTATTATTGAGATGTTCAATCTCTTCTCTGGTGGTGCTTTAGAGAGAATGAGTATTTTTGCACTTAATGTGGTGCCATACATATCATCAGCCATCATAATGCAACTGTTTTCTAACTCGATTCCATATCTACAAGAGCTTAAAAAAGATGGCCAGGCAGGCAGAAATACCATTACTCAATATACTAGATATGGAACAGCTATTCTTGCATTTATTCAAGCATCTGCCTTAGCAGTAACTTTATCTGCAAGTGGTCTTGCATACACACCAGGACCATCATTTTTTGTTTCTGCAGTTTTCTCAGTTGTAGCAGGAACAATGTTTCTTATGTGGTTGGGTGAGCAGGTATCTGAAAGAGGTATTGGTAATGGGATTTCAATCATTATCGCTACAAGTATCTTAACAGGAATACCTGGAGCTATTGGGCAAGCCCTTGAGCAGTCAAGACAAGGTGATATAAGTGTTCTTCTATTAATCGCTATTGGCCTTTTATCAATGGCAGTTATAGCCATTGTTGTTTTTATTGAAAGAGGACAAAGAAGAATTACTGTCAACTATGCTCAAAGACAGCAAGGAAGAAAATTAATGCAAGCTCAGACAAGTCATCTTCCATTTAAAGTTAATATGGCTGGAGTTATACCTGCGATTTTTGCAAGTACTTTTTTACTATTCCCAGCATCTCTTTCTACATGGTTTGGTCAAAGTGAATCTTTTGGGTTTCTTCAGAGTTTCTCATTAGCTCTTAATCCAGGTCAACCATTATATATACTAGTTTTTGCTGGCTTAATTATTAGTTTTTGTTTTATTTGGCTAGCTTTAACTTTTAATACAAGAGAAGTATCAGATAACTTGAAACGTTCTGGAGCATATATTGCTGGTATTAGACCTGGAGAGCAAACCTCGAATTATATAGACTCTGTTCTTGCAAGACTTACTGTATTTGGAGCAATTTATTTAACACTTATCTGTTTGTTACCACTTGCACTTATTAATTTTGCTGGAATATCACCAACTATCTCGGTTGGCGGAACATCTGTATTAATTATTGTAGTTGTACTTATGGATTTCATGGCTCAGGTTCAATCTCACATGATGTCATCCCAATACGCTTCTTTAATGAAGAAAGCTAATTTAAAAAATTATAAAAGGTAATATGAAAGTTAAAGCATCAGTTAAAAAAATATGCAGAAATTGCAAAATTGTAAGGCGTAATGGCGTTCTTTTTGTGATCTGTAAAACAGACCAAAAACATAAACAAAGGCAAGGTTAATATATGGCTAGGATCGCAGGAGTAAATATTCCAGAAAATAAACATGTAGAGATTTCTCTAACACATATTTTTGGAATTGGTAGAAAAACAGCTCAGAACATATGTGCTGAATTAAAAATAGATTACACAAGAAAAATATCTGATCTTTCAGAAGAAGAAGTAGAAAACTTAAGAACTGCAATTGGCAAAATAGTTGTCGAAGGAGACTTAAGAAGAAACATTAGTACAAATATTAAAAGATTAATGGATCTTGGAAGTTATAGAGGAATAAGACATAGAAGAAAACTTCCAACTAGAGGTCAAAATACAAAAAATAATGCTAGAACTAGAAAGGGCCCTAAAAAGCCTATGAGAGGATCATAAAATGGCAGTAAAAGGAAAAAAAGGAAAGAAAATTGTTACAGATGGTGTTGCTCACGTGCATTCATCTTTTAACAATACGATCATTACTATTACCGATAAACAAGGTAATACAGTATGCTGGGCTACATCTGGAGGCTCAGGATTTAAAGGATCAAGAAAAAGCACACCTTTTGCAGCTCAAATAGCAGCAGATAAGGCTGGAAATGCGGCAAAAGAATTTGGAATGATAAATTTAGACGTAAAAGTTAAAGGACCTGGTGGCGGAAGAGAATCAGCAATAAGAGCATTGAATGCATGTGGTTTAAAAATTAGAAGTATTACAGATGTAACACCACTTCCTCATAACGGATGTCGCCCATCTAAAAAAAGAAGAGTTTAACGGAGTATTAAATGGCAAGATATACAGGACCAACATTAAGACTTTCTAGAAGAGAAGGCACAGATCTTTACTTAAAAAGTGGCGTAAGGGCTATCGAATCTAAGTGCAATATGGATTCACCTCCAGGTGTTGCAGCCGGCGCTAGAAGAGGTAGATTATCTGACTACGGGCTTCAGCTTAGAGAAAAGCAAAAAGTTAGGCGTATGTATGGAGTTTTAGAGAAGCAGTTTAGAAATTATTATAAAAAAGCTGCATCATCAAAAGGTAATACAGGAGAAAACTTATTAAGCTTATTAGAGTCTAGAATGGATAATGTTGTATACAGAATGGGTTTTGGATCAACAAGAGCAGAATCTAGGCAAATGGTTTCTCATAAAGCATTTAAGATAAATGGAAATGTTGTAAATATTCCTTCCTACCAAATACAACCGGGTGATGAAATTCAAGTTAGAGATAAAAAGAAGGGTCATTTAAGAATAGCTTCAGCTCTAAAAATTGCAGCAACAAGGGAAGAATGTGATTGGATTGAAGTTGATGAAGCAAATTTGAAGGGAGTATTTAAATCAGTTCCTGATAGAACTGACTTAAGTGCTGAAATTAACGAAAACCTTATTGTTGAGCTTTACTCAAAATAAAATATTAAAGACGGAGAAAATTATGCAAATATCAGTTATAGATCTTTTAGTCCCAACTGAAATACAGGTTGATGACGTAACACCTAATCTGTCAAAGATTACATTAGAGCCACTCGAAAGAGGTTTTGGCCATACACTTGGAAATGCATTAAGAAGAATTTTGCTTTCTTCAATGCCAGGAGCTGCTGTTACAGATGTCGCTATAGATGGCATTTCACATGAGTACAGCACCATAGAAGGCGTTAGAGAAGATGTTATAGACATTCTTTTAAATATCAAAGATATGCCTGTTAATGTTATTGAAGGCAACCAAGCAGAGATTACTCTTGATATAACTGGTCCATGTGATGTTTTGGCATCATCTTTTGAAGTTCCAGGAAATGTTGAATTAACAAATCAAGATTTTCATGTAGCAACAATAGTAGATAAAGTTAACTTAAAGATGACTCTTACAGTAAGGACTGGAAGGGGTTATGAGCCAGCTGATTTAAGAGATGATGAGGATAGGGTTGTTGGCGCATTAAAAGTTGATGCCTCATATAGTCCAGTTAGAAGAGTTTCTTATACTGTTGATAATGCAAGGTTTGAAAAAAGAACAGATCTTGATAAGTTAGTAATTGAATTAGAAACTGATGGTACATTAGATCCAAAAATGGCCATTGAACATTCAGCTACTATCCTTCAACAGCAGCTTAGTTCGTTTGTTGACTTAGATGCAATTGCTGAGCAAGAAGCTAAAAAAGATCAAAATGATTTTGATCCATTCTTGTTGAGGTCCATAGAAGAGTTAGAATTAACTGTAAGATCAACGAACTGCCTCAAAGCAGAAAGTATTTTTCTTATAGGAGATTTAATACATAGATCTGAGTTTGATTTACTTAAAACTCCGAATCTTGGTAAAAAGTCATTAAATGAAATCAAAGATGTTTTAGCATCTAAAGAACTTTCATTGGGAATGAATGTAGAAAACTGGCCGCCAGTAGGATAAAACATGAGACATAGAAAAGCAGGAAGAAAACTTAATAGAAATTCTTCACACAGAAAAGCATTGCTAAAAAATCTTGCTATAGCATTAATAGAGCAAGATATTATTAGAACTACTTTACCAAAAGCAAAAGAGTTAAGAAAAGTTATTGAACCACTCATTACTCTTGGAAAAGAAGACACTGTTGCCAACAGAAGACTCGCTTTTAGTAGACTAAGATCTGACTCAGCTGTAGCTAAATTATTTACTGAAGTTTCTGTTAATTCTATAGATAGAAAAGGCGGATATACCAGAATAATTAAAGCAGGTTTCAGGCCTGGAGATAAAGCTGATATGGCTTATATAGAACTTGTAGATAGATCAGCCGAAGATGCTACTTCTACAGAAGCTCCAGAACTAAAAGACGAAACAGCAGCTTAATTTAGAACCTAGAGCATTTTTTCTAGAAATTGACCTGTGAAGGAGTTGCTAACTTTAGCAACATCTTCAGGAGTGCCTGTAGCAACTATCTTACCTCCGTCACTGCCACCTTCTGGACCTAAGTCAATAATCCAATCGGCTGTCTTAATAACATCAAGATTGTGCTCTATAACAAGTATAGTATTTCCTTGATTTTTTAACCTATTTAAAACTTTTAGTAATAATTCTATATCAGCAAAATGAAGGCCTGTTGTTGGTTCGTCTAATATAAATAAAGTTTTGCCTGTACTCCTTTTTGATAATTCCTTCGCAAGTTTAATTCTTTGAGCTTCCCCACCAGATAGAGTTGTAGCAGACTGACCCAAAGTTATATAGCCCAAACCCACATCATCTAAAGTTACTAGCTTTTTTTTCAAAGCTGGAAGTGCATCAAAAAAATCTAACGCTTCCTCAACGGTCATATTTAAAATATCACTAATATTTTTATCTTTGTATTTAACTTCCAAAGTTTGTTCATTATATCTAGCTCCTTCACATACATCGCACTTTACATAAACGTCAGCCAAGAAATGCATCTCAACTTTAGTCATACCATCCCCTTGGCATGCTTCGCATCTTCCACCCTTTACATTAAAACTGAATCTACCTGGTTTATACCCTCTAGATTTAGCTTCTATAGTTTGAGATAGCAGATCTCTTATGTATGAAAATAAACCAGTATATGTAGCAGGATTAGATCTTGGAGTTCTTCCTATTGGAGATTGATCTATACTAATGACTTTGTCTAGGTGCTCAAGCCCATCAATTTTATCGCATTTAATTTCTTTGCTAAGTTTTGCTTTATTCAGCATAAAAGAACTTATTGGAAGTAAGGTTTGATTAATTAAAGATGACTTTCCTGATCCTGATACTCCTGTTATGCATGTAAAAATACCAACAGGTATTTCTGCTGAAATATTTTGAAGATTATTTTCAGAGGCATTATTGATTTTGATTATTTTATCATTTGGTGCAACTCTCTTTGATGGCACTTTAATTCCTTTCTCGCCTGTTAAGTATTTAGCAGTTATAGAGTTTTTATTGTTTAGTATTTCTTTAAGATCTCCTTCAGCGCAGATTTCTCCACCATGCTTACCAGCTCCTGGACCTATATCGATAATATGATCGGCACACCTAATAGCTTCCTCGTCATGCTCAACAACAATTACAGTATTTCCTAGGCTTTTAAGATTATTAAGGGTTTTTATTAACTTTTCATTATCTCTTTGGTGAAGGCCAATCGAGGGCTCGTCAAGAACATAGGTGACACCTACTAACCCTGATCCAATTTGGCTTGCTAATCTAATTCTTTGAGCTTCACCACCAGATAATGTATCAGCACTTCTCTCGAGTGTTAGATAGTTGAGCCCAACATCCTCAAGAAAGGTTAGCCTCTCTGTAATTTCTTTAAGAATTTTTTCGGCTATCTTCTTTTTTGCTCCTTCTAGCTTCATATTTTTTATAAAGCTCAAAGCATCATTAATTCGCATGCCAGTAATTTCATGAATTTGTGTTTTGTTAATAAAAACATTTCTTGATTGAGTATTGAGCCTTGAACCACCACACTCGTCACATGAGCTCTTAGACATTAATTTGGATAACTCATCCCTAATAAAATCTGAATCAGTCTCTTTGAATCTTCTTTCTGTGCTTGGGATAATTCCTTCAAATTTGTGCTTCCTTACAATTCTACTGCCGCTTCTAAATCTATGCGAGAAATCAATTTTTTCTTTTGAACCCCAAAGAATCACATCTTTGATACTTTGAGGATAGTCTTTCCATTTTGTAGTTAAGCTAAAATCATAATGCGCACTTATACATTTAAGCTGATAAAAATAGAAGCGATTTCTTCTGGTCCAGCCTTTAATTGCCCCATTTGAAATAGATACTTCATCATCTTGGATTAATCTGTTTTCATTAAAATATTGAATTACACCAAGGCCATCACATCTTGTACATGCACCATATGGATTATTAAATGAAAACATTCTTGGCTCAAGTTCTGCAATTGCATAGCCGCATTGAGAACAAGAAAAGTTAGATGAGTATAAATTAGATAGTTTCTTATCAATATTTTCTATTTCAACAAGCCCACTAGAAAGATTTAGAGATGTTTCAACAGACTCAGCAAGCCTTGACCTATCTTCTTCATTATTCTTAATAACAAGCCTGTCAATTACTGCTGAAATATCATGCTTTTCTATTTTTTTCAAGTTCAGGGAATTCTTCAATAGGATAAACAGTTCCATTTACTTTGACTCTTACGTATCCACTTTTTCTTAAATCATCATATATAGCTAGATGTTCTCCTTTCTTACCTCTTACTATCGGAGATAAGATCATAACTTTTGTACCTTCTTTAATTTTAAGAACTTCATCGCATATTTCAGAGACAGTTTTTGCTTTAAGCTCCTCGCCATGATCAGGACAAATTGGAGATCCAATTCTTGCATACAGCAATCGAAGATAATCGTATATTTCAGTAACAGTACCAACAGTGGATCTTGGGTTATGTGAAGTAGATTTTTGCTCAATAGATATTGCGGGAGAAAGGCCTTCGATTTGATCTACGTCTGGTTTTTCCATCATAGACAAAAATTGTCGAGCGTATGTGGAAAGCGACTCAACATAACGTCTTTGACCTTCTGCATATAAAGTATCGAAGGCTAATGATGACTTTCCTGATCCAGAAAGCCCAGTTATAACAATGATCTTATTTCTTGGGATTTCAAGACTTATATTTTTAAGATTATGTGTACGAGCGCCTTTTATAAAAATACTATCCATAAGATTTAAATTATCCGTGATGAAAAAATTAATATAGGTTAAACTTCTAAGAATATTATAAGAGGTAAATATGAGTAGAGGCGTAAATAAAGTAATTTTAGTTGGCAATTTAGGTCAAAAACCTGAAATGAGATATACAGCAACTCAATCAGCAGTAGCTAATATATCAATAGCTACTACCGAGTCATGGAAAGATAAAGAAAGTGGCGAAATGAGAGATAAAACAGAGTGGCACAGGGTTGTATATTTTGGAAAATTAGCTGAAATTGTAGAAAAATATTTAGATAAAGGCTCAAGTGTATATATCGAAGGCAAACTTCAGACAAGAAAATGGCAAGATAAATCAGGTGCAGATAGATGGACTACTGAAATAGTTGGCAGTGAATTAACTATGCTAGGATCAAGGCAATCAAACTCTAATAACGGAATGGCATCAGATCAATCAGAATCTCCTTTTCCTCAAGATGATACTGGAACTGGGTTAACAGACGACGATATTCCGTTTTAAACTAAAACTAGTTTGGTCACAGATTTTAAAACGATTCTTTTTAACGAAAATGAGGGTATTGGGCTAATAACATTAAATAGGCCTCACAAGCTTAATGCTTTTAATCAGCAGATGCTTAAAGATCTCCTTCATGTTCTAGATTACATCGATAACAATGACGATATTAGAGCGGTTGTGATAACTGCCTCAGGAAAAGCTTTTTGTGCAGGAGCAGACCTATCAGCAGGCAAGGATACATTCAATTCAGAGTTTGATAATTCATCAGATTATGACCAAAACTTTAATAGAGATTCTGGAGGGATCCTTGCTTTAAGAATGTATAAATGTCTCAAGCCTATTTTAATAGCTTGTAATGGAGTTTCTGTGGGAGTCGGAGCTACTCTTCAGTTAGCTGCAGATATTAGAGTTGCTTCTTCTTTAAGCAAATTCTCATTCCCATTTACAAAAAGAGGTATAGCTCCTGACGCATGCTCAAGTTGGTTTTTGCCAAGACTTGTAGGAGTTTCAAAAAGCTTGGAGTGGTGTTTTTCTGGAGAGATGATTAATGCGGATACGGCACTTGATAGTGGTTTAATATCTTATAAGGTCGATCCTGATGATCTGATGGATAAGACCCTATCAATAGCAAGGAAAATAATTAAAGACTCATCGCCAGTATCAGTTGCGCTAACCAGGCAAATGATTTGGGGTCTTTCTCAAAAAGACTCACCTGAATATGCGCATATAGTTGATAGTAAAGTAATTGAATCAAGAGGAAAATCTCAAGATGCAGCAGAGGGAGTTATGTCATTTTTAGAAAAAAGAGATGCAGTTTTTGAAAATAAAGTAAGCAAAGATATGCCTGGCTTCTTTCCATTTGAAAAGGATAAGTTTGAAGACCAATAAGTACAAAAATGTTATTTAAACCATATAAATTAAAAAATATAACTTTAAGAAATAGAATAGCAATGGCTCCAATGACAAGAAGTCAGTCCCCAGGCGGTATTCCCACTAATGATGTTGTTGAATACTACAAAAGAAGAGCAAAAGCAGAAGTTGGGTTAATTATTACAGAGGGTGTCGAGGTAAGTCATGAGGCCTCTAGTGCATATCCAAATGTACCACGACTTGATTCCGAGGAAGCAAGAGATGGCTGGAAAAAAGTTGTTGATGGAATTAAAGAAAATAGTGGACATGTTATAGCTCAGCTTTGGCACTGTGGCGGTTTCCGTAAATTAGGAATGGGTCCAAATCCAGGAGTTCCAGGACATACTGCTTCGGGGTTAGTTAGACCAGGAAAGAGGGTAGCTCATGCAATGACGACTCTAGACATAGAAGAAACAGTTGATGCATATGCTAGTGATGCAAAAATTTGTGAAGATATTGGATTTGATGGAGTTGAGATTCATGGAGCTCATGGTTATTTAATTGATAATTTTCTATGGAATGGAACCAATGATAGAGATGATAATTTTGGAGGCTCAATCGAAACAAGATCCAATCTAGCAACATCAATAACAAAAGCTATACGAAGTAATGTAAGTGACGAATTTATTGTTGGTCTTAGGTTCTCTCAATGGAAACAGCAAGACTATTCAGCGCGACTTGCAACTAATCCAGATGATTTACAAAAAGTTCTTTCAGGGCCTTGTGATGCCGGCTTAGATTATCTACATTCAAGTATGAGAAGGTTCTGGGATAGTGAGTTTGAGGGTTCCGATGAAAATCTTGCTTATTGGACAAAAAAAATTACCAATATTCCAACAATGAGTGTTGGAAGTGTTGGCTTAGATGGTGATTTTACAGATATGATGGCATCAGCTAAAACTACCAGCATTGATAAAGCTCTTAAAGATATTGATGAACAAAAGTACGATATGGTTGCCGTCGGAAGAGCTTTATTATCCGATCATGAATGGGTTATCAAAATGAAAGAGGGCAGATTAAAAGATATTAAACCATATACAAAAGAATCATTATTAGAGATGTACTAATATTTAGTAACAATCAGACTTGCGTTCGTTCCACCAAAACCAAATGAGTTACTCATGGCTGATTTAATCTCAGACGATGTTGTTTCTGTATTTAGTTTTACTCCTTTCGCTTCATCGCAAACATCATCAATATTAATTGATGGAGCAATAAATTTATCTCTCAACATCATTATTGAGTAAATAGCTTCCTGAGCACCAGTCGCACCCAAAGAATGCCCAGTCATAGACTTGGTTGAGCTTATAATTGGAGAGTTATTAATAAAGAGTTCCTTTATGGCATTTAATTCTGCTAGATCACCAACCGGGGTGCTTGTTCCATGAGTATTTATATAATCTACATCTGAACCATAACTTTTAAGGGCTCCTTTCATACATCTAAGCGCCCCTTCACCAGAAGGTGCAACCATGTCATAACCGTCAGAAGTAGCAAAGTACCCGGAAAGTTTAGCTAAGATATTTGCATTCCTTTTTTTAGCATGCTCTTCTTCTTCAAGAATCAAGATACCCGAGCCACCTGATATTACAAAACCATCTCTATTTTTATCATAAGGTCTAGAGGCCTTTTTAGGATCATCATTGAAGTTAGATGATAGTGCCCCCATAGCATCAAAAAGGCTAGAGGAACTCCAATGCTCATCCTCTCCACCACCTGCTATTACTATATCTTGCTGGCCAGATTTAATTAAATCTGCACCATGACCAATACAATGAGCACTTGTTGCACAAGCAGAAGAGATAGAGTAATTGACTCCTTTAATTTTGAATGCCGTGCCTAAGATTGCAGAAATAGAGCTTCCCATTGACTTAGTAACAGCATATGGACCAATTCTTTTAGGACCTTTTTCCCTAGTTATGTCAGCAGTTGAAACCATAACTCTTGTTGATGCGCCGCCTGATCCGGCCACTATTCCAACTCTTGGTGAATCAAGATCTTCATCAGTTAAATGTGACATTTCAATAGCATCTTTTGCTGCAAGATATGAATATGCAGCAGACTCACCCATAAAGCGAAGGAGTTTTCTATCAATTAATTTAGAAAAATCTATATCTATAGATCCAGATACTTGGCTTCTGAATCCCATATCAGCATATGAGCTATTTGATACTATTCCTGATTTTCCATTCTTAAGACTTTCAAGAACATCGTCATAGGAGTTACCTATACAAGATTTGATTCCAACACCTGTTATTACTACATTTTTCATTAGAAGCTACTCGGATCGTTAAATAAACCAACTTTTAATTTTTCTGCACTATAAATTTCTTTATCATCAACATACATTTTGCCATTCGCAACACCAAGAACAGCACCTCTATTAATTACTCTTTTGATATCTAACTCATATCTTACAATGTCAGCTGATGGTAAAACTTGACCAAAAAATTTTATATTCTCTGCACCCAGGGCTCTTCCAATTCCAGGTAGCCCGGACCAAAGCAAATAGAACCCTAACAACTGCCACATTGCATCTAGACCAAGACACCCTGGCATAACCGGATCCTCCTTAAAATGACATTTAAAGAACCATAAATCAGGATTTATTTTTAGATTAGCAACGATTTTTCCTTTACCAAATTCTCCATCAAAATCATTAATGCTTGTTATTTCATCGAACATTAACATCTGATCAGATGGCAATCTCCCATCTCCATCTCTAGTAAAGAGGGCTCCATTTCCGCATTCTACTAACTCTTTTTTAGAATATGATTCTTGAGGAATAAAAGTCATTTATCTCTATTTATTGAACTGTCTAACAATTTTAACATTTCCTGTTGTATATGTTTATCTATTTTAAGAGCGGATGCTTTACATTTTTTAATATACTTAGCTGCAAGATTTTCTGTTTCTATAACCCCTCCAAGCTTATTAATTAATTTTGAAACTTTTAGGTGCGAAACTTTTTTGTTACCCAGCATGCTTAGCAATATTATTTTGTCTTCATTACCAGCATTCTTGTAGGCAAAATAAAATGGATAAGTGACTTTTCCTTCTTTGATATCCTGAAAAGCTGGCTTGCCTATAGCATTTTCTTGACCTAGATAATCTAACAAATCATCTTTTATCTGAAAAACTATTCCAAGATTTTTTGCACACTCAGAGATATTTCTAACGTAGCTACCCTTAGAATCACTTAAAAGAGCGCCACATCTTGCTGATGCTTCAAAAAGTCTGCCGGTTTTAAAATAGCTAATGTCCTCAAGCTTAGAAAGGGATATGCCTTTATTACCAATTGCATCAAGCTGAATTAATTCACCCTTGGAAATATCATTGGTAGCATTAGATAACTCCTCAAGAATTCCTGAATTGCCGAGCTCAACCATAAGCATAAATGCTTTTGAGTAAATATAATCCCCAATCAATACCCCATGAGAATTTGTCCAAATATTATTTACTGACTTAACGCCTCTTCTTGTAGGCGAATCATCTACAACATCATCATGCACCAGTGTTGCATTATGCAATAGCTCAATTATTGCTGCTAACTTGTATCTTTTTTTTCCTTGTCGCCTATCTACAGAAGATGAAATAAGGCTTAATCTTGCTCTTAACTGCTTACCATTTTTTTTAAAAATGTAGTCATAAAGGTTAGAAATAGTCTTTTCTTTGATTATATTTTTTCTCAAAAGAGTGTTTACTTCTTTGAGATCATTATTTATCGAAACCTTCACTGACATAGTTAAATATTTTTTAAAGCAAAATTATACATAAGTATTGATAAATTCCTCATTAAAGCGTATATTTTGCCACCTTTAGGAATATAAATATGTACGCAGTAATAGAATCAGGTGGAAAACAACATAAAGTAGAGAAAGGCATGACTCTGCCTGTCGATCTTCTTAAGGAGGAGCCTGGCACAAAGATAACTTTTGAAAACGTCTTGTTGTATGTTGATGATAAGAATGTTGAGATTGGTCAACCTTATTTATCAAATGTAAAAGTTACTGCCGAAGTTGTTGATGTTGTGAAATCTGATAAGATTTCAATTCTTCGATTTAGAAGAAGAAAGCATAGTATGACAAAAACTGGTCATAGGGCTAGACATTCACAAGTTGAAATAAAAGATATTAAATTAGAGAGTAAATAATGGCACATAAGAAAGCAGGTGGTTCCAGTAAGAACGGTAGAGATTCCAACGCTAAGAGACTTGGTGTAAAAAGATTTGGCGGTCAATTAGTTAAAGCTGGTGAAATTTTAATACGTCAAAGAGGAACAAATACTCATCCTGGTATCAATGTTGGTATTGGTAAGGATGATACTCTTTTTGCTAAAGCTGCTGGTGTTGTTCAATTTACATACAAAGGACCTAAAAGCAGAAAGACTGCAAACGTTATTTCACAATAACATCTTCTCCATACCATGAATTTCATTGACGAGGCCTTTCTCGAAGTTAGGGCCGGAAATGGTGGTGCTGGAGCTTCTAGTTTTCGTCGTGAAAAATATATCCCATTTGGTGGACCAGATGGCGGTGATGGAGGCAAAGGCGGAAACATTATTTTTAGGGTTAATCAAAATAAAAATACCCTTATTGATTTCCAAAATAAAAGAGTATTTATTGCTAAAAATGGGCGTCCAGGCTCTAGTAAGAATAAATCTGGCTCTGCTTCAGAAGATTTGATATTAGATATCCCAAAAGGCACTGTAGTATACGATGATATTTCTAATGATGAGTTATTAGACTGCTGTGATGAAAATGCCTCGTATATTATTGCGAAAGGCGGAGATGGGGGCCAAGGAAATGCACGATTTAAATCAAGTACTAATCAGGCACCAAGAAAATTTACATTAGGTTTTGAAGGAGAAATTCGTTTTATTAGACTTGAACTTAAATCTTTAGCAGATGTTGGATTAGTTGGGTTTCCAAATGCTGGCAAGTCTACTTTCTTAAACAAGGTTTCCTCCGCTAAACCTAAAATTGGCAGCTATCCATTTACTACTTTGAGACCTCACTTAGGCACGATAGAAGGAAATGATTCAAGCTTTGTTATCGCTGATATACCTGGCTTGATTGAGGGTGCTTCTGAGGGTGCCGGTTTGGGCATTAAATTTCTTCAGCATATATCTAGAACAGGTCTCCTTCTAATTTTTGTAGATTTATATTCCTCAGATAACTTGGAGCCTGTTAAGCAAATACAGCTCCTTAAAAATGAACTAAGCGCATATAAGGATGATCTTACTCAAAAAATTTCTTGGGTAGTGTGCAATAAAATTGATTTGATCAACAAAGATCAGTTATGTGATCATTCAAAGCTTATACAAGAGACATTAAAAATCTCTGAACAAGATATATTTTTTATATCAGCAGCAACAGGAGAGGGCACACAAAAGCTTCTTCAATCTCTTGAAGAAGTTATATCACAAAGTAAATTAGAGTTAACTTAGAGCTTTAACAGCCTTAGATAGTCTGCTTTTTGTTCTAGCAGCAGCATTTTTATGAATTACTTTCTTTGATGCAGAAGAGTCAAGAATTTTTTCTGCATTATTTAGCATTTCTTTTGCTTGAGCAGGGTCATTGGCTTCTATGCTAGCTCGCACAGCTTTAACAGCAGTTCTTACCATTGATCTTTGAGCATGCCTTAATTTATAAGTTTCTGCATTTTGTTTTGCTCTTTTTATTGCTTGTTTTGAATTAGCCATATTAAATATTAAAAATTTAGGTGCGTAGTTTAAAGATGAATTTGCTATATGTCTATAATTAGGCCAATAAAAAAGGCAGCTAAAAGCTGCCCTTTAATCTTAAGAAGTGTTTAAAAGTTGTAAACTAATTCAACACCCACGACTTTACCTGTCATAAGTGGAGAAAATGAACCCCAGCTTACTGGGCTGATATTTCCATGCTTTACGTAATCATTTAGGTTTTTACCATAAACTCCGACACTCATGTTTTCAGAAGGGGAATAGAAGTCTACACCAACATCTAATAACCTTTGTTCTCCAATTATTCCAATATTAGCATCATCATATGCAACTTCATCTCTGTATGAATACGAAACTCTTCCATTCGCTGACCAAGTACCAACATTAAAGTCTTTCGAAAGACCTGCACTATATGTTAGATCAGCAGCTCTCGGTAAGGCTAGATCATATTCATTGAAATCAATAGCCCCATCACCTGTAATGTCATACGTAACTGAATCATATTTAGCATTAAGAGTTCCAACATTTAAATTCACTACAATTTCATTTTTAAGCATATAAACCAAGTCTAATTCCATACCGCTCATTGATGCGTCTCCAGTATTTTTAATATACTGAACAGGTCCTGCAGCACCAGCTTCATTTAGAACTCTTTGCATATCAGTTAACTCAGTTGAGAAATATGAAAAATTAATCTTTCCTCTGCCTAAACTCTTTTTGATACCAAACTCAGTTGTAGTTGCTTCTTCCTGATCATATGGACCAGGGCCTTTCTGAGGTGTAAGAGCAAGTATGGCAGTATTTCTCATATTATAGCCACCAGATCTATATCCAATAGCTCTATACGCATAATAAGTTGTATCTTCATCTGCTTGATAAGTTAATCCAACTCTTGGTGATGTACTACTCCATGAATCATTATCAATAAAGTCTCTTAGACACCCACCAGCGAATATTTGACAACTTGCCTGCGCAGGACTTTGAATACTGCTTGGATTTCTAGAGCCTAAGAAATAAATATTACTAGCCCCACCTGTAGCTAAAACAGTTGCTCCAGCAGACAAAGATGCAATAGAAACCTCTTTATCTTCTTCGGTTTTTCTTATACCAAGATCTAATGTGAGTTGCTCACTCAATGGAATTTCGACTGTAGCAAAGAATGCAGAGGACTCATGCAACAAGTCACCTCCGCCATTCCATTCTGTTCCGCCAAGTGTTGATGGAAGAAGTCTCATTTCATGAAAAGTTAAATTTCTTTCATGTGACATATAACCCATCAATAAATTAAATTTATCAAAGGAACCGTCATATCGAATTTCATGTGATGATTGATCATCAACCGCTCTTTGAGGAGCGTGAAATATAAAAGCTGGTGTACCATCTATATCTCCTATGCTATCCATTTCGTATGAGCTATCCCCATAGATATATGTGATAAGACCATCTCCAAATCCAATATCTTTCTCTATTTTTAATACCATAGATTCAGAAGTGTCTTCCAAGTAACCAGCCTCATCAATATTTAAATCAAATGAATTTCTGTCTCTATTAAAGCTTGGCGCTATGCAGCTTGGGCCACCAGCGAATAGTTGAAAGCATTGAGAAGAAGGCCCATCGCCATCTGTTTCCTGATGAGTAAATTTAAAATTAATATTAAGAGTTTCTGAAGGATCGTAGACCACTGTTCCTCTAAACATTGTTGATTCTATGGCGCCATGATTCGATCCATCAAACATATTCTTATGCCATCCATCATTATCATTTATATGAACTACGCCTCTAATTTTCAAATTATCAGTGATTGGTCCCCCAGCAGCAAATTGAGTATATGCACTCATACCTCCTGGGCTTCCAAACCCATCGTAAGCTAATCTTAGTTTTGATTCCCATTCATCTCCTGGGTTCTTAGTTGAAACTAGAACAGCTCCACCTATAGAGTTTTTTCCCATTACAGTTCCTTGCGGTCCCCTTAAAACCTCGATTGTTTCAATATCAAAACCATCTGTAACAAGACCTCTACCAACGTAAACACCGTCATTGATCATAGCAACAGGAGATTCAACTGAAGCAATTGATGAATTGTCACCTAATCCCCTAATTTGAAAATTAGGAACATGATTTGCTGTACCTACTTCATCTAATGACACATTAGGAATACTAGCAATTTCAGTAAGATTTCTAATTTTTAATACTTCTATCTGTTCTGATGAAACCGTTGTAATTGATATAGGAACAAGTTGTTGATTTTCTTCTTTCTTACGAGCAGTAGTTATAACTTCTTCTATAAGAGCAGATGATTTGCTCGAATCTTGAGCTTTTATATCAAAAGTTGAAACTGCAACAATCAATCCTAGAATAGAGATTGATAATAAACTTAGTGATTTTTTCATGTTTTCCCTCCGGAAATTTTTTAGATATGCGAATATATAAACATCCTATGAGTAAATTTTCAATAACTAATTATTAATTAATTATTTATCAAATAATGCTTAATTATCTAATAAGTTTTTGACCCCTCTGAATGCAGTCGCTTGCAGGAGACCAAAACCAACCTTGAGGGTCCCAGGCCCTGCCATGAGTTAGAAATATGCACTGAGAATATGCAATTTTAGACAGTTCTATTTCTCCTATTTCTTCAAGTGACCTAGCTTTAGCCCACAAAGCTAAAGAAACATCATTAACAGCCCAATTAGCTTGGATTTTTTTCTTTTCTTTTCTACTCACTCTGCCATCAGGAGGAAGTCTAGTATTTGCAGCATTAAACTTTTTTTGCATAACAACTGCATCATATGAAAATAATTTAAAACAAGCATCAACTGTATAAATCGCTTGTTCATATTTATTTTTAGAGAATAGATCTATAGATGCTGTTGCCCAATGCGCTGAGTCTCCAAGTTCAGGATCTGTTGAATAGCATTCAAAATTTTTATAATCATTATTCGCATAAACATTGATTGAAATTGCTAGAGCTAGAAAGAAATTAATTTTATACATGACTATATTATATATAACAAACTATAAAAATTGGTGGAGGCGGCGGGAATTGAACCCGCGTCCATCAATCCTTCAGCCTAACTTCTACATGCATAGCTCACCCAATTGGCTTTTTAACTTTTTCGACCCGAGGAGCAGGGTGAAAAAGCGAGCTTGATTAGTTTTAACCAAACTGTGTCCAAGCAACACAGCTTGGCTAGACTATGTGATTTGCCGATGCTTCAAACCATAGTCAATTCTGGCATCGGTTAGCATTAAGCTGCTAAAGCGTAGTTGTCGTTATTTGCAACTAAATTTTTTGTAGTATGTTTTACAAGAATTACCACAATCTTGGCATGCGTTTCGGAGTCCAGTAGAAATGTCGAACCCTGTTCGCCCCCAATGGGGCATGAATTATACAGTATTACTTGAAATTTTTAGAGGGATGACTGTTATTTTTTGCATTCTTAAGAATTCTACCCTGATCTCGCTCCCAATCTCTTTTCTTTATATCTTGCCTTTGATCACGGATTTTTTTACCCTTTCCTGTAGCTATATCACATTTTATATGATTTTCTTTCCAGTACATTGAAGTCATGATTATCGTAAGCCCTTTCTCATTTTTTTGCTTTTGGAGCTCTATAATTTCTCTTTTTTTTAATAATAGCTTTCTTGTTCTAAGTGGATCGACATTAAAATCTTTCAATGATGCTGGAGGATCAATTTTGATACCAAATAACCAAGCTTCATCTTTTTTAAAAGTTACATAGCTATTTTTAACATCTATTTTACCATTTCTAAGCGATTTCACTTCCCAGCCTTCTAAAACAAGTCCAGCTTGGAATGAGTCGCCGAGAATAAAGTTCCTTGAAGCAGTTTTATTCTTTACAATAAGATTTGGTTTATCTTTGGACATACCTTTATTATGTCTTTTGATATGACTAGTGCAAGAAAAAATTAAATAAACATGAATATAAGCAATTTTAAATCAACGTATGGTTATATTGGATTCTTACCATTTGCCTTTTTCTCAATTGCACCTTGGATAGTAGGCTCAGAAGTTTCTAAAATTGCCATCGTTTTTCAATTAGCTTATGGATCTATAATTCTTACTTTTTTGGGCGGCATGGCCTGGGGATGGAGAGATGAACAGCAAAATCAAAAATTTAATTTATCTATAGGTATTTTATACAGCTTAATAGGGTGCCTTATTCTTTTTTTGACATACTTTGAGATAATTCTTATCGCGCTACTTATATCAGTATTTAGTTTCCAATCTTTTTATTACTTTGAAAAATCTACTGAAGATTTTAAATTAAAAGATGATGACTATAAAAAATTTAGAAAGATGCTATCTTTGCTTGTATCAATAAGTTTTTTGATATCATCTGCATATTGGATAAACCCTTATAGCAACCCTTTAATTTAATAATAAACTATGGAAATACAACGACAATTAAAATCACATGGAGCATGGATTGGTAAATGGACTTTTATTCTTGCTGCTACCGGTTCAGCAGTAGGCTTGGGAAATATATGGGGCTTCCCATATAAAGCAGGTACAAATGGAGGTGGTGCCTTTGTTCTAATCTATCTTGGATGCATTTTAATAATTGGCATACCAATTATGATAAGTGAAATTATTCTAGGTAGAAGAGCAGGTAACAGTCCTATTAATGCAATGAGAAGTGTTGCACTTGAATCTAATAGAAGTTCATCATGGCAAATTGTTGGTTGGAGTGGAATATTTGCTGGAGTCTTAATATTATCTTTCTATAGTGTAATTGCAGGCATTTGTTTAAATTATATTTTTATATCTGCTTCATCATCTGGAGCAATCACCTCTCCAGAACAATTTACTAATGTCATTTCTTCGCCAATCAATTTAATTTTTTGGCATACAGTATTTATGATCTTGACCGCTCTGATTGTTTCAGCAGGGATCAAAGATGGCATTGGAAGAATGGTAAAGATATTAATGCCACTTTTAGGTTTTTTAATGATCTTTATGGTTATTTATTCAATAATCAATGGCGATTTTAGTAGAGCAATGACATTTCTTTTTGCACCAGATTTTTCAAATGTAACCTCAGATACGCTGCTTCAAGCTATGGGACAAGCATTTTTCAGCTTAAGTTTAGGCATGGGTTCAATTATGGCTTATGGCGCATATATGCCTAAAGATCAGAAAGTAGTTAGCACTTCTTTTACTGTAGCTTCACTTGATACCCTGATTGCAATTTTAGCTGGATTAGCAATTTTCCCTATTATATTTGCTTTCAATTTAGAACCAAATAGTGGACCAGGCCTTGTTTTTGTTTCAATGCTCTCTGCTTTTAATCAAATGCAATTTGGGCAATTTATTGGGCCGTTATTTTTTATATTATTGTCAGTAGCAGCTTTAAGTTCATCAATCTCTCTTTTAGAGCCAGGCGTAGCATATTTATCAGAGGAAAATATTTTGTCCAGAAAAAGATCTGCTGAAATTATTTCATTTTTTGTATGGATCCTTGGGATAGGCTCAGCATTAAGTTTCAATATTTTGTCAGATTTTTCTTTAATAGGTGATAGAAACTTTCTTGATTCAATGGACTTCATTGCAAATCAAATTTTGCTTCCTCTTGGAGGAATGCTTATTGCTATATTTGTCGGTTGGTTCATGAAGAAGTCTTTGATCGAAGATGAGTTGGGCTCAATAAATACATCTCTATATTTTTTATGGAGATTTTTTGTAAAATTTATTGCTCCTGTTTGTGTAGGCTATATTTTTTATCGTCAATTTTTTTAATAACTAAATGAAAAGAGATCTTCAGTTCAAGAAGGTAGTAAAGCTCAATGCAGGCAGGGCATTAGATGTTGTATCTAACTTTGATAAGTATGCAGAATTTGTTCCTGGTTGCACTGGAGCCTCATTAATTTCAAGAAATCCTCCAATTGAAATTGGACGATTGGAGTTCCAAATTCTAGGAAAAAAATACTTTATAGAATCTAGAAATGAGATCTCTAAGGATTCCATTAATATCGAACAATTAAAAGGACCTTTTGACAGCTTTAATGCTAAATGGTCAGTAAATAAGATAGATAAAGATTTTTGCGAAATTAAATTTTCTGCTGAATTCGAACTCCCTTTTTTATTAAATGCTATTACTCCTCAGCCAATAGTCGAATCATTCTCTGATAATGTTATTGAGTCATTTATCAAGAAAGCTCAATGAAAGTTTTTTTTACATACCAAGGCGAAGAAGATAAATATTTTTATTCATTTAATGTTTCGTCAAGCCTAACAGTAGAAGAGCTTCTTCAATTCAAAAAAATACAGGATGTTATCGATAAGTTAAATCATAAATTAACTATTGCAGTTAATGGAGAGTTGCTTGATGGAAATTTTAAACCTAAACCAAATAAATATAGATTAAAAGAAGGTGAGAGAGTTGAGCTACTCAGGCCTTTAAGACAAGATCCAAAAGAGAGAAGATTGAAGAAAATTTAAATTTTATTCTTCAGATGATTTTTCAATAACCCAGCTTTCAACAAGATCATCCTCGTTGAAATATATAGTCAACTTATTTTCAGCCACGACCTCATTACCAACAGTAACGGAATTAAAATAATCCCACCTAGATGTTCGAAAAGGGTCTTGAATCAAAGCAGTTCCAAAAATAAATTGAACTTGCTCTTTTGTTAATCCCTCAGAAAGTTTTTCTAAATCTTCATCTTCAAATATATTTCCCTGAAGAACTGGAACCTTATAGGGACTTAAAGATGAGCATGAGCTAATTGTTATAATTACAATTAGCAGAAATAAAGTTGAAGCAAGTTGTTTCATAATTATTTTGGATTATACTTTGTAATGTATGTAAAGTCTGTTCACAATATTAGAATATGACAATAAAAAATCATAATAGTTAGAATAATGTCAAAACAAAATGAAGAGCTAAAAAAAGCTGGTTTAAAAGCTACTTTGCCAAGAATAAAAATAATGGAAGTTCTTGCTTCCACAGCTCTACAGGAAGAGGCTCACTTTAGCGCAGAGGATATATATAAAGAGCTCATATCAAATAATGAGGACATTGGACTAGCTACAATATATAGAGTTTTAACTCAATTTGAATCTGCTGGCATGGTAACAAAGCATCATTTTGAAAATAGCAAGGCTGTTTACGAAATCAATCCAGATGAACATCATGACCACATGGTTGATGTTGATACTGGAAAAGTCATGGAGTTTCATGACGAAGATCTAGAAAAACTTCAACATGAGATTGCCAAAAAGAAAGGCTATGAGCTAGTTGACCATAGTATGATTTTGCATGTAAGAAAAATAGAATCATAAATTCAGTTCTACTCTTGAACTGAAAATTTAAATCCCAATATATGTTTCAAATAGGATTTAAATATGCCAAAAGACAAAAAAGATAAAAAATTAGATATCGAAGATGCTTCTGAAATTGTTAATGAGGAAGTATTAAAAGAACAAGATGATCTTGGCACACCTTCGTATGAAGAATTAGTTGATGCTAATGAGGACCTTGAAAAGTCTCTTTTGAGAGCTAATGCTGATTTAGATAATGCTCTAAAAAGATCTCTCACTGAAGTAGAAAAAGCCCATAAATATGGAGTTGAAAAGCTTTTGGTTGAGCTCCTTCCAGTCATAGACAACTTAGAGCATGCACTTAACAACTTATCAGAAGAAGCAACAAAAGATGATAAAGAGGGTATTGAATTAACATTAAAGTCTTTTGAGTCTGCTCTTGATAAATTTGGAATGATACCCATCTACCCTGTTAATGAAGATTTTAATCCAGAGAAACATGAAGCTGTAACTATGGAAAAAGATGAAAATAAAAAAGATGGGTCAATAGGTAACATTTTTCAGAGAGGCTGGGAGCTTCATTCAAGAATAGTTAGACCTGCAAGAGTTACAGTAATAAAAAATTAGAGGAAAGAATATTATGTCAAAGATAATTGGAATTGATTTAGGAACAACTAATAGTTGTGTTGCTGTCATAGAAGGGCAACAACAAAAAGTTATTGAGAATGCAGAGGGTGGCAGAACCACTCCTTCAGTCATAGCATATACCGATAATGATGAAGTCTTGGTAGGTTTACCAGCAAAAAGACAGGCGGTAACTAATCCAGAAAACACTCTTTATGCAATTAAAAGATTAATTGGTAGAACATATGATGATGAGGTTGTCAGCAAAGATGCTGACATGGTTCCATATAACATTATCAAAGCTGATAACGGTGATGCATGGGTGGAAGCATCAAATAAAAAACTTGCACCTCCTCAAGTTGCTGCTGAAGTTTTGAAAAAAATGAAAAAAACTGCAGAAGACTATCTGGGCCATGAAGTTAAAGAAGCTGTTATTACAGTACCTGCCTATTTTAATGATTCACAACGACAGGCTACAAAAGATGCTGGAAAGATAGCAGGCCTAGACGTAAAAAGAATTATTAACGAGCCGACTGCCGCTGCCCTTGCATACGGTCTTGATAAACATAAAGGTGATTCAACCGTAGCAGTATATGACCTGGGTGGCGGAACTTTCGATATATCTATTATCGAGATTTCTGATGTTGATGGAGAACATCAATTTGAAGTGCTATCTACTAATGGAGATACTTTCTTAGGCGGAGAAGATTTTGATTTGAGATTAATTGATTATTTTGTTGAACAATTTAAAGAAGAATCAGGCTTTGACTTAAAGAGCGATCCTTTAGCATTGCAAAGATTAAAAGAAGCTGCTGAAAAAGCTAAAATTGAATTATCCTCTTCTGAACAAACAGAAGTTAATCTCCCATATATAACTGCAGACAGTTCTGGGCCTAAGCATTTTGTTCACAAAATCACCAGAGCTAAACTCGAATCTTTAGTTGAAGACTTAGTTGATAAGAGCTTGGAGCCATTAAAAATGGCCCTGAAGGATGCAAAAATTGCAAAAAATGAAATCTCAGAAATATTACTTGTTGGTGGACAGACAAGAATGCCGTTAGTTCAAAAAAAGGTTTCTGAGTTTTTTGGTAAAGATGCTAGAAAAGATTTAAACCCAGATGAAGCAGTAGCTGTTGGGGCTGCCATTCAGGGATCAGTTCTTTCTGGTGACACTACTGATGTATTATTATTAGATGTAACTCCTCTGACTTTAGGAATTGAAACGTTGGGAGGAGTAGCAACTCCCCTTATCGAAAAGAATACAACTATTCCTACTCAAAAATCTCAAGTATTTTCAACAGCTGAAGATAATCAGACCGCAGTAACTGTTCATGTAATTCAAGGAGAGAGAACTCAAGCTGCTCAAAATAAATCTCTTGGACAATTTAATCTTGCAGACATACCTCCAGCATCAAGAGGGGTTCCTCAAATTGAAGTTTCATTTGATTTAGATGCAAATGGCATATTGAATGTTTCAGCTAAGGATAAAAATACTGGCAAAGAACAGTCAATTGTTATTAAAGCCTCTAGCGGACTTTCAGATGATGACATTGAAAAAATGGTAAAAGATGCTGAGGCAAATGCTGAAGACGACAAAAAATTTGAAGAACTTGTTAAAACAAAAAATAATGCTGATATGTTAGTTCATGCAACTAGAAAAACTATTGAAGAGTCTGGTGAGAAGCTTACTGATGAAGAAAAATCACAAGTAGAAGATGCTGTTGTTGAGCTTGAAAAGGCAATTAGTTCTGAAGATACAGATTCTATAGAGGCTGCAACAAAAGGTGTTAATGATGTTTTAACTCCTCTCACTCAGAAACTTTATACACAAGAAGGTAACGACCAGCAGGATGAGACTTCAGAAGAAGCGTCTGATAATACTGTTGATGCGGAGTTCGAAGAAGTTAAAGAAGAAGATAAGTAAAATAAATGTCAAAGAGAGACTATTATGAAACTCTAGAAGTCTCTCGTGATGCTTCTGCGCCAGAGCTGAAAAAAGCTTTCAAAAAGAAAGCAATGAAATATCATCCTGATAGAAATCCAGACAATCCTAAAGCAGCAGAAAAGTTTAAAGAAGCTGCCGAGGCTTATGATGTTCTTTCAGACTCTCAAAAGAAATCTGCTTATGACCAATTTGGCCATCAGGGTGTTGAAGGAATGGGTGCTGGCGGACCTAATTTTAATGATATAAATATTAATGATATTTTTGGTGATATTTTTGGAGACGTATTTGGTACCAGATCATCAGGAAGAAGATCAAGAAGAGGCTCAGATCTTCAATATAATTTAGATCTTTCTCTTAAAGAGGCTGTACTTGGTATTCAAAAGAAAATCAAAATCCCTTCTCACAAGGAATGCCATGACTGTAATGGAACTGGTGCTGCCAAAGGATCTAGTCCTATAACATGTCCAAACTGTAATGGTTCCGGGCAAGTAAGAATGCAACAGGGCTTCTTTTCAGTTCAACAAACATGTTCTAGTTGCTCAGGAACGGGACAAATCATTAAAGATAAATGTAAAACTTGCGGAGGACACGGTGCTATAAAAGAAAATAAAACTTTGTCAGTAAACATTCCTGCAGGTGTTGATAATGGTGACAAAGTTCGTCTTAGTGGTGAGGGAGAATGGGAAAAGGGCGGTCAATCTGGAGACCTATATGTTGCAATAAGAGTTTCAGAAAATCCTATTTTTGAAAGAGAAGGTAAAGATTTATATATAGAATCACCAATCCCATTTGAAATATCAATTCTCGGAGGCGCAATCAAAGTGCCAACCCTTGAAGGCTCAATTTCATTAAAAATACCTGCGCAAACGCAAACTGGAAAAATTTTTAGGATCAGAGGCAAGGGAGCATCTGTTGTAAGAGATAGCAGAAGAGGCGATATATTATGCAGAGTTATAGTTGAAACACCTTCCAACCTTGATAGAAAGCAACTCAAACTATTAAACGCATTTTCAGAATCTTTATCAAAATCTAAAAACTTTCCAGGAACAGAAGCTTTTATAAAAGCATCTGAAAGAGTAGAAGATTAGATAAGATGTTAAATATTTATGTAAATGGTCTTTCTGGAAAAATGGGATCTTCAATCTTAAATCAAGTATCTAAAATAGAAGATATATTAATTATAGAATCGATAACAAATTGCGATGTTGTTATTGACTTTTCTAGACCAGAATCCACCTTAAAAATCTTAAATAAGTGTTTAGAGAATAAAATACCTCTAGTAATTGGTACGACTGGCTTTAATAATGACCAAGTTCAAATAATTAAAGAGGCTTCTAAACATATTCCTCTATTGCTTTCCTACAATATGAGTAAAGGTATTTACGCATTAAAAAAATCAATTAAAGATTTCCTTATTAAAAATAAAGATATGCTTGAATGTACTATTTATGAGGTTCATCATACAGAAAAAGTTGACTCGCCTTCTGGCACTGCAATCGAGTTAAAAGAAATTATCGAAAATAATAATAAATGTAATTTTGTTAGTTCTATTAATATTGAATCTGAGAGAGTATCTAACGTTAATGGGATCCATGAGGTTAGATTTTCTAATAATAAAGACTTAGTAACTTTTAAGCATGAAGCCTTATCAAGAAATATCTTTTCGGATGGAGCTATAGCTATAGCAAAATCTATTATAAAAAAAGAACCTGACTTATATTCAGTTAAAGATTTTTTTAATTAAAAATAACTTTAAATTAAAGTGTTTTTTCTATAGAATACAAAAACTTTTAAACACGAAAATCCTAGTTTATTAAAGTTGGGGTGCTCAATATTGAGTCAACTTTATACGGATTGGAGAAATAACCCCAAGGAGAATTAAATTGAGTATAGTTTCAGTAAAAGATCTGCTTCATGCAGGCGTTCATTTCGGTCATCAACAAAGATTTTGGAATCCAAAAATGGAGCAGTATATTTTTGATACCAGAAAACAAATTAGCATAATTAATTTAGATTTGACGCAGGAACATCTGAGTGCTGCTGCTTCTAAGGTTGAAGATATTTGTTCAAAAGGCAACAAGGTTTTATTTGTTGGCACTAAAAGATCTGCGAGCAAAACTGTTAAAGAAGAGGCTTCAGCAATTGGTCTGCCATATGTAAATAAAAGATGGTTAGGAGGAACCTTAACCAATTGGAAAACAATTAGAGGCTCTATAAGAAGATTACAAGATATTGAAGAAATGATTTCCTCAGGAAGAATAGAAAAGCTTATAAAAAAAGAAGCTGTTGAAATCCAAAAAGAACATACAAAATTAGAAGCGAGCGTTGGCGGTATCAAGGATATGAAAGGTCTTCCTGATGCAATATTCGTAATTGATGTTAAGTATGAAAAAATTGCAGTTTTAGAAGCAAAAAAAATGGGTATTCCTGTTATTGCACTTGTTGATACAAACTCTGATCCAGATGGGATTGATATGGTTATACCTGGAAATGATGATGCAATTAGATCCATCAGACTTATAACAAAAATAATAGCTGATTCATGTGCTAGAGGTCTAGAATCCTCAAAAGGATATTCTCCAAAAATAGATTCTGAATCCCCTGTGATACAAACAATCAAAAAAGATGAGCCAGTTATAGAAAAAGTTATCTCTGAGGACTTAAAAACTGAAGTAACTACAAAAGATGAGCCAGTTGTTGAAGAGGTTGTAAGAGAACCATTGGAAGAAGTTGCCAAGGTTGAGGTTGCTGAAGAATCTTCAGAAGAACAAGTAGCTAATAAGGAAGAGAAATAAAAATGGAAATTAAAGCATCTCAAGTTAAAGAATTAAGAGATATGACTGGTGTTGCAATGATGGAGTGTAAGAAAGCTCTTGTAGAATGCGAAGGTGACTTAGAGAAAGCATTGGATCTCTTAAGATCTAATAGTGCATTAAAAGCTGAAAAGAAAGCAGCAAGAGTTGCTGCGGATGGTGTTTTAAAAATTTTTGTTGGCAGTGAGTACGCTACTTTAATTGAGATTAATTCCGAAACAGATTTTGCTGCTAAAGACACTAACTTTATAAATTTCACAAATGATGTAAGTGATTATATTGCTGCGAATAAGATATCAGATGTTTCTGAATTCAGTGAGTCTGAAATAGAAGAAAAAAGAAAAGCGCTAATACAAACAATTGGCGAAAACATTCAATTAAGAAGGTGCAAAACAAAAGAATTTTCTTCAGACATGAGCGCTGGGTCTTACCTTCATTCTGATTCAAAATTAGGTGCTGTTGTAGTTGTATCTGGAGGTGATGAGTCTCTTGCAAAAGATGTAGCAATGCACGTTGCTGCTTTCAACCCTCTTTGTTTGTCAGAAACTGATCTTGATCCTGAGATTTTAGAAAGAGAAAAAGCAATTTATATGGTTCAGGCAGAAGAGTCTGGAAAACCAAAAGAAATCATGGAAAAAATTATAGAAGGTAAGCTAAAAAGATATTTATCTGAAGTATCTCTGCTGTCTCAAGACTTTGTAAAAGATTCAGAAGTTACAATTCAAGAACTGCTCGACTCAAAGAATGCAAAAATTGAATCATATGCTCGACTAAAGGTTGGCGAAGGTATTGAGGTAGATACAAAAAGTTTTGCTGATGAGGTTGCAGAACAGTTAAAATAAGTCATGTCCAATCTTCTTCATCAACGCATTCTCGTAAAATTTAGCGGAGAATCTGTTGCAGGTGATGACGAGCATGGAATAGATCCTAAAATATTAGATCATATGGCATCGTCTGTTGCAGCATGTAAAGAAATAGGTGCTCAAATTGGTATTGTTATTGGAGGAGGTAATCTTTTTAGGGGTGAAAAGCTTAATAAAGCTGGAATGGATAGGGTTGCTGGGGATCATATGGGTATGTTGGCTACCGTTATGAATGGAATTGCTTTTAGAGATGCTCTAGAAAGAGCGGGAATCAAAACAAGAGTCATGTCAGCTATTTCAATGTCTGGAATTGTTGAACACTATGATAGAAGACTTGCTATTCAACTTTTAAGTGATGGATATGTTGTTATATTTACTGCTGGAACTGGTAATCCATTTTTTACAACTGATACAGCTGGATGCCTTAGGGCAATAGAAACTCAAGCAGACTTAATGCTTAAGGCTACAAGGGTCGATGGGGTCTATGATTCAGATCCAGAAGTTAATTCAGATGCAAAGTTTTATCCTACACTTTCATTTGACGATGCTATATCTCAAAATTTAAAAGTCATGGACGCCACCGCATTAACATTAGCAAGAGATCATAAACTACCTATAAAAGTTTTTAACGTTAACACCCAAAACGCCCTAAAAGATATAATTTGCGGAAAAAAAATAGGCACGTTAATATCATAATATGAATGAGACTATAAATAATGCGACTGCAAGAATGGAAAAATCAATTTCATCTCTTGGGCAAGCTTTTAATAAAATAAGAACTGGCAGAGCAAATCCCGCAATCCTAGATGATATTAAAATTGATTATTATGGAAATCTATCACCATTAAATCAAACAGCCAGTATTAGTGTTGAAGATGGTCGATCACTGGTTATATCGCCCTGGGACAAAAGCTTAATTCCTGAGATTGAAAAAGCAATTATGAACTCTAATCTAGGACTAAATCCGAGCACATCCTCTGATTTAATTAGAATCAGTATGCCGTCCCTGACTGAGGAAACTAGACAGGATTATATTAAACAAGCAAGAGCAGAAGCAGAAAACTCAAGAGTATCAATAAGAAATATTAGAAGAGATGCTAATCAGGCTTGCAAAGAAAGCCAAACTTCAGGAGAAATTTCTGAAGATGACCAAAGAAGAATGGAAGATTTAATTCAAAAAGAAACTGATAAGTTTATAGCTCTTGTTGATTCCGAATTAAAAGCCAAAGAATCTGATCTTTTAGAAATTTAAGAGAAGCCATATGGCTAATAAAACCAAAAAAATTTCTGTAAATGCAGCTAAAAATGTTGCCGTTATAATGGATGGTAATGGTAGGTGGGCAATATCAAACTCTCTGAATATTAGCAAAGGTCACTCAAAAGGTGTAGAAATCGTCAAGCTCATTGTTGAAGAATCAGTTAAACAAAAGCTATCTTCTTTAACATTATATGCTTTTAGCTCGGAAAATTGGTCCAGACCAAAAGCAGAGGTAGAAGCCATTAAAAGGTTAATAGTGCTAGCAATAGAAGAACAAGTACCTGATTTAGTTAAACAAAAAGTGAAATTAAAATTCTTTGGAAGAATTGATGATTTTGGCTCTAAAATTATTAATAAAATTAATGATGCTGAAAAAGCAACAGATATAAATAAACCTTCATTATTATTAAACATAGCGCTAGGGTATGGTGGAAGACAAGATATAGTTGATATTACTAAAAATATAGCACGTAAGATTCTCACGAAAGACATTAAGGTAGATGATATTGATGAAAATATGATTAACAGATTCTCATCAGTGCCAGTTGACGACATTGATCTTTTAATAAGGACCGGTGGGGATAATAGAATAAGCAACTTTCTTCTATATCAAATAGCTTATACTGAAATTTGTTTTGTTAATAAATATTGGCCTGATTTTACTAAGAAGGATTTTTTAAATTGCATTGAAAGTTTTAAAAAAGTAAACAGACGTTTTGGTAAAAGGATTTAATAAAATTGTTTAAACGATTAATAACATCACTAGCCATCATAGTTCCTTTAATTTTAATAATAGGGCTTCAAAATTTTTGGATCTTTTTTTTAATGATTTCTATTGTATGTCTAGTAGCATTTTTTGAATGGAAAAAAAATAATTTTAGACATCCAATACTGTGGGGGTTCACACTGATATTTCTATATTTTTGGACTATAGTAAATTTTATAGTTTCTTCATACGCTAACTCAGATGTTGTAAGTAATATTTCAATTTTTTATTTATTTTTTATTTTTATTCTTAATACGGCTATTTTTGATAGTTTTGCATTTCTTGTAGGCTCTAATATTGGAAAAAATTCTATTGCACCAAAAATAAGTCCTAATAAGACAATAGAAGGCTTAATTGGCGGCTTTATCGGCGTGATCATATTCGGTTTCATAACATGCCATCTTTTTGGATTAAATTTTTGGCTTATCGCTATATGCATCTATGGAGGTTTTCTTGCATTTTTTGGAGATCTTCTAATAAGTTTCCATAAAAGAGAAAAAGGTATAAAAGACACAGGCTCATTACTCCCTGGGCATGGTGGAATTCTAGATAGAATAGATTCTCATTTATTAGCAGCGCCCCAAATGCTCCTTTTAGCTATTTTTTTGGGCATATTATGAAAAATATTCTCTTACTTGGAGCAACGGGAAGTATTGGCGATAGCGTCTTAAGTGTTATAAAGCAAAATAAGCAACAGCTAAATCTTTTTGGAATTGCTTTGAATTCCAATATTTCAAAAGCTACTTCAATTATTGATAACCATAACCCGAGTTATGTTTATCTAGATTCTAAAGCATCTTTTAGTGATTTTCAAAACTCAAGTATTGATCATACTAGAGTTCAAATTTTACATGAGAAAGTCGAATTAGAAGAACTCATTAATCACAAAGATGTTGATATAATAATTTCTGCAATTTCTGGTTTTGCAGGCCTAAAAACAACCATAATGGCAGCAAAATCAGGCAAAGTAATTTTGCTAGCAAACAAAGAAAGTGTAGTAGTTGCTGGAGATATATTGCTTCCACTTGCTAAAGATCACAACACCACAATAATTCCTATAGATAGTGAGCATAATGCAATATTTCAATGTTTAGGATCAACAAAAAAAACTACTGATGTTTCAAAGGTTATTATTACAGCATCAGGTGGACCATTCATAAACAAATGCATGAGTGAACTGTCCTCTGTTACAAGAGAGGAAGCATTAAATCATCCTAATTGGAGCATGGGCTCAAAAATTACTATAGATTCTGCAACTCTGGTCAATAAATGTTTAGAATTAATTGAAGCAAAATACTTGTTTGATTTACATGAAAAATTCTTTGAGTTAGTGGTCCATCCCCAAAGCATAGTTCATTCTATTGTGACATACGTAGATGGCTCAAGTATTTGTCAAATGAGTAATCCAGATATGAGGGTACCAATTTCTCATGCATTATCTTTGGAATCAAAAAGGCTTTCACTAAACTTTTCTGAAATTGATTTTTCTTCATTAAATCTGACTTTCAAAAGTTTTCCTGAAGATAGAATAGGCATTGTAAATATTGCTCGTGAAATATGTAATCAAGGAGGTTTATCAGGAACAGTCTTTAATGCAGCTAATGAAGTTGCTGTGCAAAATTTCTTAGAAAATAAAATTACTTTTAATAAAATATATGATGTTATCTATAGAACTTTTGATGCAATAACCCTGTCTAAAGATGTCAGTATTGATTCCATTTACGAAATAGATAAACAAACACGCATGGAGGCTGAGATGGTGTTAAAATCCATCACTTAAATTATGACTACAACTATTATTTACATAGGATCTTTCATAGCTCTTCTAGGTGTTCTTGTCACCATTCATGAGTATGGGCATTTTATCTTTGCGAGGATATTTAAAGTTCATGTTCAAAGGTTTTCTATTGGTATGGGGCCAGTAGTTTATAAGAGAATTGATAAACACGGATCTGAATTTGCTTTATCTGCATTTCCTTTGGGTGGTTATGTTTCAATGATAACTAATAAATTAATAGAGCTAGAACCTGATATAAAAGAACAACTTACATCAGAGCAAATTAAAAATACTTTTGATTCAAAGCCTAAATGGCAAAGAGCTTTAATAATGTTTGCAGGCCCACTCGCAAATTTTCTTTTATCAATTTTTATATTTTCTTTAATATTTTTGAATACTCCTGATCCTCAAACCACTGCAGTTATAAAAAGTGTTGATTCATCAGTGCTAATTAGTTCATCTTCAGAATCCATACTCTCAGGTGATCAGATATATGCCATAAACTCAGTTGTTATTTCAGAACCAAAAGATATAAGTTTGGAATTATTATCCTATGCTGGTTATTCAGGAATCATAAATATAAGTATTATAAGACAAGGCATAGAAGATATTGTTGATATTGATGTTGTGGTTAATGATTTTTTACCTAGTGCTGAATCACAGTCAAATCCTATAGCATATTTAGGACTGGAACTTGAGTATAAAATGAAGCCTATTATTGGATCTTTAGTTCCTTCAGGTCCTGCTGAGATCTCCGGTATTAAACAGGATGACTTAGTTTCTAAAATAGGAAATACAAATATTAGTTATGCTAGTGATATTAGAAATGCAATTTCTAAGATGCCTAATGAGACCATCTTGGTAGATGTTATGAGAGATGGAAATTTGATACAGTTTCCGCTCAAAATAGGCTCATCTCAAAATTTAGATGGTGAGGAAGTGGGGGTTATAGGAGTTGCTTTTGGAACTAATAGATCTTTCTTTGAGTCTTTATCAAAAGGAACCTATGAAACTTATAATTTAAGTATAAAAACTCTCCAATTTATTGGAAAAATGCTAACTGGCAATATGGGCACGGAAAATCTTAGTGGCCCCATTGGTATAGCTCAAATGGCTGGAAATACAGCTCAAGCTGGGTTTATACCTTTTATGTACCTAATGGCTTTGCTTAGTATAAGCCTAGGGGTTCTGAACTTATTACCTATTCCTGTTCTTGACGGAGGTCAGCTAACTCTTCTTGGAATTGAAGCTATAAGAGGTAAGCCTCTTTCTGAAAAAACTGAAAACGTCATTTACACGGGCGGAGCTTTGATGGTAGGTGCACTGATGATATTTGCAATATTTAATGATATTGCTCGTTTTTTTTAGGAAGATAATTGAAAGCATTTAGATTCTATTTTTTAAGCCTTTTTCTAACAACTCAGTTGTTTTCTTTTGATGAATTTCTGGTTAGTGATATAAGAATCATTGGCTTGCAGAGAGTTTCAACTGGAAGTATTTTTAATGTTATACCGATAAGTGTTGGAGATAAGATTGATGCAAGAAAATCTTCTGATATTACTAGGTCTCTTTTCTCAACAGAGCAATTCGATAATATTCAAATAGCTAAAGATGGAAATACATTAATTATCAGTGTAGTTGAAAGACCTTCTATATCTGCAATTGATATTTCAGGCAACAAAGCACTGAAGACAGAACAGCTTCTTGAAAGTTTAGATGGAGTTGGTATTAAAGAGGGAGAGGTATACAAAAGATCAACTTTGGAGCAAGTTAAATCAGAGTTAGTAAGATCCTATGCATCTAATGGAAGGTATGGTGCCGGTGTTGATATTGAAGAAATTATAAAACCAAGGAATAGGCTTGAAATTAAAATCGTAGTTGATGAGGGTAAAAGTGCAAAAATTGAAAACATTAACATAATTGGTAATGAGGTTTTTAACAACGAAGAATTACTTGAAAGATTTGAATTGTCTAAGGGATCATTTTTCTCATTTCTTAACAATGACAATGCTTACTCTAGAGAAAAATTAAAAGGCGATATAGAAACTCTGGAATCTTTTTATAGAGATAGAGGCTATTTAAAATTTTCTATCGAATCCTCTCAAATTAGTTTAACAAAGGATATGAAGCAAATTTTTATTACCTTCAATGTGTTTGAGGGTAAAAAATATACAATTTCAGATGCAGAGGTTATTGGTGACATACCTCTTGAAGAAGAGATTTATTCACAAATTATTAATTCTCTTAAAGATCAAACATATTCTCAGGCACAAATAACTTCGATTGAAGATTTTTTTACAAATCTAATGGGTAATCGTGGTTATGCATTTGCTGAGGTGAGTGGAAATCCTGAAATAGATGAAGATTTGAATGAGGTAAAAATTATCTTTTCAGTTCAGCCCGGTAAAAGAACTTATACAAGGAAAATTCTTTTCACTGGAAATAATCTTACACAAGACTTTGTGTTGAGAAGAGAAATGAGGCAATTTGAGGGAGCATGGTCATCCAACAATAGTATTGAGGCCGGTAAAGTAAGGCTTGAAAGATTGGGTTATTTTAAAGAGGTTGAAGTAGAGACTTCACCTGTTCCAAATACAGACGATCAGATTGATATAATTTATTCTGTTGAAGAAGAAACTACTGGCTCTATAGGGGGCAATGTTGGTTATAGTGATTTCGGGTTAATGCTTGGGTTTAATTTACAAGAGCAGAATTTTTTAGGATCAGGTAATACGGTAGGAATTGGGATAAATAAAAATATATATTCTGAAAGCTATAACATATCTTTCCTCGATCCATATGCAACAAAGGATGCAGTTAGTCTTGGATATAATCTCTATTACAGAAAAACTGATTACGGTGAGTTTAATGTTGCAAATTATTTAAGCAATTCTCAAGGTTTTGGCTTACAGTTTGGATATCCAATTTCAGACACTCAAAGAATTAATCTAGGCTTAACCTATGATAAGACCAATATTGATATTGGTTCTCAGCCTGCAAGAGAAATATTTGATTTTATTGATGCAGAAGGCTCTGTATTTGAAACTTTAAATATTCAAACATCATGGCAGAGAATTACATTGAATAGAGGCATGTTTCCAACTGATGGATCATCAACTGTTTTAAGTTTATCTTCAACCATTCCTGGTGGCGATATTGATTATGCTAGGTTTAATATTAGGCAAAAATATTATCAACCTATTAGTCAAGATTTAGTATTTGGCTTTAACATTGAATTAGGATATCTAAGTGCATTTGGTGACACTACAGAAACTCCATTTTTTCAAAATTTTTATGCTGGAGGGCCAAGATCTTTGAGAGGTTTTGAATCAAATACCTTAGGGCCAAGAAGTACTGAAGCACCATGTTATGAGTTTAACTACTCAGAAGGATCATGCCCAAATTTAATAGATAGCGATGGGGATGGCATACTAGATACTCCCTACTATAATCCTTATGCGAATTCTGAATATAACAAAAGAGTTTCTATTGGAGGTAATATTAAAGTTGAAGGAAGCTTGCAACTTATATTTAGGCTTCCATTTATCGAAGACCAAAGGTCAATGAGATCTGCGTTCTTTTTTGATTTTGGTAATGTTTTTTCAGATAACTGTAAAGAATACCAATACAATTGTTACAAACCTTCTATAGATGATTTAAGGTATTCTTATGGGGTGGGCGTAACCTGGATTACAGGTTTTGGGCCTATGAGTTTTGCAATATCAAAACCAACGAATGCTGGTCGTTATGAAGAAACAAAGGAATTTCAATTCACTGTAGGCAACGTATTCTAATTAATATAAAATAACTTCACCAAACAGGGGTAATTATGAAAAATTTATATAGACTTAACATACTGGCAGTTTTACTGCTCTCTTTCCCAGCCTTTGCTGTAGATGGAATGGCAGTTATTGACATGAGAACTGCTGTGTTATCAACTCAGGCTGCTGCAGATGCCTTTAAAGCTCTTGAAGAAGATGCCGACTATGCTGCAAATCTCGAGGAAGCACAGTCTTTGCAAGCCGAAAGACAGGCTATTGCTGAAAAACTCCAAAAAGATCTTGAAACACTATCCCAAGTTGAAATAGCTGAAATGCAAAAAGACATTCAAGATAAGGGTAAAGATCTTGAGTTCTTGGCTGGCAAGATTCAGCAAGCTCAAGAAGAAACTGCACAAACGGTATTTGCTGAAAATGGAGCATCAATGCAAAAAATTATTGGTGAGCTAATTCAAGCCAAGCAAATAAAAATTCTTCTTCAAAAAAATGAATCTATTCTTTTTAGTGATCCGGCTATGGATTTAACTGACGATGTTACTTCCATGTTGGATGTTGCAGCTTCAGAGGCTAGCACTCAATCCGAGTAGTGTCGCAAAAGAAGGAATATACGTTAGCTGAAATAGCAGAATTTACAGGCTCTCAAATTGTTGGCAACAGTCTAGCTGTTGTCAACAATATAGCCACTCTAGAAAATGCTAAAAAAGATTCTATTTCATTTTTAGCAAATAAAAAATATCAGAAACATATAAAAACAACTTCAGCTAATGCTGTAATTGTCTCAACTTCTTTTGAAATAGATAATCGCCTAAACTATCTTTTATCTGAAGATCCTTATATCGCGTATGCTAAATTAACAACTTTATTCAAAGAATATGTTTTTGAGCTAGACAATCCAATCATTCATCCATCTGCCGTTATTTCAAATGAATCTAAGATTGGACAAGATGTATCTATAGGTGCAAATGTTGTAATTGGACCAAATTGCATTATTGGAAATAATGTAATCATTAAAGCAAATTGCTCTATTGTCCAAGATGTTGAAATTGGGAATCATACAGTCATTCATAATGGCACGGTTTTAGGATCCGATGGATTTGGTTATGCGCCCTCTAAAGATGGATACGTTAAGATCGAGCAATTAGGTAAACTAGTGATTGGTAAAAATGTTGAAATTGGAGCTTCATGCACTATTGACAGGGGCGCGCTAGATAATACCGAAATCCATGACGGAGTAAAATTAGATAACCAAATTCAAATTGCTCACAACGTAGTCCTGGGAGCAAATTCAGCAATTGCAGCTTCTTGTGCTATTGCAGGATCGACTGTAATTGGTAAAAATTTCCAAATGGGAGGCCTTTCTGGAGTCTTGGGGCATTTATCAATATGTAATGATGTTATCGTAGGTGCTCATACATTAATTACCAAAAGCATTAATGAATCAGGTAATTATATTGGTATAATGCCGGCTCAAAAACAAAAAGACTGGGCCAAGTCCTCGGTTTTTATAAAAAAAAGAGTCTAATTATGTCAAATCATGTTGAAGAAATTAGTAAATTTCTGCCACATAGGGAACCATTTTTATTTATCGATGAAATAGTTGATATTGAGCTGGGTAAAAAAATACATTGTATTAAAAGAAATTCTTCAAATGAAGATTACTTTAGGGGTCATTTTCCAAATAACCCAGTTATGCCAGGAGTTATTATCTTAGAGGCTTTAGCTCAAGCTTCAGGTATTTTAGGCTTTAAAACCATGAATAAAACACCTGAAGAAGGCTCTATTTATGTTTTTGCTGGAGTAGACAAAGCTAGATTTAGATCACGAGTAGGTCCTGAAGATGTTCTTCATCTGCATAGCGAAGTGGTTAATGAAAAGAAGGGTATTTGGAAGTTTGAAACCAAAGCTTTCGTTGATGATAGACTGGTATGCACAGCAACAATACTTTGTGCTGACAGGAAGGCTTAATGGGTATAGATTCATCATCAATTATTAGCAATTCAGCTAAAATTCATTCATCTGTTGATATTGGACCTTTCTGCATTATAGGTGATGATGTTGAACTAGGTGAAGGCACTTCTGTATTGAGTCATGCAATCATCAAAGGGCCAACTAAAATAGGAAAAAATAATACTATTTATCAATTTTCTTCTATTGGAGAGGATACGCCTGATAAAAAATATAATGGAGAAGATACCAAATTAGTTATTGGTGATAATAATATCTTTAGAGAAGGCGTTACAATTCATAGAGGCACAGTCCAAGATAAAGGCATTACAGAAATTGGTAATAACAATTTGTTAATGGCCTATACTCATGTTGCCCATGATTGTGTAATTGGTGATAATAATGTCTTTGCAAATAATGCAGGTCTTGCTGGTCATGTAATAATTGGAAACTTTGTTATTATGGGTGGTTATTCAGCAGTCCATCAATTTTGTAGTCTAGGCGATCATTCTTTTTTAGGCATGAATACCTCAGTTACAATGGATATCCCTGCATTTCTTAAGGTTGCCTCAAACCCAGCAAGAATAGTTGGCATAAACTCTGTTGGCATGACCAGAAATGAAATTAGCGATGATTCAATTAGTCTTGTTAAGAAAGCTTTCAAATTAGTTTATAAAAAGGAATTAAAATTAAATGAAGCTATTAAAGAACTTGAGATTATGCTGTCTGAAGGAAATGATACTCATCTAGAAACATTCATAAAATCAATCCAAACCTCATCTCGAGGTATTTTAAGATAAGTGGATTTAAAACCAATTATAAAAGTTGGAATTGTTGCCGGTGAGCACTCAGGTGACAGGCTTGGAGCTAAAATCATTAACAGCATTGCTCTCACCCATGAAGTAAAGCTTTATGGTGTTGGTGGACCAAAGTTAATAAATCAAGGTTTAGAGCCCTTATTTGATTTTAATAAGCTCCATGTAATGGGTCTTATCGAACCTTTATTGAACATAAGAGAGCTAATTAGATTAAGAAAGCAGTTAATTAATTTATTTATTGAAAAAGATATTGATTACTTTCTTGGTGTTGATTCTCCTGACTTCAATATAAGTATTCATAAGGCAATGAAAAATCAAAAAACTTGTAAAAATATTCAAATAGTAAGTCCTTCTGTTTGGGGTTGGAGGGAAAATAGAATAAAATCTATAAAAAAATATGTAGATTTAACAGCCTGTTTATTTAACTTCGAAGATGATTTCTATAAGAAAAAAAATTTACCCAGTATTCATTTAGGACATCCTTTTAGCAAGCTATTCCCTAAAAATAAAGAGAGGGTTATTAAAGAATATAACTTAAACCCATCAAAAAAATATATATCTATTCTTCCGGGAAGCCGCTCATCAGAAATCAAAAACTTATTACCAACTTATATTGAATTCATTAAACTACACTCAGAAAAGTATCGTGATTACGAATACTTAATTCCCGCGTCTGATCAAGAATCATTTAATATGATAGAAGAAAATATTTCGAAAGATCTACCAGTAAAACTTAATAAGAACTGCGCCACAGATTTCTTATCAATTTCTGATTTTTCGGTTGTCACCTCTGGAACAGCTACTCTGGAGTCTGCAGTTCTTGGTGCAAGACCTATTATCTGTTACAAAACTAATCCAATAAATTATTTTATTATTTCAAGAATGTTAAAAATTGATGATGTTGGATTACCCAATCTTTTATTGGGAAAAAGAGAGTACCCCGAACTCATCCAAAAATCATGTAACCCACAATCAATATTAGAAGCATCAGAATCAATGAATCTTGATAAATATGCAGACAATATTTCAAGTAAACTTAGAGACTTATTAGTAGGGCTAAGTCCGGAAGAGTCTGCACAAGAAATTCTTTCACTTTGAAGCATATTGCTGGCGTAGACGAGGTAGGGAGAGGCTGTTTGGCTGGACCAGTTATAGCATCGGCAGTTATCTTAAAAAAACATATCCCAGGATTAAAAGATTCTAAGAAACTTTCTCCACCACAAAGAAATAAGTTATCAGCACTGATTATTCAAAATTCTTTTTATTCCATTGGCTCAGCTTCAGAACAAGAAATAGATGAAATTAATATTCTTCAAGCTTCTTTATTGGCAATGAAAAGAGCTATACTTAACTTATCTGTTGAACCAGGAAAAGTTCTCATTGATGGGACTCATAAACCTGACTTAAATGTAGATACTCAGACAATTATTGGGGGAGATTCGTTAATCGATGAGATTAGTGCTGCTTCTATAGTTGCAAAAGTGTATAGAGATAATTTAATGATAGAATTTGATAAACAATATCCAAAATATGGATTTTTATCTCATAAGGGCTATGGAACAAAAGCGCATAAGGAAGCTATTTTAAAATATGGCCCTACTTCAATTCACAGAATGACTTTTAAAGGAGTTGTTAGTTAGTGGCATGAAAAATATTTTTTCACATCTAAGAATTTCATCAGAATTCAGCATTTCTCAAGGGCTTTTAACCATTAACCAAATTGTAGATTGCGCTCAAAAAAATAATATCCCATCTGTTGCCTTAACAGATAAGTCAAATATGTTTGCAATGGTAAAATTTTTTAATAAATGTGAGGCTGCTGGGATAAAGCCGATATCGGGCTCATCAATTAGAGTTATTTTCGATGGTGATGATTCATCACATGATTTATTGTGTTTAGCAAAAAATAATGATGGTCATAGAAATTTGATGCAAGTAATTTCTTCTGCACACAATAATTATAATTATCAAAGCCCAATAATAAATTTTGATGATTTAAAGACTTTTAAAGATGACATTGTTGTCATTTCTGGTGGAAAAGATAGCCACATTTATGAGCTATCAAAACAAAATAAATTAGAGGAGATTGAAAATAAAATCGATGATTTTTTAATGGTTTTCAAGGATGATTTTTTCATTGAGGTACAAAAAACTAATAGACCAGATGAAATTGATTATTTTTCAAATATTCTTCCATTATCAAGTAAAAAGGGTGTTCCTTTAATTGCTACAAATGATGTGTTATTTGCAAAAAAAGATGATTATGAAATTCATGAAACCAAAGTATGTATCAATACAGGGAAGACACTTAATGATCCTAATAGAGAAAAACCTTTTTCTGATGAGCAATATTTTAAAAGTTCTGATGAGATGCAAAAATTATTTAACGGCTTTGACGAACTTATTGATAATACGAATGAAGTTGCAAAAAAATGCAATGTTTCTCTTCATACTAAGGGTTACTTTCTTCCAGAATATCCAGTTCCCAAAGAACACGATTTTGATTCTTTTTTGGTGGACTTATCTACTAAAAGACTTTCAAGTCTTATTGATAAGTTTGAAAAAGCAAAACAAAAAATATATCTACAAAGGCTTGAATATGAGTTAAATCAGATTAAGAAGATGGGTTTTTCAAGTTATTTTTTAATTGTTTATGATTTTATTCAATGGTCAAAAGATAATGATGTTCCTGTTGGCCCTGGAAGAGGATCTGGAGCTGGTTCACTGGTTGCTTATTCACTTGGAATCACTACCCTTGACCCTATTGATCATGGTCTTCTTTTTGAACGTTTTCTTAATCCAGAGAGAATATCGATGCCAGATTTTGATATTGATTTCTGCATGGAAAAAAGAGATAGCGTAATAGATTATGTTAGTAAAAAGTATGGAGCTGATGCTGTTTCTCAAATAGCAACTTTTGGCACCATGGCAGCTAGGGCAGTTGTAAGAGATGTAGCTAGGGCCATGGGAAAACCATATGCTCTAGGAGATAGAATTTCTAAGATGATCCCATTTGCTCCAGGGATGACACTTGATAGGGCTAAAGAAGAGCAGCCAGTATTCGCCCAAGCGGCTAAAAATGATGCTGAAGTAAGAGAGGTTGTTGACTTAGCATATAAGCTTGAGGGAATTGCTAGAAATGTAGGAAAACATGCTGGAGGCGTGGTTATAGCTCCAGGAAGCTTATCTGATTTTTGTCCTATCTATAACGACAGGCAGTCCTCTTCAGTTATGACTCAATATGATAAAGACGATGTTGAAAAAATAGGATTGGTAAAATTTGATTTTCTTGGGCTAAGAACACTAACAGTAATTGATAAGGCATTAAAGTCGATAAATATAAACCTTAAAAATAAGTTAGATTTAGACAATATACCCATGGATGATCAGAAAGTATTTGATCTGCTATCTTCTGGAAAAACTATGGCAGTCTTCCAGCTTGAGTCTACTGGTATGAGAGACTTGATTAAAAAATTAAAGCCAACAAAATTTGAAGAAATTACTGCTTTATTAGCTTTGTATAGACCAGGACCTTTAAATTCAGGAATGCATACAACTTTTGTTGATAGAAAACATGGTAAAAGTCCTGTTACTTATCCACATGAACTACTCGAACCAGTTTTATCTGAAACATATGGAGTCATTGTTTATCAAGAACAGGTCATGGAATCTGCTAGAGTTCTTGCTGGCTATTCAATGGGCGAAGCAGATATCTTAAGAAGAGTGATGGGGAAGAAGAAAATTGAGGAAATGGAAGAACAAAGAGAAATTTTTATTAAGGGATGTGAAAAAAAATCAATCCCAGAAAAAAAAGCAAATAAGATATTTGAGCTCATTGAACAATTTGCAGAATATGGATTCAACAAATCACATTCAGCTGCATATGCGGTTATATCGTATCAAACAGCTTTTTTAAAAACCTACTACCCAGAACATTTTATGGCAGCAGTACTATCAACAGAGTTAGGGAATACTGATAAGATTCATGCCTTAATTCAAGAGTGTAAGCGAATGGGGATAAAGGTTTTAAAGCCAAACATACTAACAAGTAACAAAATGTTTCTAGTTAATAACAATTCTGACATTGAGTATGGCCTGGGAGCTATAAAGGGTGTTGCAGATGCTTTCATACAACATGTATGCCAGGTTAGAAAATCAAATGAATTTAATGATTTGTGGGATTTTTCTAAAAAGGTTGATATTAAACTTGGAGGGAAGAAATCTCTTGAGGCTCTATCACAATCAGGAGCATTTGACAGTATTGCGCCGTCAAGAAGTGTTGCTGTTTCTTGTATCGAAGATATGTTGAAAGATGGATCAAATAACTCCTCTAAACAAACAGCTATGTCAGGTGATTTGTTTTCATCGCTTAATGAAAGTTTCGATCCATATGAAAAATATAAAAATATTACAGATATTGGATTAAGTGAATTGTTGTCATTGGAAAAAAAATCACTAGGTTATTATTTATCTGGCCATCCTGTGAATGCGATCGAAAAGAAAATTAATAAACTTAGATCAAAGACAATTTCAAAATTAGATCACGATACAAAAAAAGCATCCATAGTTTGTTTAGTTAATAGCGTTAGGCAAATTAAAGATAAAAAAGGAAAACCTCTAACTTTTATAAATTTTGATGACGGGACAGGAGTTATGGATGGGGTTGTTCCGAGCGAGGTTTTGGATAATTGCCATACAATTTTAAAAGAAGGACAAATACTTATCGTTAAGGGCGTTGTTGAGATTGATGACTATAGATCTAAAGAGCTAGGCGATGCAATGTTTAGAATGAGAGTGAAAGAAGTTCATTCACTGGATGCCGAACTTTCAAAAAAAGTTAAAGATGTAGTTATTAATCTCGAAGAATCAGAATTAATATCTCTTGATGAATTCTCAGATAAGCTTGAAAAAGTTAAGAGAGAGTTTTGGACAACATCTGGATGTAATCTGTTTGTAAAAGTTATAACGAAAGATTCAGAGGCTATAATAGATGTAGGTGAAAAGTTTAGATTTGAACCCACTATAGAAAACCTAAACTTCTTAGATGACATTTTTGGAAAAAATGCTTTAGAAATTTAGCATTATTAAATTATTATGACAGATAAAAAAATAACGTCAGAAAACAACTACAACCATTTACCAGATTTCTCTGAAGATTATAAATTTTTAGACTTTGAAAATACTATTCAAGATATATCAGAAAAGATTAATGCTTTAAAAAGTTCAGCTATTGACTCGACTGAAGTGAATGAGCAAATTCTTGCTCTCAGAAAGGAAAGAGATGCTGAAGCAAAAAAGATATATTCAAGACTTTCGACCTGGCAAACTGTTCAGGTGGCAAGACACCCACAAAGACCACATACTCTTGATTTTATTGATAGCATATTTGATGAATTTGATGAAATGCATGGTGACAGACAATTTGGCGATGATGCTGCGATTATAGGTGGAATTGGCTATCTCGAGACTATTCCTGTGATGATTATCGGGCATGAAAAAGGTAGAGATACTGAAGAAAAAGTAAGGCGTAATTTTGGGATGCCTCAGCCAGAAGGCTATAGAAAGGCAAAAAGGTTAATGCAATTTGCAGAACAATTTTCATTACCTGTGATAACTTTTATTGATACTGCTGGTGCATATCCTGGAGTTGAAGGTGAGGAGAGAGGTCAAAGTGAAGCAATAGCTAGAAACTTGGCTGTTATGTCTGAATTAAAAACCCCAATTATTATTGTAGTTACGGGTGAGGGTGGTTCTGGCGGTGCGCTAGCAATAAGCGTAGGAGATCATATATCTATGCTTCAATATGCAACATATTCTGTTGCATCACCAGAGGCATGCGCATCTATAATATGGAGAACAGCAGACAAAGCACCAGATGCAGCAGAGGCCATGAAAGTTTCGTCTAAGGAGCTTAAAAAATTAAATATTATTGACGAAATTATCACAGAGCCTTTAGGAGGTGCTCATCGCGACTATGATGAGATTTCTTTAAGTATTAAAGAGTCATTAATAAAGAACTTATCTATTCTTAATAGAATGTCTAAGGAAGAATTATTAGATAGAAGATACAAAAGATTAGTAGAAATTGGCATTTAAGTTTTGATTAGTTTTGATGATTTAACTTTTCACTTAGATTTAAGTAAAAAAATCTATGTTGGATATAGTGGTGGCCCTGATTCATCTGCTTTATTGCATTTACTTCATATAAATAATATTTCTAATGTTGAAGCAATTCATATTAATCATAATCTTTCAGATAATTCTTTAAAGTGGGAAGAACATTGTAGAAAAACTACTAATAAATTAGGTATTAAATGCCATGTAGATTCAATCGACATTAAGTTAGATGGAGACGGGCTTGAGTCAGCTGCAAGAAAAGCTAGATACAAAATTTTTGCAAAGTACCTAAAAAAAAATGAACAAATCTTACTTGGTCATCATTCTGATGATGTAGCTGAAACCTTTTTATTAAGACTATTTAGAGGCACCGGTTTAGATGGGCTTGAAAGTCTTAGTGTAAAGAGGAAAGTTGGAGAGGGTTATCTGGTCAGGCCTTTAATTAATCTATCAAAGAAAAATATTTTGATTTATCTTAAAGAGCAAGAGATAAGTTTTGTTAAAGATGAGTCTAATTTTAAAGAAGATCAAGATAGAAATTATGTAAGAAATACCATCATCCCCTCTATCGAGCAAAGATGGGCTAATGTAACTTCAAGGATTTCGAATACAGCAAATTTTATTAAGATAAGAAATAATTCTTATGAGATGTTTTTTAAAGAAAAATATCAAAACTTAATTGGTGATCAAATTAAAGTTAGTGAGCTTAAAAAAATTCAAAAATCATTCATAGTAGATATTATTAGACTTTCTATCAAAAGACAGAATATAGCTATGCCAAGTAAGAAGGTAATTGAAGAGATTATAAAGACTTTTATCCAATCAAATCCAGGCCCTAAATCAGAAGTTTCATGGACAAGATCTGATAAAGAGCAATCGGGGGGAAAAATATTTTATAAGGATAAATGTATTTTTATAACTAAGAAATAAAATTTCTAAGGGTATATAATTTTTTGGAGTATTAATCTATGGAATATAAAACAGTAAAAGTAAGTAAAGAGAATAAAGTTGCAACAATAGAAATTAATAGACCAGATGTGTTGAATGCATTCAATACTCAGCTGATATTTGATTTGCAAGAAGCAACTCAGCTTGTAAAGGACGACGATGATATAAGAGTCGTAATTATTTGTGGGTCTGGAAGAGCTTTTTCATCTGGTGCAGATTTAACAGAAGCTGATTCAGATTGGGATGGATCGAAAGATGCTTTATTAAGAGGTTTCAAGCCCTCGTTTGAGAATATTATCTCAATGCCAAAACCTGTTATTGCCTCTATAAAAGGTCCTGCTGCCGGTATTGGGGCAGCATTTGCCATGTCATGTGATTTAAGAATAATGTCTGAAGATGCATATATTCTTTCTGTTTTTAGTAATATTGCATTAGTTCCAGATGGTGGCTTATCATGGCTGCTACCAAAGTATCTTGGTTATGGAAAAGCATATGAATATGCAATTGAAGCTAAAAAAATTGATGCAAAAGAGTGTCTACACTTTGGTATAGCTAATAAAATAACATCGTCTGACAAGCTTAAAGAAGATACTATGAATTGGGCATTAGGGCTTGCTAAAAGGTCTCCCCAATCTCTTGGAAATACAAAAAAATTAATGCGTGAATCTTTGTCTGTTTCATACTGGGATACTTATAACAGCGAGGCTGAAATACAAAATAACTTAACAAGAAGTCCTCAAAATTATGAGGCTGTTTTAGCTTTTTTTGAAAAACGCGATCCTAATTTCGATTAGTGCTTATAAGATCTTACTTAGCCCTACAATAATTGCTTCAAATGAGGCTCTTGTTGTATTTGGGTTGATTCCGACTCCCCATTTTGTTTGACCATCTTTTTCGAGCTCAATGTAGGCTGCTGCTTGAGCATCAGACCCAGAAGAGATGGCAGATTGATGATAGTCAGAAATTTTTATATTAATACCTAATTCTTTTGAAAGACCATTTACAAATGAATCAATTGGACCATTCCCTGTTCCTGAAACATTTACTTCTTTAGCATTCATAATCATTTTTACTTCTAATTCATTAACGTCATCTTTAGTTGATGAGGTATGGCTTTGATATGAAAAATTATTTTTTGGCTTCAAGAAGTTTTCTTCAAATATTTCCCATATTACAGAACTGCTTATTTCTTTTCCTGTTTCATCAGCAAGTTCTTGAATCTTCTGACTCATACTAATTTGCAATCTTCTTGGAAGAGAAACCCCATGATCCTTTTCTAATAGAAATGCGACACCGCCTTTACCTGATTGAGAGTTTATTCTAACAACTGCTTCATAGCTTCTTCCCAAATCTGCTGGATCAATTGGTAAGTATGGTACAGCCCATTCTGGATTATTGCTTTGCTTCATAGCATGAAATCCTTTTTTGATTGCATCTTGATGCGAGCCTGAAAAAGCCGTGAAAACAAGATCGCCTGCATATGGATGTCTTGGGTGAACAGGAAGTTGATTACAATACTCAACCTCTCTCATCACCGAATTAATATTTGAAAAATCTAATTGAGGATCAATGCCCTGAGTTAACATATTCAAAGCAATAGTAACTATGTCAACGTTTCCAGTTCTCTCACCGTTACCAAATAAAGTACCTTCAACCCTGTCTGCACCCGCCATTAGTCCGAATTCAGATGCTGCTACAGCTGTACCTCTATCATTATGAGGATGAAGGCTAAGTGCGATATTGTCTCGGTTTATTAGATTTTTATTCATCCACTCAATCTGATCTCCATAAATATTTGGTGTGGACATTTCTACAGTTGCTGGAAGATTTATTATGATTTTGTGTTTTGAAACTTCTTTTAGGATTTCAACAACTGCATCACATACCTCTGCAGCATAATCTAGTTCAGTGCCGGTAAAACTTTCAGGAGAATATTCAAAACTCCAATCAGTATCAGGATTCGCTAGTGCTAATTCCTTAATTTTCAAGGCGCCATTAATCGCAATCTCTTTTATGCCATCTTTATCTTGATTAAAGACGACTTTTCTTTGGAGGGTGGATGTTGAGTTATAAAAGTGAACAATGGCTTTTGGAATACCTTCTAAGGATTCAAAAGTCCTTTCAATTAGCTCGTTTCTAGATTGAGTCAAAACTTGAATATTTACATCAGATGGAATTTTTTTATCTTCTATCAAAGACCTTACAAAGTCGAAGTCTGTTTGCGAGGCAGAAGGGAATCCAACTTCAATCTCTTTAAAACCTAGTTTACAAAGCAAGGCAAACATTCTGTCTTTTCTCTCTGCACCCATTGGTTCTATTAATGCTTGATTTCCATCTCTAAGATCAACGGAACACCATGTAGGAGCTTTATCTATAACCTTTGAAGGCCATTGCCTGTTTTTAAGTTCAATGGGCTCAAAAGCTTTATATTTATTTACAGGATTATCCATTTTTTATTTGTAAATGTTAATATTTCCTTTCTATGATAACTCCTAGCATTAAAACCAACCTAATTCTTAAAGAAATGGGTATTACTAGATATGAGCTTCGTTCACATCAAGAAAAATTACCTCCCAAAAAAATTTACAGTTATCAAAAAGGAAATATTCTAACATTACTTAAGCAATCATATGACGATTTAAGCAAAGATGAAGCAAAGCTTCTTGAAGCTATTATAGATGCAGTTAATTCAGCTAATAACCAAACATCTCATAACAACTCTAATCTTAATGATATCAATGACTTCATCTCATCTTGCATAGATATCAAAGGAATTATTAGTTTTTCTTCTGATGTTAACAGCATCACATCATCAATCTCATTTGTTCAATCGCCTGCATTAGAATCAATGATTTCTGATAAAGAATCTAAGAAGATTTTATGGAAAAAGCTTCAAGAAACTGTTCTTTAGTATTTTATGTATAAAGTTTCTTTAATGGGCGTAGATCATTTAGAAGAGGCATATAAGATAGAGTGTGAGGTTAATCCTAGTCCATGGAAATATGAAACTTTTTTATCATCATTTGAGGTAGGACATAAAGGATTAATTTGTAAGCATAATAGTGAAATAATTGGATTCATTATATTCTCTCCCATTAACCCTGAAGCTCATATCTTAAGCATATCGGTGATAAAGAAAATTCAGTCCAAAGGTGTTGGTACGTTGCTACTTCGGAGCATGCTAGATCAATGTAAGGCAATGAACTATAAAAAAATATTTCTTGAAGTTAGAACAAGTAATTTACAAGCTATTAGTTTCTACCAAAAATTTGGATTCATTAAGGATGCAATTAGAGACAATTACTATACGGATAATTCAGAGGATGCTTTATTGATGTCGCTTTCAATTTAACTATCTCTTTTTTGCAACCATATAATTTGATTTGTTGTGATTATCAGATACGAGATAAAAAATGTTATGTAAAAGCTTATAAGTATTGGATGGTCTACATTTGAATCAATAACAATTGGATTGTCTGGAGGAAACCTTCTTAATATTTCGGTTATACCAGGAATCATATGAAATAAAAAAAGAGCAGAATAGCTGACTGTTTGAAAGTAGGGTGCAAGGAACCCAAAAAACAAACCCCTTTCATTAATATACCCAAATATAACAGCTAAAAGTGTAATTATTGCTAGCAAGTGCCCAACACCAAAACCACGTTTATAAATCAATAGGGCAGTTATAGCTGCAATAATGGTTGTGACAATAAATATCTTAGCTGAAAAATTTTTTGTTTCTATAATTGTATATTTTTTTAAAGAATAAGCTCCAGAGAGTATTGCTATAAGAGCTATTAAAGTATGAATCCATCCAATAAAGGAAATATCCATTGGCAATTAACTAAGAAGATTTTCTATATCTGACTCAATGTCTTCTGGTTTAGTTGTTGGGGAATATCTTTTAATCACTTCGCCATTTTTATTAACTAAAAATTTTGAGAAATTCCATTTGATTTTTTTAGTGCCAAGTAGACCAGATTGTTCATTTTTCAAAAAATCATAAAAAGGATCAGTATTTGGGCCATTGACATCAATCTTATTGAATATCTTAAAACTTACATTGTATTTTTCAGTACAGAAGAATTGAATTTCTTCATTAGTTCCTGGCTCCTGTCCTTTAAATTGATTACAAGGAAATCCGAGGATTTCAAAACCATTAGAGTTAAATTTCTCATATAGATCTTGAAGACCTTTATATTGTGGTGTAAGGCCACATTGACTGGCAACATTTACAACTAAGAGAACTTTATCTTGATATTCACCGAGTGATACTTCATTTAAATCTGCATCCTTAACACTAAATTCATATACTGTTTTCATTTTTTATGGTTCCTTTTAATTAGTTTAAAAATATGATTTCAAGAAAATTGATTATATACAAAAAAGAGATACAAATCTTAAAAATGACCTATTGTAAAAGCATCTATATAATCATTAATTAATAATTATGACTGATACTAAAGTAAAGTTTATTTGGAAAACATTTAAGGAATTATCCTCAGATGAGTTATATGCAATCATTCACTTAAGGCAAAAAGTATTTATTGTTGAGCAAGATTGTCCATACATAGATGCTGATTATACTGACCAAAATGCATTCCATCTTCTAGCATATGAAGATAATGAATTGATTGGGTACCTCAGAGCCTTTAAGCCTGGAATAAAATATGAAGGTTCCTCCCTTGGGAGGATAGTCACTGAAATAAATTCTAGAGGTCTTGGTGTTGGTAAAGAGATCACAAAAGAGGGGGTTAACTTTCTTGGTAAAAAATATTCTGACAGCGAAATTATTATTTCTGCCCAACATCGCCTCAAAAGTTTTTATACAGATTTAGGATTTATCTCAAGAGGAGAGGTTTACCTGGAAGATGATATTGATCATATACAAATGTACTTCATTCCCACTCAATAGTGGCTGGTAGCTTGCTTGAGATATCGTAAATTACCCTGCAACTTCTTTCCATACAAATAGCTTCGTTGAG
>CAXYDN010000009.1:0-36630 GCA_964276145.1 uncultured SAR86 cluster bacterium | reverse complement strand
ATTCTTCCCAATTTGAGCAACTGCCACGCCATCAGCAAACAAACCAACCTCTTTAAGGGTCACTCTCTTATTTGCTTTAACAGCTTCTGCAAAACATGCAGAATCTTCTACCTCAACGCCAATTACTTTTATTTTTTTGTTGTGTTGGGCAATCCATGATGAAACTCCAGCAAGTATTCCACCCCCACCAACTGGCACAAAGACTACATCATAATCATTATTATCATCGAGGATTTCTTTTCCAATTGTGCCCTGCCCCGCGATTGTCATTGGATCATCAAAAGGATGCACAAACGTTAATTTTTTTTTCTTAGAGATATTGAGGGCTTCTTCAAGAGCAGAATTAACATTGTCACCATGCTGGAGTATTTTTGCACCAAACCTTCTTACATCTTTGATTTTAATTTCTGGTGTTGTGATCGGCATTACAATAGTGCAATTAATTTTTAGTTTTTTACACGCGCTTGCAACACCTTGCGCATGATTTCCTGCTGATGCAGCTATCACACCCTTTTTTTGTTGAGCGGGAGATAAATTAACTATTTTGTTATAGGCACCTCTATTTTTAAAAGAAAAAATGGGCTGGAGATCTTCACGTTTTAAATATATTTTATTTTTTTCTTTTGCAGAAAGATTTGGTGCAAATGTAATAGGCGTGTTTACTGCTACATCATATACAGATGCATTTTCGATTAACTTAATATATTTTTTTGAGTTTTTAAAAGACCCAGTTTTTTTTATTTTTAATCTCAAGATAATTATCTATTGTTATTTTTCTTGTATTATACAGATATGAGTAGCTCAAAGATAAATGTTGCAAAACAAGCCATGAATTATATTAAAGGCAAACTTCATCCTGATATGATCTTGGGCATAGGAACAGGCTCTACTGTTAATTTTTTTATTGAGGAATTAGGCGAATATAAAAATCTCTTTTCAGGCGCTGTTTCTAGCTCCGAAGCATCATCAATTCTGCTCAATGAAAAAGGCATTGAGGTTTTTAATTTAAATGATGTGATGGATATTGAATTTTATATTGATGGCGCAGATGAGGTTTCTCCAAATAAAGAACTAATAAAAGGTGGTGGTGGAGCGCATACTAGAGAAAAGATTGTTGCATCTGCTTCTAATGAGTTTGTGTGTATTGTTGATAACTCAAAGTTAGTAACAAAACTTGGAACTTTCCCTCTACCTATAGAAGTTATTCCAGAAAGCAGAAGTCTTGTTGCTCGTAAAATAGTTTCAATGGGAGGAACTCCAATCTATAGATCAGGATTTGTTACTGATCAAGGAAATCATATCTTAGATATACAAAATTTTGATATATCAAACCCAGAAGCCATTGAAGCTTTGCTAAACAATATTCCAGGAGTTGTAGACAACGGTATATTTGCTTTCAATAAACCCAAGACTGTTTTTATATCTGAATAAATTTATAGAATACTTTCTATTGCAGAAATTAGTTCAGGCGAGTCTGGCTTTACACCAGATTTAAAAGTTGAAATAACTTTACCGTTTTTAGAAATAAGATATTTATTAAAATTCCAGGTTGGCTCTACCCCAGACTCTTCTTTAAGTTTTTTATAAAATGGGTGAGCTTTTTTACCTCTTACTTTGACGGTTGAGAACATTGGAAAATTAACTCCATATTCTGTTGAACAGAATTCAGCTACATCACTTTCGTTAGAGTATTCCTGAAAAAAGTCTCTTGAAGGAACTCCCAAAACTACAAAATCTTCTTCTTTATACTTTTCATATAAAGACTGAAGACTGGCATATTGATATGTATAACCACATCTACTCGCCACATTAACAACAAGCAATGTTTTTCCCTCGTACTCACAAAGGTTTTGGCTCTCAGCAGAATCTAAGATTCTCATTTCAGAATCAAGAAGGTCTGAACATGCTAGAGCACTTTGACCAAAGAAAAGACAAAAAATAGATAATAAAATTTTATTCATTAATAAAAATTATATAGTCTAAGGTCTATTTAGCCTAATGGGCCTATAGCAATAACCGATACTATGAAAACGCTTACTAATATGAATGTTTCAAATACTTCTTTATATTTATTCATTTATAAAAAACCTTATAAAAATGGAGGGACTGAGCCCTCCATGTGATTCCAGAGTGTCAGCAAATCTAATAGGGGGAGAGGAGTGCTGACAAGTGTTATTATATATACTTATATTATATTATCAATACTTTTTATAAAATAATTTGATTATTTAATAAATGCTCTATGAATAAGCGATTAAGCGTTCATAAATAAGAGTATTTTTTATGTATAATGCATATCTAAATTTTTTACGGAGTATAAATTGAAAGGAACAGTACACTACGAAGTAGTTGATAGCGTTGCGCTTTTAACAGTCGATAATCCACCTGTTAATCCATTAAGTGAGGGAGTTAGGAATGGTCTTTATGAGGGCGTAGCTAAAGCTGAAGCAGACGAAAGTGTTGTTGGGGTTGTCCTCACAGGAAAAGGAAGAGCTTTTATTGCGGGTGCTGATATTTCTGAATTTGGTGGAAATCCTTCTGGTCATAGTCTAAATGAAGTATTTAAGAGTCTTGAATACTGCAAAAAGCCTCTTGTTGCTGCTATTAATGGCATAACACTTGGTGGCGGTTTAGAAACTGCATTATGTTGCAACTATAGAATTGCTTCAAATACCGCTTTTGTTGGTCTTCCAGAGGTAAATCTTGGTCTTTTACCTGGCGGTGGTGGTACTCAAAGGCTTCCTAGGCTTGTCGGACCATCTGAAGCATTAAAAATGATGCTCACAGGGGCTCATGTTCCTGCTAAGAAAGCATTAGATATGGGCATTGTCGATGTTTTATCAGAAAATGTTGTTGAGGATTCTATAGCTTTTGCTAAAGAAAAAGCAGCTGAAGGCACAAAACACCCAATGGTAAGAGATCTAAATGATAAAGTAATTGAAGCTAGAGGTTCTGAAAATGTATTAGTTGAAGCTCAAGCACTTGCAGCTAAGTCAAGAAAGGGTCAATTTGCTCCTGGCCAAATAATTAAGTGCGTTGAGGCAGCAATAAACCTTGATGATTTTGATGAAGGGTTGAAAAGAGAAGGTGAATTATTTTTAGAGTGCTTATTACACCCACAAAGAGAAGCAATGATTCATATATTCTTTGGTGAGAGAAGTGCTTCAAAAATTTCTGATGTGCCAAAAGATACACCTATCATGGATGTTAAAAAAGCTGGAATTATTGGTTCTGGAACTATGGGCGGTGGGATAGCAATGTGTTTTGCCAATGCTGGTATTCCTGTTCATATTATTGATCAAGATGCAGACAATCTTAAAAGAGGTCTTTCTGTTATTGAAAAGAATTATGATTTTATGGTTGGTAGAGGTCGAATGACAGCCGAGCAAAAAGATATGGTTTTTGGATTAATAACATCGAGTTTAGATTATAAAGATTTGCATGATGTTGATATAGCAATTGAAGCTGTTTATGAAAATTTAGATTTAAAACTAGAAATATTTAAAAGTTTAGATGAGCATGTGCAGGATAATGCTATTCTTGCTAGCAATACCTCAGGTTTAGATGTAGATGCTATAGCATCAGTTACCAATAGGCCTAATAAGGTAGTAGGTACTCACTTTTTTAGTCCGGCAAATATTATGAGGTTGCTAGAAGTTGTGAGGGGTGAGCAAACATCACATGAAACATTAGCAACTGTAATGAATATAAGTAAGAAGATTAAAAAGGCTGCTGTTGTATCTTTAAATGCTCCTGGGTTTATAGGTAATAGAATGTTATTTAACTATACCGCGCAAGCAAACATGCTTCTCTTGGAAGGCGCCCTTCCCCATCAAATCGATCAAGCTATTGAATCATTTGGTTTAAATATGGGTCCATTTAGGATGATGGATCTAGTTGGTTTAGATCTTGGATGGAGAGCGAGAAAGCTTAGCGGTGCTGAGTCACCACTTCATGCAAAGATAGGAGATCACCTTTGCGATAATGATAGATTTGGTCAAAAAAATGGAAAAGGTTATTACAATTATAGTGAAGGGTCGAGAGCTCCAAATCCAGCTCCAGAAAATGAAGCAATCTATAAAAAAATATCATCAGATAATGGATTCACTAGAAGAGATATATCTGATGAAGAAATTCTAGACAGGTGTATTTTAGCTCTTATAAATGAAGGGGCTGATATTCTTTCTGAAGGTGTTGCCCAAAGAGCGGCTGATATCGACGTAGTTTATATAAATGGGTATGGTTTTCCTATATGGAGAGGCGGTCCTATGCATCATGCAAATGCTATGGGTTTAGACGTTGTTGTTGAAAAATTAAAGAAATATCACGAAATTACAGGTAATAATGCATATATGCCAAGTGAATTGTTAATAAAACTGGCTAATAATGGTGAAAAGCTTAATGAAGCTCCTTCAGAAGATAAAAGAAAAGAAAAGCTTAATTTTGCAATGTCATCTGTGGCAGGAAACTTCTAGAACTTAACTAAAAGGGGTATTAGGCCTTAATAAGAACTTTTGTCCCTATTTTAATTCTATCAAATAGCTCAATTGCATCTGCATTGAACATTCTTATGCAGCCATGAGACGCTTTAGTCCCTATTAAGCCCTCTTCATGTGTGCCATGTATATAGATATACCTTGCAAAAGAATCAACTGCTCCACCCTTGTTCTTGCCCTCCTCCTTTCCATCAAGCCACATAATCCTTGAAGTAACAAAATCATCATCTGAATCCTGGTATTCTTCTATAATATCTGCTGATCTTTTAGTATTTATACGAGATTTAAAGATTGTATTTTTTTCCGCTCCCTCACCAATTTTTTCTTTAACCACATGATAACCTAGAGGCGTTTTAAAGGAATTTTCAATACTTCCCTCACCATATTTTGATGAAGATACTGGGTATGAGGCCTTTATATCAAGGCCCTCAATTAAATAAAGTCTTTGCTCAGAAATATCAATCTCAATAGATACATCCTGTGACGATATTTTAAAAGAAACTAATAAAAATATAACTAAGAATGAATTTTTCGACATTTAAACATTATAGCTGATATGAGTATTATTAAAATTGAGAGTATATAGGGAATAAAATATCCATATACATTATAGAAGCTTCTATCTTTCTCTACATTGATACCGCTATTAATAACACCAGTTATTCCTTTTTCAATTTTATCAACAATTGTTCCATTACTGGTTATGATGGCAGAGAACCCATCGTTTGTTGACCTAATGATCCATTTATTGTTTTCAATTGCTCTAACTCTTGTTATATCAAGATGGTGATATGGTCCAATTGATTCTCCAAACCAAGTGTCATTACTTATATTGATCATAAAATATGAACTTTTGTTGCTTTTTCTAACTGTGTTACTAAATGCTATGTCAAAACATATTAAAGGAGCAAAATTTAAAGTCTTATCTTCAAAAATAGATATATTTTTTTGATTTTTATTGCCATGCTTCACATTTGACATAGGCATGTCAAAAAAGCTAATAATTCCTCTTAATGAGGATATAAACGGAATATATTCACCAAATGGTACAAGATGCATTTTATTATAGCTTTCCCTTGTATTTATGTTAATTAATGAATTGTAAAGGTATTCATCTTTATAACTCCATACGCCTGAAATAAACTCTTTTTTTGAGATATCTATGTTTTTAATAAAATTAGTGAAGTCTTTGCTTTGCATTGAGTATGGTAATTCTGCTTCAGGCAATACTACTATTTCTGATTTAGGAGATGTTTTTTCTATTAGATTTAATATATTTTGCTCAATTTCGTTTTTATAGCCATTCTTATATTTTAAGAATGGATCGGAGGAGGGTTGAATAATAGAAACATAAATATCTCTTTCATCTGTAATTTCTTCTATAGCAGTAGGTATAAATAAAATTAATGAGCCTAAAAAAACTAAGTATGAAATATTTTTATTTGTTACCCAATTTAATGCTACTAAGCCAGCAATCAAATAGATCAACATAGAACCCCCAGCAACTCCCAATATAGGATAAATATATTGAGCATGGGTATCTAAAAATACACTTCCTGGTATTAACCAAGGAACACCATTTAATAAATAATTTCTTGATAATTCACTAAGAATTAAAATGCTTGAGATATATAGTAATTCTATGTATTGAGATAAATTATTCTTACCAAATAACCTGAATCTAAGAACTAATAATGGCAAAGTAAAGAAGGTTGTAAGAATTAAGATTAACAATATAAAAATAAGTAAAGATATTGCAATACTGGTTTCTCCATAATAGTAAACGCTCACTATTAACCAAGACATTCCAAATCCCCAATGTCCAAATGACCAGGATACTACTTTTTTTAAAGAGCTGTTTTGTCTATATACTAACTCCCTAATAAGGTATGCATAAGATAATATTATTAAGGGTTTAATAGAGAAGGGTGAAAAAGCAAAAATTCCAATAAAACCAAAGATAAATGGAATTAAGTACTGCTTTAACTTCATTGATTTTTTGTTATTTGGACCTTATCAATTTTTCTATCATCAGCATCGATTACCTTTATAGTTAGATCTTCTATTTTGACCTTATCGCCAACTTTTGGGAGTACTCCTAATTTACTAATAACAAAGCCCCCTAATGTTTCAGCATCAATTGCCAAGGGATCAACATCAAGATTAAAGAACTCGGTGAACTCTTCTATTTCAACTTTTGCATCAGCATAAAACTTTTTATCAGAAATTTTAATGATTTCTTCTTCGTCAACATCATGCTCATCCTCTATTTCACCAACAAGCTCTTCTAAAATGTCTTCAATAGTTACTAATCCTGAAATAGTTCCATATTCGTCTATAACAACAGCCATATGAGAGCGATCTTTTTTAAATTCTTCTAGTAAAGAATCTGCTTTTTTAGTTTCAGGCACTACATTGGGCTCTCGTAACATATCAGATAGACTAAAATTATTATTACCCTCATAAATTTTGGGTAACATGTCCTTTGCAAGCAATATTCCACTTACTTCATCTCTTTCGCTTCCTAATATAGGATATCTTGAATGGCCGGATTCTATTATTTTTTCAAGAATTACGTTTATTTCATCATTTATGCCAAAAGTAACCATATCAACTTTTGGAACCATAATTTCTTTCACCGTTGTATTTCCTAATCTTATTGCCTTATTCGCTATAGATTCAGCTTCTTTATCAATGATATTTAAATCAACAGCATCTTTAAGGAAGTCTGTAACTTCTGAAACTGACTGAGTCTTTATAAAGAAGGGATTTCTAAAGAATTTTTTAATTTTTGATATGAGTCCCGAAGGAGGGTGGTTATCTTCGTTTTCTAACTTTTGATTCATTTAGTATGGGTTATTAATGTTAATTTTATTTAAAATATTTATTTCTTTATTTTCCATGATCAATGCTGTCTCTTCGTTTTGATGATCATATCCTAATATATGATATACACCATGGGCCAACATGTGAATCATATGGTCTTCAAAAAATTTTCCTTCTTCTACAGCTTCTCTTTCAACATACTCTGAACTTATTGCAATATCACCAATGTTTTTAGTATGTTTTATTGATATATCATCGCTCTGAAAAGAAAGAACGTTGGTTGTGAGGTTTTTATTTCTAAATTTATGATTTAATTTTTTCATTTCTTCATCATCTAGAATTCTAAGGTTGATTTCGCTGTCAACCAATCCTTCTTCTCTAAAAATTAGAGATACAATACTTTGAAGTTTATCCTTAAGGCCTGAATCTATTGAGATGCCTTTGTCTAATGTAATTATTAAACTCACTTATTTATATTAGATTCAAATTTTTTATATGCATCTATTATTTTTCTAACTAAGGGGTGTCGAATAACATCATGAGAAGAAAACTCTATGATTCCAATACCGCTAGTGTCTTTTAAAACATGTATGACATGATCTAAGCCTGAAGTTATATGTTTTGGAAGGTCTATCTGAGTTAAATCGCCATTTATAACTGCTTGAGAACCATAACCTATTCGAGTTAATACCATTTTCATCTGCTCTACTGTAGTATTTTGACTTTCATCCATAATAATAAATGCATTATTTAGAGTTCTTCCTCTAAGGTAGGCAAGAGGGGCAACCTCAATAACTTCTTTTTCAATTAACTTGGCAGTTCTTTCTACACCAAGCATTTCATATAAACCATCGTATAAAGGCCTAAGATAAGGATCAACTTTTTGTGAAAGATCTCCCGGCAAAAAACCAAGTTTTTCCCCTGCCTCAACTGCTGGCCTGATTAGAATTATTTTTTGAACCTTTTCATTTAAAAGAGCTTCAACTGCAGCAGCCACTGCTAAATATGTTTTACCTGTTCCAGCATCGCCAATACCAAAATTTATTTCAAACTTATTGATATTTTTTATGTAAGATTGTTGATTGGTGCCTCTGGGTCTAATAATTTTTTTTGGTGTTCTTAGTTGAATTTTAGAGTCGATTGCATCCTCTTTCTTTGAAAGGCTTAAATTTAAATGTGATTGTATTGTAAGATGAACTGCTTCTTTGCTTATTTCAATATTTTTTTTGGTTAAATTATATAAATCTAATATTGCATCTGAAGCATGCTTTATATCTTTTTCACTTCCAGTAATTTTGACCTCATCTCCTTTATGAAATATTTTTACAGAGAAGCTTTTTTCAATTAATTTTAAGTTGCCATTTAGCTCGCCGACAAAAAGAGCAATTCTTTCAGCATTAGATGGTTTTAAGGAAATATTTTTAAGAGCGGTTTGCGTTTCTTGCATTAATGTTTAATTTTTACCTCTTGGATTATGCAAAGTACCTAATAAGGAATAGGATAATGCCTCAGTAACTTCTATGTCCACTAATTTTCCAATAAACCTAATATTTTCTAGATCAAAGTTTATAACTCTATTGCATTCTGTTCTTGCCTGAAGTTGTTCAGGGCTTTTTTTAGCAAGACCTGTTACTAAGCACCTTTGAATTGTGCCTACCATGCTGCTGCTATGTTCTCTATGGTGATGATTGAGTTGATCTTGAAGCTTCTTTAAACGCTCTTTCTTTTCATCTAAAGAGGTATTATCTTCTAACTTAGATGCTGGAGTTCCAGGTCTTTTTGAATAAATAAAACTGAATGATGAATCAAATTTAACTTCATTTACCAATTGCATTGTTTGTTGAAAATCATCCTCCGTTTCTCCAGGAAATCCTACAATAAAATCTGAAGAAACTCTTAAATCAGGTCTAAAAGATTTAATTCTTTCTACAGCATTAAGAAAAATATCTATAGTGTAATTTCTTTTCATTTTTTCAAGGATCTTATTAGAGCCAGATTGAACGGGTAAATGAAGTTGACTTACAAGTTGAGGTACATACTGATAAACCTCAATTAAGTCATCGGTCATATCCAAAGGATGAGATGTTGTATATCTAATTCTTTCAATGCCATCAATATGACTAATAATCTCTATAAGGTCTGATAATCTTAAGATTCTATCTTTGTAAGGCATTTTATAAGAATTTACATTTTGACCAATAAAAGTTATTTCTGATACTCCTTGTTCAGCTAATCGCGCAACTTCATCAAAAATCTGCTCGGGTTTTCTACTAACCTCATCTCCTCTTGTATAAGGCACAACACAAAAAGAACAATATTTGGAACAGCCCTCCATGATTGCTACATAACTTGAGGGACCTCCGCTTGAAGGACTTGGAAGCGAATCAAATTTTTCTTCAATTGGAAAAGTTATATCTATAGCTTTTATGCCTTTTTGAGGATCAATATCTAAAAGATCAGAAACTCTATGTAATGTCTGGGGTCCATATATAAGATCAACATAAGGGGCTCTTTTTTTAATATTGCTGCCTTCTTGGGTTGCTACGCAGCCACCAACACCTATTTTGAGATTAGGATTTTTTTCTTTAAGCTTATTAAGCCTTCCTAACTCGGAATAAACTTTGGATTCAGCTTTGTCCCTAATAGAACATGTATTAAGTAATATTATGTCTGCTTCTTTAACATTGGATGTAAGTTCTACACCCTTCTTTTCTTTTAAAATATCTACAGTCTTGTCAGAGTCATATTCATTCATTTGACAGCCGTAGGTTTTAATATAAAGTTTTTTTCCCATATGATTAATTGTTAATTAACTCTGTGGTAAAAAAATATTTTTATAAAATTTTAATTCAGCAACAGACTCTTTGATATCTCCCATTGCTCTATGAGAACCATCTTTCTCATATACCTGAGCTTCATTCATCCATCTTACGGCAGCTTCTTTAAATGAAGAAACATCTATATGCCTATAATTAAAATAGGATTCTAATCTTGGCATATACTTTATAAGGAATCTTCTATCATGTGAAACAGTATTGCCACACATGGGTGACTGTTTTGAGCCAACATATTTGGAAATAAAATTTAGAGTCTCTATCTCTGCCATCTGTTCAGTAATGTTGCTTTTTTTCACTCCCTCTATCAGGCCTGAGGAGCCATGTTGATTTTGATTCCAATCATCCATTTGATCTAGCAAGCTCTTTGGTTGATTAACGATTAAGTTAGGTCCCTCTGCCAAAACATTTAGCTGAGAGTCTGTAATTAACGTAGCTATTTCTATAATCCTTTCTTTATCTGGATTCAATCCAGTCATCTCTAAATCGATCCAAATAAGATTATCTTTTGATTGTAAGCTCTTCATAACTTTTTATATTTCTTCCTTTAGTGTATTTTGTGCTTTATATGAAAAAAGTTCAAACAGGTTTTGTAATAGAATTTTACTCTAATGCATGTTTGGTTCGTACAAAAGATGGTGACATACCATGTATTGCGATTAAAAATATTGTTGTTGGGGATGTTGTAAAGATTAATATAGTTCAAGATAGTAAAGAAACAAAAGGATTGATTCTATCAAGAGAGCCTAGGAAGTCAGCACTTCAAAAAAAAGAAGGATTGAAATCAAAAACTATAGCTGCAAATATTACTCATGTGGGAATACTTGTCACTCAAGAACCTAAAACTGCTCATGAATTCATTGATAAATGGATATTAACCAGTATTCTTTCAGGAATTAAGCCTTTTATTATAAATAATAAGATCGATCTCAAGCCAGATGAGGCCTACATTAGTAAACTAAATATATATAAAAAACTTGATATAAGTATATTTGAGATTTCTGCAAAAAATAATACAAATATTTCTCAAGTTAAAGAATATTTAGAAGAAAAATGTGTAGTTTTTGTTGGGAATTCTGGCGCTGGTAAATCAACACTTACAAATTGTTTAACTGGAAGAGATATTAAAACTAACATGCTTTCAAATAATCAGGGCGTTCATACAACATCTATATCAACACTATACGAGATAAAAAATAATATCAAAATTATAGACTCTCCAGGTGTGAGAGATCTTCCAATAACTGGATGGAAAAATAATGAAATAATTCGTGGCTTTGTTGAACTTCAAAGGTTGGCTGAAAAATGTAAATTCAATGATTGTAATCATATTAATAATGATGGTTGCGCAATAGTAAATGCTCTTGGTAATGGTGAAATTAATAAAAGCAGATACAATAATTTTATTAAATTTCGAGACGCGGAAGAAAATGAATAAAAAAACTCATTTCGGCTTTAAAGAGGTTGATGAAAAAGACAAGAGCACTCACGTTGGCGGAGTATTTTCATCGGTTGCAGAAAACTACGACATTATGAATGACGCTATGTCGTTGGGCATGCATAGGCTTTGGAAAAAAATCCTTGTGGAACTTGCTGCAATCTCTGAAAAAGATGTAATTTTAGATATTGCCAGTGGAACAGGAGACATAGCTAAACTAATTTCAAGAGAATACCCACAAACTGAAATATATATGACTGATATCAATATGGATATGTTGGCAGAAGGCAGGGATAGATCAATAAATGAAAGTTTTTATGGAAATTGTCATTTTTGTCAACTGAGTGGAGAAGTTATGCCTTTTGATGATGAGACCTTCGATGTAATCACGATTGGCTTTGGCCTAAGAAATTTTACGAATAAGGAGGCTGGTTTAAAAGAAATGAGGCGATGCCTTAAAAAAGATGGAAGGCTTTTAGTTCTGGAGTTTTCAAAACCAACTAATCCTATTTTTTCTAAAATTTATGACTGGTACTCATTCAATATTCTACCTAAGCTTGGGTCCTTGTTAGCAAATGATTCTGAAAGCTACCAATATCTTGCAGAATCGATTCGCATGCACCCTGATCAAGAGCTCCTTAAAACAATGGTTTTAGAATCAGGTTTTAATAAATGTAAATTCTATAATCTATTAAATGGTATTGTGTCTATACATGTTGCTTATGAAAAGTAATTTATTAAACATTGCTTATTCGCTTATCCAAGACATAGAAGACGCATCGCCAAATCTAAAAAATAATCTGAACGAAATTTATCCAATAAGATTCAAGCTGGATTTAGTTGGTCATAAAGCTATCTATTGCAATCTAGATCAAAACAAAAAAAATATTTCATTTAATAAGACTGAGGATACTGATTTTGAAATAAGAACATCAGTCAAGGAGTCTTTAGATTTTCTAATAAGCAAAAAAATAAATAGGGGTATGCTTTATGGGGATACTGAAAAGGCAATCTTGACAATTAATGCCTTTATAAAATCTGAAGTTGATGTTGTATTGCTAATAGATAAATACTTCGGAGACACTCCGGCTGCTATTGCTTATTTTACAAAGGAAAAATTATCTAATCTAAAACAGTATAATAATAAAAATGCTCTTCGATCTAAGCTGAGAGACCTCTCAATTAGGCTAGATAGATTGGAGGCTGTTAACAATTTATGAATTTTTTGATACTAATATTTGAAAGTCTAAAGATGTCATTTCTTGGAATTAGGTATGGCATATTTAGAAAACCTGACGGAAAAAAAATATCAAAATATTTAGAATCACTTGGACCAATTTTTATTAAGTTTGGTCAACTACTTTCAACTAGAACTGACATTTTAGATATAGCTACTGCAAAAGATCTTCAAGGACTAACAGATAGCTGCAAGCCATTTTCAGTTAAAAAGCTTAAAGAAATCGTAGAAAAGGAGTTAGGTGGTCAAATTGATCATATGTTTAAAAACTTTGATGAAGTCCCCTTAGCAGCTGCGTCTCTTGCTCAAGTTCATTCAGCAAAACTTCCAGACGGTAGAGAAGTTGTTATCAAAGTCTTGAGGCCAAATATAGAAAAAGAAGTAAAGAAAAATCTGAGGCTTTTAAAGGCTGCTGCAAAAGTCTGCACATATGTTTACTCTGAGAGTCATAGAATTAAGCCAATAGAAGTTGTTCATGATTATGAAAGCACTATTATGCGTGAATTAGACTTAAGACTTGAGGCAGCTAATACAAATCTTACTAGAAAAAACTTTACAGAATCAGAGGAGTTATACATACCTGAAGTATATTGGGAAATGACAACAAGCAAGGTTATGGTACTTGAAAAAATTGATGGAATACCCTGTACAGACATAGATGAAATAGAAAAATATGGTATTAATAAAAAAAGGCTTGCAGAAAATGGAGTGATGATCTTTTTGAATCAAGTTTTCAGAGATAATTTTTTTCATGCTGATATGCATCCTGGAAATATCTTTGTTTCCAAAAGAAATCCTGAGACACCAGGCTATATTGCAATTGATTGTGCCATTACCGGCTCTCTCTCCAATGAAGAAAGGTATATTCTTGCAAGAATGCTTCAGGCTGTAATTAAACAAAACTATAAATCATTAGCTCAACTTTTTGTCAGCTCGGAATGGGTTAATCCAAACTCAAATATTATTGAATTAGAAAACACTCTAAGAGCATGCTGTGAACCAATATTTGAAAAGCCTTTATCAGAAATAGAGTTTGGAAAGTTACTTCTTTATCTGTTCCAAAGTACAAGACCATTTGGACTATCATTACAACCAACACTTGTGCTTCTTCAAAAAACATTGATACATATAGAGGGTATGGGACGTCAAATTTATCCACAGCTTGATTTTTGGGGGTTGGCTGAACCTTATCTGGATAAATGGCTTTCAGACCAATTTAGTCCATTAAAAATTAAAGATTTTATTCTAGAAAATAAAGATGATTTGATGCTAAAAGCATCTGAAATGCCTGGCTTCATTTATGAGGCATTAGATGAGATAAGAGGGTATTCCAAGAATAAAAGATCATATGAAGAAAAAATTCATAAGATGGAAATGCAGTTACAAAAAGAGAAATACATAATAAGATTTATTGGAATAGGTATAATAACATTATGTGGTATCTTTTTAATGCTCACATAGGAGATTGATATGGGCTTTGGTGGAATTAGCATATGGCAACTACTAATTATATTGGTTGTGGTTCTTTTGATTTTTGGGAGTGGCAAACTTAAGTCGCTTGGATCAGATTTGGGTGCAAGCCTGAAGGGTTTTAAAAAAGCTGTAAAAGAAGAAGATACAGATAATAACAAACAAGAATAACAATTGTTTCAAATTGGTTTTTTAGAAATTGCGATAATCCTTGTTCTTGGACTGATTATTATTGGGCCCGCAAGGCTACCAGAAGTAATTAAAGGCTGGTTAAAATTTTATAAAAAAATTCAACACCATATTACGAAATTTAAAAATGATTTAGAAGATGATATTGGCACCGATGAATTAAAAAAAGATGTTTTTAATGAATTGAGGATGGAAGAATTAGAGGGCTTTGAAAAGGAAAAGAATGACTCATAAAGAATCTCTAGCAAGTCATTTATTAGAACTCAGATCTAGACTTATAAGAATTCTGATTTGTTTTGGCTTTCTCGCGTTGATTGGAATTCCCTTTTCATCTGATATATATACCTTTGCAGCATCTCCTCTCTTAGAAATCTTACCGTCTGGAAGTTCTATGATAGCCACACAGGTTGCTTCACCTTTAATGGCTCCTTTAAAATTAGTCTTTTTTTCAGCCTTGCTAATTACAATGCCTTATCTTTTTTACGAAATGTGGATGTTTATGTCACCAGGCCTATATAAGAAGGAAAAAACATTTATAGCACCGTTAATGCTATCTACAATTTTTTTATTTTTATCTGGAGTGGCATTTGCTTATTTTATTGTTTGTCCAATAATTTTTAAATTTTTTATTGGAGTTGCTCCTGAATCTATTTCAGTTATGACAGATATAAATCAATATATGAATTTTGTAATAAAACTTATATTTGCATTTGGTATAGCTTTTGAAATTCCAGTAGCTACGTTTCTCTTGATAAAATCTGAAATTGTAAAAAAAGAAACCCTAGTTAAAGCTAGGCCTTATTTAGTAATTGTGTTCTTTGTCTTTGGCATGTTATTAACACCACCTGATATTTTTTCTCAGCTATTCTTGGCTATTCCTATGTGGGTTTTATTTGAACTTGGTCTTCTTGTTTCCAGGGATAAAAATTAGTGAATTTCATAGAGTTATCAAAACTCTTTCATAAAAATGGCTATGTTTATATAGAAAAATTTTTTAGCGCTGCTCTAATGAATGAGTATCAAGATGAGATTTGCAATCATTTCAAAGAGGATAATAATTATAAACATGATGAATCTTTTATAGAGAAATCTAAGACAGATGTAATTCCATGGTTTCCTCAAATAGAAGGAAGAGAAAAATTTAATGTCCTTGAGAAAAATAAAAAGCTGTGTGATCTTACAGAAGAAATTTTAGGCTCGGGATGGAAATCTCTTTATTGCATGGTCATGTATAGCAATAAGTCCTCAAATGGCCAAGCATGGCACCAGGACTGTTCTCCTAAAGATGGCATTTTTAATCTTAATAGACTTGTTTATTCGATGGATATTAATAACTCAACTGGTGGAGAGGTTTGTGTCATACCGGGTTCACATAAAAAAGGGATGATACCTAGAGGAACTTCAACTGATGAAATTGAAGGAAGCGTCACCATAAGTCCATTGAAAGGCTCACTTCTTTTGCTCCACGGTCATACATGGCATAAAGTTCTCCCAATTCTTGATAATGTGCGGGTTTCAACAAACTATAGGTGTGTCCCCAAAAATACTCCAAACAATGTGACTGATGTTGCTGTTTATAGAAATATGCTATTTAGGTTTTCCGATGGGAAGATTCTTACCTATAGAGTCTAAATACCTAACCTATTTGTCCAGTCATTGTCATGAGGCCTCTCATGATTTATTACTTTTTCGATCAACTCTTCGCACGAGTCAGAGATTATTAAATCATTAAAATTAGCTTCTGAAATAAAACCCTCTTCAACAGCTTTTTTCATCCAAGCAATTAAATGATCATAATAGCCCTCAGTATTTAATAATCCAACTGGCTTGTTAATTAATCCAAGCTGATTATTAGCCATGATTTCAGCAAGCTCATCTAAAGACCCAACCCCTCCTGACAAAACAATAAAAGCATCTGATCGTTTCATAAATTCATCTTTGCGATCGAGTAAGGTTTTAGTAATAATTATTTCTTGAAGCCTGGGGTTTGCTAATTCAAGCTTATGCAAAGACTCCAAACTAATTCCCTTTGCTTCAACACCATTGTCTAGAGCTGTATCGGAAACAATTTTCATTAGGCCCACATTGCCGCCACCAAAAACTATATTAATTCCTTTGCTAGCAAGAATTTCTGCAATCTTTTTTGCATCTGCAGCATATCTTGGATTCTTGCCCTCATGAGCACCGCAAAAAATTGATATATTTTCCATATTTAACCTAGGTTTTAAAGTTGTAAGTAATAGGGCCTTTATTAATTAAAGAAATTTCCATAAAAGCACCAAATTTTCCCTGTTTGAATTTACCATAAGACCTTTCAAAGAGGGACATAAATTCATCATACAACAGTTTTGCTTCTTCGGGATTTGCAGATTTATGAAAGCTTGGCTTATTGCCTTTATTAGTGATTGCAGCAAGTGTAAATTGACTTACAACTAAGGCTTCTTCATTTGCATCTTTTAGTGAACGCGGCTTAGATCCTTTGAATCCATCAAGCATTTTAAAGTTAATAATCTTACCCACCATGGAGGTGATAGATTCGATTGAATCGCCTTTTTCAATACATACAAAAATCAATAAACCTGACCCAATTTCTGAAAATGTTTTACCTTCGATTGAGACTCTAGCTTCAGAAACCCTTTGAATTGTTGCAAGCAAATTCTATTCGTCTTCTAGTTCTTTGGCCCATTGACCTAGGGATGCCAGCCTATTCATTTGTGCTCTGTGCGATAAAGCATCTTGAGAAATAAACATATTTTCAGTTTTTCCCATCCAGGCTTTTAGGGCAGGTGCTTGAAGAGCTCTTCCATATGAAAAACTTAACTTCCAACTAAATCCGCCTATCTTATTCATAGCATCTAAATGGGCGGTTGCTAGTAAATCTGATTGACCGCCTGAGAGAAAAGTTATTCCTGGGAGCTCAGATGGAACATTTGATATCAAGCAATCTAAAGTTCTTTTAGCAACCTCATTAACACTTGCTTGTGTCGAAGATTTTGAACCTGAAGTTATCATATTTGGTTTTAATATTGTTCCTTTAATATTTACTTCATTTTCTTGAAGGTGTTTGAAGAGAGATTTCAGCGACCTATCAGAGGCATCAAAACACTCTTCGATTGAATGATCGCCATCCATAAGCACCTCAGGCTCAACCATTGGAACCATTCCATTGTCTTGAACTATTTTGGCGTAATCTGCTAAGGCCTTCATATTTGCATCTATGCATTCGTCTGTAGGCATACCTTCACCAATTTTGATTACCGCTCTCCATTTAGTGAATTTTGCTCCCATTGAAACGTACTCTTTTAATCTTTCATCTAAGCCATCGAGCCCAACTGTAACAGTCTCATCAGAACCGCCAATAGCTTGAAGCCCTTTATCAACCTTTATGCCAGGAAGGGCGCCTTGATTAGTAATAATATTCACAAGAGATGTTCCATCTTTAGCATTTTGTCTTATCGTTTCATCAAAAAGTATGACACCACCTATATTTCCATTCATGCCCGATGATCTAAATAACATCTCTCTATAATCTCTTCTATTATCTTCTGTTGATTCAACTCCAATTGAATCAAATCTTTTTCCACATGTTGGATTGCTTTCATCAGCAGCAAGAATGCCCTTGCCGTCTGAGACTATATACGAAGCAATTTCTTCTAAACTATTTAATGACATTCCTCTCTCCTTTTTTAAATCTTTGCTTTCAAAGCTGCTATAGATGGCAGAACTTTTCCTTCCATAAACTCCAAGAAAGCGCCTCCACCTGTAGAACAATATGATACATCATCTTTATTAATAAATTTATTAATAGCAGATAGGGTCTCGCCGCCTCCTGCGATAGAAAAAGCATTTGATTTTGCTATTGCATTGGAAAGTTGTTCTGTCCCTTCTTTAAAAGACTTGTTTTCAAAAACTCCCAATGGCCCATTCCATAAAATAGTGTTAGATGATGAGATGGCATTATCTATCTCATCATTTAAGAACTGATCTAAAATCATTTCATTTTTTTTAACTTCAGAAATATGTTTTTCTTTAATATCTTCACCTTCAAAAGTTTTTGAGGTAATAACGGTATCAGGCAAAATAATTTTGCCATCATTCAATAACTCTTTTGCAATACCAACCATTGATTCTTCACACAGTGATATTCCTATTTCATGCCCTGCAGCTTTTAAGAAAGTATTTGCTATTCCACCACCCACAATAATGTGATCAGCCTTAGAATTAATATTCTTAATCAATTCTAGTTTTGTAGAGACCTTTGCCCCTCCAATGATCGCGGTATAGGGATTTTGTGATTCATTTAGAGCTTTTGTTAAGGAGTCTATTTCTTTCTCTAACAATAACCCCGCACAAGATAAATTAGAGTTAACAATTGCTGAATGCGTTGAAGATTGTTCTCTATGAGATGTACCAAAAGCATCGAAGACATATATGTCCCCTAAGCTGCTCAATGACTTGCCAAGCTTGTTACAATTACTTTTTTCGCCTTCAAAAAATCTTATATTCTCTAAAATCTGAATATCTGATGAGCCATTAAAAATTTTTGTGCTATCTAGATCGTTTATTAAATCAACTTCGTGATCCAAAATCTTTGACACTTCAGTTGCAACGGGTTTTAAAGAAAACTTTTTATCAAAAGTGCCTTCTTTTGGCCTTCCTAGATGGGTAACTAGTAAAATCTTGGCATTACTCTTTAGAGCAAATTTTATTGTTGGCATGCAGGCAAGAATTCTGGTGTTGTCAGTTACAACACCATCTTCAATGGGAACATTCATATCAACTCTTATAACAAGATTTTGATTTGAAATATTTAAATCTGATAATCTATTCATCTAGTAAAGATTTTGCTAATTCCACAACGTTAGGAGTGGTAAAACCAAAATGCTCTAACAAGATATTAGCAGGTGCCGACTCACCAAATGTCTCAATACCAAGGACTTTGTCACTTTTATTTAAAATTTTATACCAAGAATTTGGATGAGAAAGCTCTATAACGAGTGATGGCAAATCTTCTTTTATAACAGATGACTGATAAGCCTCACTTTGATCTAAAAATGTATCTAAACATGGCATAGAAACTACATTAGATATAACCCCATGATCTTTTTGTAAAATTTCAGCAGCATCGATAGCAAGCTGTAATTCACTTCCAGATGCTATTAAGGTTATGTTTGCATTCTCTTGGTCAGATAATAAATATCCACCATTTTCTATTGCTCTAATTTGATCTTCGCTTCTTATAATTGGAGAAGTATTCTGTCTGCTAAAGATTAAGCAGGTTGGTGTATTTACAGAAGTAACAGCATTTTTCCATGCAACTGCAGTTTCAACGAGATCAGCCGGCCTCCAGCTATTTAGATTTGGCGTAGATCTTAAGGTGACCAGATGCTCAACCGGTTGATGTGTTGGCCCATCTTCGCCCAAAGCAACAGAATCATGGGTATAAACAAATATGTTTGGCAGTCCCATTAATGCAGATAGTCTTACTGCATTTCTTGCATAATCAGTAAATACTAAAAACGTTGCTCCATATGGTTTTATGCCACCATGAAGAACCATGCCGTTCATGATTGCAGACATGCCAAACTCTCTAACCCCATAATTGATATGATTACCAGACGGGTTCTCATTTGAAAAAGTTGAACTAGACTTAGAAAAAGTATTGTTAGATGGAGTTAAATCAGCAGAACCACCCACAAGCTCTGGTAATTCTTTTACAAAATAATCTAAACATAATTGAGATGCTTTTCTTGTAGCCATTGAAGTGTTTTCTTCATTGCATTGATTTAAGAAGTTTTTATAACTTTCATCAAAATTGATAGGCATATCATTTGATATTCTTCTTGTAAGCTCATCATGCTTTTCTGGGTTCTTGCTTTTATATGCTTCCATCAAGGAGTTCCAATCATCATTAATCTCCAAACCTCGATCTACTGCATTCCAGAATTCATATACAGACTCTGGAACATTGAAAGGTTCATGATTCCAATCTAGGGCTTTTCTTGTTTTTAGGATTTCATCATCGCCCAAAGGTGCACCATGAGCATCTGCTGTTCCGGCTTTGGCTGGAGAGCCATAACCAATAGTTGTTTTACAAAAAATCATTGTTGGTTTTTTTACTTCATTTTTAGCAGAAACAATGGCTTCATTGATATGCTCTACATTGTGTCCATCTACCTCAATGGTCTGCCAGCCATAGCTATCAAACCTCTTTACGCTGTCATCAGTAAACCAGTTTTCTATTTTTCCATCAATTGAAATTCCATTTTGATCGTAAAAGCATATTAGTTTTCCTAGATTATGAGTTCCTGCAAAAGAACAAGCCTCGTGAGATACTCCTTCCATTAAACAACCATCACCCAAAAAGGCATAGGTGAAATGATTAATAGGCATTTCTTCTGAGGTATTAAACTGTGATGCAAGTATCTTTTCAGAGATTGCCATACCAACAGCATTGGCAATGCCTTGACCCAAAGGCCCAGTAGTGGTCTCTATTCCATACTGTAAATCATATTCTGGATGGCCTGGGGTTTTAGATTTTAACTTTCTAAAGTTTTTTAAATCTTCAATTGATAAATCATAACCAGTTAAATGCAGCAAGCTATAGAGCAACATTGAGCCATGACCATTTGAAAGCACAAACCTATCTCTATTAAACCAATAAGGGTTTGATGGATTATGATTTAGATGATTTTTCCATAAAGCTGTCGCTATTTCAGCCATTCCCATTGGCATTCCCGGATGACCTGAATTAGCTTTTTGTACAGCATCTATTGAAAGAAATCTTAAGGCGTTTGTTGGCTCGAATTGGTGCACTTCTGTTCCTGTTTAGGGTTTAGACAGATAATAATATTTATAAAGCACAATTAATAGCTAAATATAACGTTTTTATATAAAATGTTAGCTCGCTGTGATTTTTAAATTTTTTGCACACAACAAGCTGCTAAAAAATAATTATTTCACCGCAATTTTTTAATTTTGGAGAAATAAATGAGTTATATATTTACCTCGGAATCGGTTTCAGGCGGCCATCCTGATAAAGTTTGTGATCAAATTTCTGATGCTGTTCTTGATGCATATCTTGCAGAGGACCCAAATAGCAGGGTTGCTTGTGAAACTATGATCAAAAACAATATGGTTTTTATTGCAGGAGAGATAACCTCTCTTGGTAGTCCAGACCTTGAGCCGGTGGTTAGGAAAACTATTAACGATATCGGCTATAACACGGACGAGTATGGCTTTAATGGAGATACCTGTGAGTTTACAAATCTTGTTTTCGAACAATCTCCTGATATCTCTCAGGGAGTTACTGAGGGTGAAGGGGAAAACTTAGAACAGGGAGCCGGTGATCAGGGACTAATGTTTGGATATGCCTGTACTGAAACAGATTCGTTAATGCCTCTTCCAATAGATCTTTCTCATAGACTTGTTAAAAAACAAGCAGATGTTATGAAAAGTGGAGAGCTTAAATGGTTAAGACCTGATGCTAAAAGTCAGGTTAGTGTTATTTATTCAGATGATGGAAAAACAATAGAGGGTCTCTCGGCTGTTGTTTTATCTACTCAGCATGATGAAGATGTGACTCAAGAAGAAATAAAAGCTGGTGTGATGGATAAAATTATTAAACCAATTGTCCCAGAAGAATGGATACTAGATTCAACAAATATTTATATCAACCCAACTGGCAAATTTGTTATTGGTGGTCCTGTTGGTGATTGTGGTCTTACTGGAAGAAAGATAATTGTAGATACTTATGGTGGCATGGCTAGACATGGCGGTGGGGCCTTTTCAGGAAAAGATCCTTCAAAAGTTGATAGATCTGCTGCTTATGCATCTAGATATGTTGCAAAAAATATAGTTGCTGCTGGTCTAGCTGATTATTGCGAAATTCAGGTTTCATATGCAATTGGTGTTGCCAAGCCTACTTCAATTCACGTTGAAACTTTTAACAGTGAAAAAATATCAAAAGAAGCAATAGTAAAGATAGTTGAAGAAGAATTTGATTTAAGGCCAAAAAGTCTTATTAATATGCTTGATCTTAAGAGACCTATATACTTGCAAACAGCAGCATATGGTCACTTTGGCAGATCGGATGTAGATCTATCATGGGAAAAAACAGATAGAGCTTCAGATATTTCACAATAAGATAAATTACACAAGGAATAAAAATGGAAAATGATTATAAAGTAGCAGATATAAGTCTTGCAGAATTTGGTAGAAGAGAAATATCTCTAGCTGAAAATGAGATGCCGGCCCTAATGGCACTAAGGGATAAATACAGAGATGAGCAGCCTTTGGCCAATGCAAAAATTATGGGTTGTATTCATATGACAATTCAAACTGCTGTCTTAATGGAAACATTAATAGATTTAGGTGCAGAACTAAGGTGGTCTTCATGTAATATTTTCTCAACTCAAGATCATGCTGCTGCAGCTATGGCTGCTAAAGGAATCCCAACCTTTGCCTGGAAAGGTGAAACAGAAGAAGAGTTTGAGTGGTGTATTGAGCAAACTATCTGCAAAGATGGGAAGCCATGGGATGCTAATATGATTCTTGACGATGGTAGTGATCTTACAGCAATGGTTCATGAAAAATTTCCAGAAATGTTAGAAACTATTCATGGTGTTTCAGAAGAAACTACTACTGGAGTTCATAGGCTTAAGGAAATGTTAGAAAAGGGTGAATTAAAAATACCTGCTATTAACGTTAACGATTCTGTCACCAAAGCTAAGAATGACAATAAGTATGGTTGTAGACATAGTCTTAATGACGCGCTTAAAAGAGGAACTGATATGCTTCTTATGGGTAAAAGAGGTCTTGTAATTGGGTATGGAGATGTTGGCAAAGGATCAGCAGCAAGTTTAGCTCAAGAAGGAATGATAGTTAGTGTTGTTGAATCAGATCCTATATGTGCAATGCAGGCATGTATGGATGGTTTTTCAGTTGTTTCTTGTTATAAAAATGGTGCTGTTTCAAGAAATGAATCAGATATCAATATGGAAGTAATGGGTAACACTGATTTAATTGTTACTACAACAGGCAATGTTAATGTTTGCGATGCCGCAATGTTAGCTACATTAAAAAATACAGCTGTTGTTTGTAACATCGGTCACTTTGATAATGAGATTGATACTGCATTTATGAGAGACAATTATTATTGGGATGAGATTAAACCCCAAGTTCACAGAATATTTAGAGATACAAAACCTGACGGAACACCAGATCAAACCAGCAAAAACTATCTTATCCTTTTAGCTGAAGGTCGTTTGGTGAATTTAGGTAATGCGACAGGACATCCAAGTAGAATTATGGATGGCTCATTTGCCAACCAAGTTTTGGCGCAAATACATTTGTATAAGCAAGGTTTTGCAAATATTAATGATGAAGATACAAAAGCAGAAATGATTACTGTTGAAGTGCTTCCTAAAAAGCTCGATGAAGAAGTTGCTGCCTTAATGGTCGCAGGTTTTGGAGGAGTTATTACTAAGCTTACTCAAGATCAAGCTGATTATATTAATGTGCCTCAAGAAGGCCCGTTTAAAGAAGAAAGCTACAAATATTAGCCTTAAACTGTGCAATTATGGGCATAATTGCCCATAATACGCACTATGAACCTTCTAAAAATTTTATTTAGCTTATTCTTACTTACATCTCTTCTTGGGTGTGGAGTGAAAGGTCCTTTAATAAATTTTAGTCAGACTACATACATAAAATGAGTTCTTTTAAATATATTTCTAGTGAGCTATTTTGCGAAGATGTAAATCTTGAGCAGATTGCAAATGATTATGGGACTCCTTCATATGTTTATTCAAAAAAAGCAATAGAAGAAAATGCAAAATCATATGTAAATTCTTTTGCTAATCCTAAAAATTTAGCATGTTTTGCCGTTAAATCTCTTAGCAATATATCTATTCTTAAAATCATTAAAGATGTGGGTTGTGGTTTTGATATTGTTTCAGGTGGAGAACTTCATAGAGTCTTATCTATTGGAGCTGATCCGCAAAAAATTATTTTCTCGGGAGTGGGCAAAACAAGGGACGAGATAGAGCAAGGAATTAAAAATAATATTTTATCATTTAATGTTGAATCAGCATCTGAACTTTATAATATTGAAAGAATAGCTAGGAATATAAATTTATCTGCTCCAGTTTCTATAAGAATAAATCCAGATATAGATTCTGGTGGGCATGACTACATCACTACAGGAAGAAAAGGTGATAAGTTTGGTATTTCTTCAATCGAAGAAATTTTTGAACTATGTAAGTATTCAGCTATTTCAGAGAATTTAAATTTAGTTGGTCTAGCTTGTCATATTGGATCACAAATTTTAGATCTTGATGGATATATAGAGTCCGCAAATAAAATTTTTGAGTTGTCTAATAAACTTTCTGTGGAAGGAATCACATTAGATTTTCTTGATCTTGGCGGAGGACTTGGAGTTGCGTATGAAGATGAAGTCCCACCCTTACCTAGAGAACTTATTTCAGCCTTAGAAGAGAAATTTGCTGGAAGGACGGAAAGATTAATTCTAGAACCGGGTAGAAGTATTTCGGCAAATACTGGTATTCTTTTAACAAAGGTTGAGTACATTAAAGATAATTTTTTAATTGTTGATGCTGCAATGAATGATCTTTTAAGGCCAGCTCTTTATAAGGCCACTCACAGTGTGGCAAATCTTAAAGACAAGAAAGAAAATCCAAGAAATTGGAATATCGTAGGTCCAATATGCGAATCTTCGGATTTTCTAGCAAAAAACGTTTCTATAGAAGCTGAAGAGGGAGATTGTATTGCAATTAAAAATGCTGGAGCTTATGGCTTTGTAATGGCATCAAACTATAATTCAAGGCCTAGAGCCTGCGAAGTTTTGATAGATGGTAATGGGTCGTCACTTATTAGAAAAAGAGAGACTGTTGATGATTTGTTGGAGCTAGAAAAAATCAATGACTAATTTTGATAAAATGCATGGCAGCGGCAATGACTTTGTTGTTATAAATTCTATTGAAAAAAAATTAGTTCTGAAAAAATCTCTTATTAAAAAACTATCAGACAGAAACTGTGGCATTGGTTTTGATCAATTAATTTTAATCAATGTCCCAACAAAAGATAATCATGATTTCGCAGTAAAATTTTTTAATGCTGATGGGGGTGAGGCAAGCATGTGTCTTAACGGTATTAGATCAGCTGCCTCATATATTTGGAGGCATAATTTTGCTCCTAAAAAATCAGTGACAATAAAGACTAAAAATAGATTGGTAATATGTGAGCCGGTTAAAAATAAGATAAGAGTTAATATAAAAATTTCTGATATTTACAAAAATGATAATCTTTATAAGAAAATCTCAAATACTATTTCTAATAGGTTTGATTTCGTTGATTCTGGAAATATGCACTTATGCATAAAACAAAGCTCAATTAAAAATATAAATATGAACACACTTTATAAGAATTTAGCCAAACATATAAAACCTCTTGGATGTAATCTATCAATATATAAAGTTTTAAAAGGTGATATAGATATCAGGACTTATGAAAATGGAGTTGGCGAAACCCTCTCCTGCGGTTCTGCTTCTTTAGCAGTTGCATCATTGTGTATCAAAGATAAGTGTAAAGTTAAATCTTCTGGAGGAATCCTAGATTTTAAAAAAATGAATAATGATACTATGGAGATGATTGGACCAGCTGAGTTTGTTTTTTCTGGGAGTTTTGATGACTAATAAATTAGATCCAAAAGACGTCGAGCTTTTCTTGCTTGATAATTTAGATTTTTTTGAAACAAGAGAATCTCTTGTGGGTGAGATGAAATTTAAACACTCAAGTAGTTCTGCATCTTCATTATTAGAAAGACAAATCAACAAACTTAGAGATGAGCAAAGTGATTTGATGGATCTTTTATCATCATTTGTAAGTACAGCTCAATTAAATGAGGACTTATTCATAAAATCCAAAGAGCTTACCTTATCGATCCTTGGGGCTTCGAGTAGAAATGAAATAAAGGATATAGTTCAAGAAAGTTTTACTGAAAAATTTGGAGTAAATAATTGTAAATTAGGTTTTTATTCAAACTCGGACATTGGGGATATTGAAGATAAAACTGGTATGTCTTTTCACAAAGGAGCTGTTCATTGCGGATCTTTCTCTAGAGAAAAGATGGAGTTTTTATTTAAAGATGAAAGGGTAGAATCAGTAGCTTTAGCTGTTTTAATTGATAACAAAGAGATTGGCATACTAATGCTAGGTAGCTATGAAAGAACAAGGTATCTTGGTGACGAAGATACAACTTTTATAGAATATATAAGAGATATCTTAGAAAAAAAATTAGAATCAATTGATAGCTTAAATGCCTAGCGAACATTTTATCGATAACGATATAAACCTTTACCTTAGTTATATATCCGAAGTTAAGAATCTCTCTAAAAATACAACTAGCTCCTACAAAAGAGACCTTCGTAAATTATCAATATTCTTAGATTCAATAAGCATTAAGAATTATGACGAAATCGATGATAGTGTTTGTACTAGCTGGCTTGGCAATCTCTACTCTCTAGAAAACACACCGAAAACAATACAAAGACACCTCTCTTCTGCAAAAGGTTTTTTTAAGTTTTTAAAGAAAAATTCAATAATAAATTCTTCTCCTTTTGAATTAGTAAAGGCCCCAAAGTCTCCAAGCTATCTTCCGGAAGTGTTATCACCAGAAGATGTAAGCCAATTATTAAATTTCAAACCTTCAGATGCATTAGAAATTAGAGATTTAGCCATTGTTGAATTAATGTATTCATCTGGCTTAAGAGTATCTGAAACTGCAAATATTAATCTAGACGACTTTGAAGAAGAAATGTCTTTTCTGAGAGTATTGGGGAAAGGAGCAAAAACCAGACTTGTGCCTATTGGAAGATACGCAAAAAATGCTATTGATAATTGGGTTTACGAAAGGATTAAATATTCTGAAGACTCTAATGCGCTTTTTATAAACTTAAAAGGCAGCAGACTTAGTGTTAGAAGTATTCAGTTAAGGCTAAAGAGGCTCGCTGTCAAACAAGGCCTTCCTCCAATCCATCCTCATATGTTAAGACATAGCTTTGCTACTCATATGCTTGAATCGAGTGGTGACCTGAGAACCATACAGGAGTTGCTTGGACATAGTTCACTGTCTTCAACGCAAATTTATACAAAATTAGATTATCAACATTTAGTAAAAATTTATGATAGGTCACACCCTAGAGCTAAAAATGACAAAAATTAAACTGATAACATTTGATCTTGATGACACTCTTTGGGATAACGGGCCCACTATTAAAAATGCAGAAATTCAAACAAGGAAATGGGTTGAAGAAAGAGTTGGAAAGATTGAGTGGGGAAACCTAGATGACTTTATTAATCTTAGAAATGATTTAATTAAAAAGGATCCCAGTATTGCCTGGGATATAAGTAAATTAAGAAAAGAAATTTTTAAAATAAAAATAAGCAATCTTGTGCCTCCATCTAAAGTTAATATTTTAGTAAATGATGCTTTTGATTTTTTTATAGATAGACGACATGAAATTAGACTATATGATCATGTTGCTGAAGCCTTGTTAAGGCTCTCTAAAAAATATACTTTAGGTGTTTTGACAAACGGAAATGCAGATATCTTTAGATTTGAGGTTGGAAAATATTTTCAATTTTCGATAAGCTCTCTTGAGGCAAAAAATAGTAAGCCACATAGAGCTCATTTTGATATAGCTTCCCAACAAGCAGATGCAATAGATTTTAGCAACATGCTTCATATCGGAGACCATCAAGTTAATGATGTTTTAGCAGCTTATCAATTAGGAATAGAAACTTTATGGTTTAATAATAAAAATGCAGAATGGGATCAAAATTTTGCAAAGCCCGCAGAGTTTTCAGATTGGCAAAAACTACCAGAAATAATTGAAGGACTATATGAATGATAATGACTTAACAAAGGCTATATTAAATATTTTTAAAAAAGAGCTAGGTTCTGTGGGAGATATTTTGCCATCGGAACTTTTGTCAAGCATAAGAAAAAAAATTTCTCCAGAAATAGAAGGTCTTGTAGAGAAAAGTGGCTATGTTACAAGGTCAAAATATGAATCTTTAGAAAGATTAGCCCAAGAATTAGAAAAAAGAATTATTGATTTAGAAAAAAGCCTATAAGCTTACTATATATTTCGATAGTTCTTTTATATCACTGTCGGATAATGCTGCTGCTTGTGCGTACATTAAAGCGCTTTGAGGGCCCCTTTCAATCTTATTCTTATATTCATTTAGCGATGAAGCAATATAATCACTCTTGGAGCCTACAAATGATGGTCCAATACCTCCTTCTCCTTTTGCTCCATGACATGCTATACAACCAGCATACAACTTACTACCTCTTGTTGCTTTAGCATTAGCCAAGGAAACAATTGCAGTATCTCCACATTCTTGGCCCTCAATACATATATTTACGCCAAGATGAATTCTTTCAATCACTGACTCATCATATTTTTTTCCATTAAATAGAAAAATTGCACATAAAGGTAGAATGTATAAATAGTATTTATTTTTCATATTAATCCTATGAGTTTGGTCTTTGAAGCTCAACTACATGGTCTACGACTTTTAGCATTTCAGCAAAGGAGCCTTTTGTTTCGATTATGTATGTGCCATCAACAACCATCATTGGTACGGCAGAGACCTTAACTTGCTTTGCATATTTAATACCCCTATTAACTTTTTGTTTTACTGAGAATGAATTTAAATACTGTGATGTAACTTCAGGAGCAACTCCATATTTGGCTAAAAATTTTTGAATAGCCTTTGGGCTTTGTAAGAAATTGCCTTCTTTATGAATTGTTATAAAAACAGCTGAATGTGTTGACGGATCTAATTTTAAAGACTCAATAGTATAATAAAGTCCTGCATGAAGTTGATGAATACCGCCCCATGTAATAGGCATCTTAGTTAATTTTGTATCTGGCCCTAGTTTTGCCTTCCAGCTATTTATTGCTGGTTCAAATGAATAACAATGGGCGCATCCGTACCAAAAAGATTCAGTAACTTCAACTATGCCATCTTTTTTTACTGGCAAAGGATTGTCAACCAGTCTATAGTCTTTTCCAAGCTTATAATCAGCTTGAACAGAAATTGTAAATAATATTGAAAGTGTGATTTTGGTTATATTTGCTATTATTTTTTTCATTTGTATATTCCGTGCATATAATTTGCTAGAGCCTCTATTTCATCGTCTGACAAGTTCTCTGCTATTGATTGCATAACTAGGGCGCCTTCGCCTTCGTTTCTTTCTTTAGACCTATAAGCCTTTAAAGTTGATGTAAGGTAACCTATTTGTTGCCCTGCCAAAGAAGGATAGCCCGCTAGACTATTGCCGTCTCCATAGACTGAGTGACACGAAGAACATGCTGGTATTTCTTTTTTCATATTTCCAGCTCTATATAGCATCATTCCTAGATTCAATAAATCTTCATCATTTTTTGCCTTTCCAATAGATACTTCATTTGAAGCATAATAAGATGCTATGTCTAATAAATCTTTTTCGGAAAGGGTCTTGAGATAAGGAGTGACAGTCATCATCAGGGCATTGTTTCTTTCTTCATACTTAAAATGTTTAAGTTGATCATATAAATATTTTTCATTCTGGCCAGCTAGTTTTGGCCAATCAGTATTTACACTATTACCATCAGAGCCATGACATGCTGCACAAGAAGCGACAAGCGATGAACCTTTTGCTGCATCTCCAGATTTAAATGTCTCAGGCATATCTTCTGGGCCAGATGACTTTTCAGCAGCATATGTATTAATTGTAATGCTGAAGGAAGCAATAAATATCAAAAGTGATCTCATATAACTAAAAATTAAGTGTGTCTTTGTGATGTGTATTATAAACATAGGTTGGTATGATATAAACGTTTAAATGAAAAACCTTTTTAAAGAATCTGAATTTATGCTTGGTGTTACTAAGTTTAAAAACCTGCCAGAAGATGTGGGTAACGAAATTCTTTTGGCTGGGAGATCTAATGCTGGTAAATCAAGTGCGCTAAATGCCTTAACAGCTAACCCAAAATTAGCGAGAATAAGTAAAACTCCAGGCAGGACCACAGAAATTAATTTTTTTAAGGTTAATGACTCTTTAAAATTAGTTGACCTTCCTGGCTATGGATTCGCTAAATCAAGCTTTCATAAAAGAAAAGATTGGGCCCCTCTTTTAGAAGAATACTTCTTAAAAAGAGAATCTCTAAAAGCAGTTGTTATATTTATGGATATTAGGCATCCGCTTAAAGATAGCGATAGAGACATGATTAATCTATGTAATACCTCAAATGCTCCCTTCATACCTGTGCTCACAAAAAGCGACAAAATGTCTAATAATCAAAGAAATAAAGCGATTGCAGAAGTAAATCGTCAAATGGAAGGAGTTGAGGCAATAGCAGTCTCATCTAAAGATATTTTAGGTTTTGACAAACTATCAAGGGCGATACTAGAATTTACTAGTGCTTGAATATCAAAAAAATAATTGTGACCTAACTATGTCAGAAGGTCTTCAATGTTATTACAACTCGTTCCCCGATTCGAAAGAAGTCTTTAAAGATAATCCTGAATCAGGCAATCTCTTGAGGGATCATGACTGCACTCATATAATTTTTGGTCTTGATATATCCATCGATCAAGAAGCTATATTAGATACTTGGGTTCTTTGGGGCTCTTCATTTAAATGGAAGTATCTTTTAGGCTATTCAAAGCTGCCTCAAATCAAAGAGCTTCAAAAAAACTTATTCAAAGAATTAGGTATAAAAGGTTTCTTGAAGCTTTACTGGAATACCATAGCGATAAAAAGAAAAGTAATTTTTAGAACCTTTAAAATGAAAAAAAAGTGGCCCTTTCAAATGCCAGAAGAATATTTAAATATAAAGATATCTGAACTTAGAAAGATTCATGGCATAAAAGTTCTTTCTTCTGAAGAGCTAACTTATTGTCCAACTCAGTGGTCAGGATCGATAAACAAATAAATTTAATGTGCCTCATTCCAATTATTTCCAATAGCTGCGTCTGCTATAAGGGGGATATCTAACTTAACTGTTTTTTCCATCATATCTTTCATAGTTAACATTACCTCTTCAGCATTCTTCTTAGGTGTTTCAAATATTAATTCATCATGAACTTGCATGATCATTTTTACCTCAGGCATCTCTTTATTTAAAAATGCATCTATGTCTATCATGGCTTTTTTGATTATGTCTGCAGCTGATCCTTGAAGGGGAGCATTAATTGCTGCTCTTTCAGCAGCTTGTCTTCTTAAGCCGTTAGCTGCATTAATTTCATTTAGATAGAGCCGTCTCCCCATTAAAGTCTCCACGAACATATCCTCTTTTGCTTGTGCTTTAGTATTGGCCATATAGTCTTTAACGCCGGTATATCGTTCAAAATAGGTATCAAGATACTTCTGCGCTTCGGCTCTTGGAATGTCTAATTGCCTTGTAAGGCCAAATGCTGACATTCCATACATAAGGCCAAAATTTATTGCTTTAGCACTTCTTCTTTGATCTTGAGTGACATCATCAAGATTAACTCCAAAAACTTCTGCAGCAGTTGCAGAGTGTATATCAAGACCTTTATTAAATGCATTTGTAAGATTCTTATCCTTTGAAAGATGAGCCATAATTCTTAATTCAATTTGAGAGTAGTCAGCAGATATCAAAATATTATTTTTATCTGGAACAAATGCTTCCCTTATTCTTCGTCCTTCTGCCGTCTTAATTGGTATGTTTTGAAGATTTGGCTCTGTGGAAGACAGTCTGCCTGTTGAAGTAATAGCTTGCTGATAAGAGGTGTGTATTCTTTTACTTACTGGGTTTTCAATTCTAATTAAGCTATCTGTATATGTAGATTTAAGTTTAGCGAGAGTTCTATATTTAAGGATTATTTTTGGGAGCTCATACTCTTCTGATAACCTTTGGAGAGTTTCTTCATTGGTTGATGGTTGGCCTTTAGGGGTCTTCTTTAGCACAGGTAATTTGAGTTTCTCATACAAAACTTCTAAGAGCTGCTTCGGAGAATCTAGGTTAAACTCTGCACCAGAGATTTTATACGACTGTGTGGTTAAATCTGCAATTTTTTCAGATAATTCTTTTGAATGTTCTTTAAGTTTGTCTTTATCTATCTTAGCTCCATTTTGTTCTACTCTCGAAAGCACATGAACAAGTGGATACTCTAATTCTTTTAAAAGTTTTACCTGATTTGGTTTATCTGTTAGCAACTCATCTAACTTATTGAATAGCTTAAGTGTTATGTCTGCATCCTCAGCCGCATAATTTGATGCTATATCTATTTCTACCTCTGAGAAACTAATTTGTTTAGAAGCTGTTCCCGCGACATCACCATATTTAATCGTTTCATAATTTAAATAATACATAGCGAGTTTATCCATGCCATGTCTTGTTGCTGTGCTATTTAGAATATAGGACATAAGCATAGTATCTGCATGAAATTTATCCAAAATGATGCCATGCCTAGCAAGAATTGGTATATCAAACTTCAGGTTTTGGCCAACAGCTTTTTCTTTATTTCTTTCTATTGCTATACCAATTTCATGTATCACTTCTTCGAGAGTCAATTGTTTAGGGCATCCTTCATAATTATGACCAATTGGTATATAACAGCCTGAATCTTCTTTTACTGACAAAGATATTCCAACCAAATTTGCTGTTACTGTATCTAGAGAATCTGTTTCTGTATCGATAGCAAAAACCTTACATTTATCTAATTTATTAGCCCAATCTTTAAGACCTTTTTTAGTGAATAGAGTTTCATAGTTATTATTACTCTTAACAGGACTCTTTTCTTGGAGATCTTTTGATGCTTCTTTTGCTGCAGGAGATTGCTTAGAAGACTTCTTGGCCATAGGCTTAAACTCTAGCTCAGAAAATAACTCATCAAGTTTTTCTTGATTAGTATTAAGCTCTAAAAGACTTTCAAAATTTACGCCAATATCAATATCTTCTTTTAAAGAAACTAGTTCTATATTTCTATCTATTTCACTTAAAGACTTTCTTAGATTTTCTCCAACTACTCCTTTAATTAAATCTGCATTCGATTTAATTCCGTCAATATTTTTATATTCGTTTAGCCATTTTGCAGCAGTTTTTTGACCAACCTTTGGAACTCCAGGGATGTTATCTGATGTATCTCCAACAAGAGCAAGCATATCTCTGATTTGATTAGGTTTGACACCAAATTTCTCGAACACCTTATCCTCATTGAAAATTTGGTGACTCATTGTGTTCATTATTGTAGTGCTGGGATCTTCAACTAATTGCATTAAATCCTTATCAAGTGATGAAACAACAGCTTTTAATTTTTTGTCTTTAGCTGTTCTTACTAGAGTTGCAATCACATCATCAGCCTCAACTCCTTCAATCTCAATTAATGGAAATCCAATTGCCCTACAGATATCTTTTAAAGGCTTCAATTGCTCCCGTAAATCTTCTGGCATGGGTGGCCTGTTAGCTTTGTACTCTTTATAGATATCGCTTCTAAATGTTTTGCCTTTTGCATCAAACACAACAATTATCGGTGAGCCTTCGCTGTCTTTTTTTAAAGTCATCAACATATTGGTGACTCCCTTAATAGCACCAGTTGGCTGGCCTTTAGAAGTAGTAAGTGGAGGCATCGCATGATAAGCGCGATAAAGATATGAAGAGCCATCAATTATAAAAATTCTATCTTTCATATTAGTTTTGTTGCCCAAGATGTATTATGTCTATGTATTTTTGTAATATTAAAAACATAAACCGGTTTATTTTAATGATTAATCATCTTACAGGCTTTATTAAATCAGTGTATCAAAACTATTTCGAAATAGCCTCTTGTTTGGGTGCATCTGGGATAATTTTATTAGCTATCTTGATGGATAGCATTCTTGGGCTAGAAGCCTGTCCTATGTGCATTATGACAAGATATGCATTTGGCATGATTGCTGTGATATCACTAATTGGAGTTGCTACAAAAAAATTGTTTATTTTAAATAAATTGCTAATAGCATTCTCTTCGATTGCGGGTCTAGCGGTAACAGGAAAACAAATATATCTTCAGAACCTTAATGCAGAACAAATTTCTAACTTACCAATGGGATGTGGTATGCCTTTAGAAGTTCAAATAGAATATTTTGGCTTTTTTGGAGGTATTGCAAATGCGTATAAAGGGGGGCCGACATGTGCAGAAGTTAATTGGGAATTTATTTTTAATTTTGCAGAATGGGGTCTTATATTCTTTTTAGTTTTTTTTGTTACATCAATTTTAAAAATCTTTAGGGAATAAAATCATTAATCTTGTAATAAAACTACATATTAAATCTTGTTTAAAGCCTTTAGAACATGGAAATCTATAATATTTGACTAGAGGTTTGTCTTAATATTAAATCCACTACAAATGTGTAAATATTTTACAGTTATATATAATTTAAGAGCATAATATTTAAAATATGAATAATTCAGACCGTGTCAAAGCAATGCATCTTTCAAGTGAAGAATTAATTGAAGAAGCTGTCAAAAATAACGAAGGTGTTATTGCTAGCAATGGTGCATTTTCAACTTCAACTGGGGAAAGAACCGGGAGAAGTCCAAATGATAGATTTATAGTTCAAGAATCAACTACATCTGATTTAATTGATTGGGGTGACATTAATAAGCCATTTAAATCTGATAAATTTGATCTCCTTTGGAATAAAGTTGATGCGTATCTTTCAAATAAAAATAGATACACATCAAATTTGCATGTTGGTTCTCATGAAGATCACTATCTTCCAATCAAAGTTACTACCGAGACAGCTTGGCACGGACTCTTTGCAAGATTAATCTTTGTAGTTCCTGATCAATACAATGCGTCTAATAAACAGGAGTGGGAAATACTAAGTGCGGCAAACTATAAGTGTATACCAGAGGAAGACGGTACTAATTCTGAAGGCTGTGTAATTATTAACTTTGCTAAGCGAAGGGTTATTTTGGCAGGTATGAAATATGCAGGTGAACTAAAAAAATCTATGTTTTCTGCTCAAAATTTTTTACTACCTGAAAAGGACGTTTTGCCAATGCATTGTTCAGCAAACGTTAATTCAGATGGCAAAGTGGCATTATTTTTTGGTTTGTCTGGTACTGGTAAAACAACCTTATCAGCGGATCCCAGCTGCTTCTTGATTGGTGATGATGAGCATGGCTGGGGAGAAGGGTCTGTTTTTAATTTTGAGGGTGGTTGCTATGCAAAGACCATTGATCTTTCAGAGGAAAATGAACCAGTTATCTTTAAAGCAATTAAGCATGGCAGTGTTATAGAAAATGTATATTTGGACGACACTAAAACTCCTGACTACTACAATACAACTCTTTCTGAAAATGGCCGCTGCTGTTACCCAAGATCACACATAGATGATGCTGTTACAGAGAATGCTGCTGGAGAGCCAGAAACGGTTATATTTTTGACCTGTGATCTGACTGGTTTAATACCGCCCGTATCAATTCTTTCTAAAGAGGCTGCTGCTTATCATTTCCTAAGCGGTTACACAGCAAAGGTTGGGTCAACTGAGATGGGATCTGATTCATCTATTGAATCAACATTCTCAACATGTTTCGGTGCTCCTTTTTTTCCAAGGCCAGCAGGTGTTTATGCAGATCTATTAATGAAAAGAGTAGAATCTTATAATTCTAAGGTTTTTCTTGTGAATACTGGTTGGACTGGCGGTCCATACGGAAAAGGGTCAAGGTTTTCGATACCAACAACCAGAAGAATAGTTAATGCAATACAAAATGGTGAACTAGATAATGCTGAGACACAACATGTGCCCGGATTAAATCTACATGTTCCTAGAAATATTGAAGGAGTGGACTCTGCTTTATTGAACCCGGTTGAAACATGGCAAAGTCAAGAAGACTATCAAATGTATCTAGACGAACTAGTTAAAAAATTCCAAAATAACTTTAAAAAATTTGATGTTGGTCATGATATTATCTCCGCAGGACCAAAATTTTAGAGACATCTGTGGATTTCCACAATCGATTAATAAATCTTAAACAACAATCTTTCTTTACCAATCTTGTTATTGAAAGAGGTATTGAAAAAGAATCACTTAGGGTTAACAAAAAAGGTTTT
>CAXYDN010000008.1:0-17373 GCA_964276145.1 uncultured SAR86 cluster bacterium | reverse complement strand
AATTAATGGAGGCCTGACTTTCAGTTTTATAAAAGAGACAAGTCAAAAGACCGCAATCGTTTCTACTATGATTTTTACCATCTTAATTGGGGCCTCAATCTTTTCCCTTATCTTTAGAGGCGTTGGAGGAGATGATTTAATTGATCTAATCTTTGGATCACTTCCTGGAGGACCCTATACAGCTCTTATATTTGTACTGATGTTTGTTTTTTTGCTTGGCTTTATTTTAGATTTTATTGAAATTTGTTACGTTATCGTTCCTCTAGTTGCTCCACCATTATTAATGATGGGCTTTGATCCGGTTTGGCTTGCAATACTTTTAGCTATAAACCTTCAAACCTCATTTTTAACTCCTCCGTTTGGTTTCTCTCTCTTCTATCTCAGAGGTGTTGCAGATGAATCAATTAGGACATCTGAGATATACCGAGGTGTCATGCCCTTTATTATTATTCAACTTCTTGTTCTGGCTACTGTGCTTCTTGCACCATTTTTAGTGCTATAACAAATTTAAAGGCCAGCGTTATTTTTTTCTAAAGCTCTCTCAGCTCTATAGCTGGATCTGACCATAGGTCCTGAAACAACTTCAAAGAAGCCTTTTTTCAGTCCTATTTCTCTATAAGCCTCAAACTCTTCTGGAGTTACCCATCTATCTATAGGAAGGTGATTTAAAGTTGGTCTCAAGTACTGACCAATTGTAAGAATATCAACTTTATTTTCTATAAGATCATCCATGGTCTGCTCTATTTCTTTATCGGTCTCACCAAGACCTAGAATAAGACTTGTTTTTGTTAATACCTTAGAGTTTATTCTTTTTGATTCAGCAAGAACATCTAAAGTCTGTTGGTAACCCGCTCTTATATCTCTTACTGGATGTGTTAGTCGTTCAACAGTTTCAATATTTTGAGCAAAGACTTCTAGACCACAATTCACAATGGTATCTATAGAAGATGATAGTCCCTTGAAATCAGGTGTTAGAGCTTCAACTGCTGTTCCAGGATTTAAATCTTTAATGAGCTTAACTGTATCAGCAAAATGTTTAGCACCTCCGTCAGGAAGATCATCTCTGTTTACTGAGGTGAGCACCACATATTTGAGTTTCATGATTTCAACTGCTTTTGCAGTATTTAGGGGCTCGTCTTGATCTAACCAACCTTGAGGATTTCCCGTATCCACCGAACAAAACTTACATGCTCTTGTACAGACTGAACCCATAAGCATAAAAGTTGCGGTACCAGCAGACCAGCACTCAGAGATATTAGGACAATGCGCTTCTTCGCAAACTGTATTAAGTCTTTTTTCTGAGACTTGGCTTTTTATCTTATGAAAATTAGGATTGAATTGAGCTTTAACTTTAAGCCATTCAGGTTTTTTTAAGTTAGGTATATGAGAGTACTGATTGCCCTTCTGGCCATTTTTAACAGCCTTAACCCCATCTCTATTAATAATTTTTTGTGTTGGAATAATCTCCATATCTAGAATATAGGCTCTAAAAGTTCAATTGCAAGGCGCTCAACATCTTTAATAGTTACCTGATTATTTAATTCTTTGATTTGAGTTACCTCAAGTCCTTGATAGCCACATGGGTTTATATAACCAAAAGGGGTAAGATCCATATCCACATTTATGCTAATGCCGTGATAGGTTTTACCTTTAGAAATTCTAAGACCAATAGAAGCAATTTTTTTTTCATCTTACATAGACTCCCGGTGCGCCATCTATAAATTTCGAGTCTATTGAGTATTCTTTAAGAAGTGATTTAGTAAATTCTTGAAGAGACTTAACAAGAGTTTTTGGGCCCAGCTTTGATCTCTTTACATCAATCATAAAGTAAATAACTAATTGTCCTGGCCCATGATAGGTTACTTCTCCGCCCCGGTCAGACTGAACAACTGGAATATCTTTAGCATTTAAAATATGTTTTTGATCAGCAGCAGTCCCCAAGGTAAAAACTGGTGGGTGTTCTAAAAACCATATTTCATTTTTAAAATCTTCTTTTCTTATGTGTGACTTCATTGACTGCCATGTATCATCATAGTCACGAAGACCAAGAGATTTAAAAGTTAGGTTTTCTGACACTACTTATTTCTAGACTCAATAAATGCGTCTTCAGATATTTCATGATATGCGGATACATTCTTTTTAAATTCTGAATAGGAGTCGTAGACCCTTCCAATAACTTCATCTTCTTTAGCCAAGTCGTCTAATATTTTTTCTGATATATCTCTAAACTCTTCTATTACATCATCAGGTAATTTTCTAAGCTCAACACCGTGAACATCAATTAATTCTGTAAGGGCTTGATTATTTCTGGCTAAATACTCATCAAGAGTATCTTGGTTTACAGCTTTAGTAGCAGTCTCAATAATAACTTGAAGATGTTTAGGAAGACTGTTCCAGGCATCTATATTGATTAATAGTTCTAACATTGGTCCTGGCTCATGCCATCCTGGGTAATAGTAGTATTTTGCTGCCTGATGAAAACCAAAAGTTAGGTCATTATATGGCCCGACCCATTCTGTTGCATCTATGACGCCTGTTTGTAATGCGGTAAATAACTCTCCTCCAGGAAGCGTTACTGGTATTCCTCCGGCTTCTTTGAGAACTTCTCCCCCGATGCCTGGAATACGCATTTTTAAGCCTTTAATATCTTCTAGAGAGTTAATTTCTTTATTGAACCAACCAAACATTTGAGTTCCTGTGTTTCCTGCGGGAATAGGATAGATGTTAAACGGTTCGTATATTTCTCTCCAAAGCTCTAAGCCACCGCCTCTATTAACCCATGCATTAATTTCATCTGCGGTTAATCCAAAAGGCACACTCGTAAAAAATTGAGCTGCAGGGACTTTACCTTTCCAAAAATATCCTCCGCTATGCCCCATTTGATGTGAGCCACTTGATACAGCATCAAATACTCCAAATGCAGGAACTTGTTCTCCAGCTCCGTATACTGTTATTTTCATCTGACCATTACTCATTTCTTCAACTAAGTCAGCTATTCTTTCAGGAGCCATGCCAAGACCTGGATAGTTTTTAGGCCATGAAGTAACAAGCCTCCATTCGTATTTCTTTTGCTCTTCTGGCTGAGAAGAGCCATCAGAAATATTACTATCTGAACATCCAATTAAAAAGTTAACAGTTAATATTGATAATAAAAATTTTCTCATTACATTTTCTCTAAGTTTGCATAGGCCATAACGAGCCATTTTGTTCCTGCTTTGTTAAAATTAACCTGAACTCTGGCTGCCTCTCCTGAGCCCTCGTAATTTAAGACCACGCCTTCTCCAAATTTCTTATGAAGAACTCTTTGGCCCAATGAAATCCCAATCTCATCTTCAAACTCAAGCTTTGTTTCACTAAAGTCTTTTCTATTATAAGGGATATGAGTCTGTGCTCGAGGTCTTATCTCATCAATAAGATTTTTTGGGATTTCTTTTAAAAACCTTGAAGGAGGATTAAAAGTATCAGAACCATGAAGTCTTCTTGATTCAGCATGGGTTATATATAATTTTTCCATAGCTCTTGTTATGCCTACGTAACATAGTCTTCTCTCCTCTTGCAGTTGAGCAGGATTTTCCATCGACCTTCCATGAGGAAAAAGACTTTCTTCAAGTCCTGTCATTAAGACGAGCTTGAATTCTAAGCCTTTGGCAGAATGAAGAGTCATTAGTTGCGCAGCATCATCATGCTCTGAAGCTTGTCGATCTCCAGAATCTAAAGAAATCATATCTAAGTATTGCTCTGCAATTTCTTTATTTGTTTTGTCTTCTCTAGTACTTTGTTCAAAATTGGTAGTTGCTGAAACAAGCTCTTCTAAATTTTCTACTCTTGTTTTACCCTTTTCACCTGGCTCTTTTGCATGATATGCAACTAGACCAGATGTTTTGATTATCTCTTCCATTAAATCAGATAAAGGGTTTTCTTCTATAAATTCTTTACATCTAGAAATAAACTCAAGATAAGATTTTAATCCAGCCCCACCTCTACCAGATATAGATCCATCGTCTATTAATTTAGCAGAAGCCTTTATATATGAAATATTATATTGATTGGCAGCAGCTCTAATTTTTGCCAATGTTTTTTCACCAACACCTCTGGTGGGATTTGAAATTGACCTTTCAAAAGCTGGATTATCAGAATTATTAAAAATAATCTTTAGGTAAGCTATGGCATTCTTGATTTCCATTCGCTCATAGAATCTTTGGCCTCCATAAATTCTATATGGAATGTTTGATCGTAATAAAGCTTCTTCCAGAGCTCTTGATTGAGCATTCGATCTATAAAGGACAGCAGCATCTTCATACATCTCACCTTTATTCATCCAGTCTTTTAAGATATCTGCAACAAACCTTGCTTCATCTTGTTCATTGTAGGCTTGATATAAAATTATTTGCTCGCCTTCAAGCTTTTCTGTCCATAGATTCTTGCCTAGCCTGTCTGTATTATTTTCTATTAATGCGTTAGCAGCGCCTAAGATGATATTTGTAGATCTATAATTTTGCTCTAGTCTGACAATCTCTGTATTTTTAAATGTTTTGGTAAAAGAATCTACATTTTCAACCTTTGCGCCTCTCCATCCATATATAGATTGATCATCATCTCCAACAGCAGTAATAGACGTTTGATCAGATGCTATTTCTAACAACCAGTTATATTGAATAGTATTGGTATCTTGAAACTCATCAACCAAAATAGATTTAAATCTTGAATGAAAAAATGCTCTTACAAACTCATTGTCTCTTACGACTTCAAAAGATCTTAAAAGAAGTTCTCCAAAGTCTACAAGATTGTCACGAATACATGTTTTTTCATATTCCTTATAAACTTTATTAATATTTTCTTGAAAGTAATCGCCCTTATCGTCAACTAAATTACTTCTAAAACCTTCATCCTTCCATGCATTAATTTGCCACTGTGTCTGACGGGAGGGCCATACTGATTCATCAAAACCTAGCTCTTTAGATATCCTTTTAATAATTCTTAATTGATCATCTGAATCTAAAATTGTGAACCCGCTGCTAAGACTGGCTTCCTTGTGAAATCTTTTAAGCATTCTATGAGCTAGCCCATGGAAGGTACCAACCCAACCATCCATCATTGGTGCTTCAAGCAATTCTTCAATTCGCGATCTCATCTCAAGAGCCGCTTTGTTGGTAAATGTAACAGCCATAATAGAGCCTGGATTTCTTTTAAGAGCCTCAACCTCCCAAGCTATTTTATGAACCAATACTCTAGTTTTTCCTGAACCAGCACCCGCAAGAACCATCAAATGCTGTTTTTCAGAAGTGACAGCCTCTCGTTGCTGATCATTCAGATGGTCTAAAATGTGAGATACGTCCATTTAGGGATTCATTTTTTTGCTTAAGAGGGATATTCTAACCCTATGCCAACAAAATTATTGAGACAAATTAAAAATACTCTTCCTGAATTAAGGAAATCAGAGAAATTAGTAGCTGATTTTGTTCTTAAAGATCCTAAATCTGTAGTTACCATGAAAACTGCTGAAGCCTCATCAGCTATAGGTATTAGCGAGCCAACCTTAATTAGGTTTTGCAAAGCACTAGGTTTCTCAGGTTATCAAGAATTTAAAATTAATCTTTCTCAACAATTAGCAGCTGATGATTACTTTGTAATGTATGAAATAGAAGAAGACGATAGTATTCATGAGTTATGTGAAAAGGTTTTTGATACTACTATCAGTGAGATATTAAATGTAAGGTCTCAAATTGATCAAGATATACTTGAATCAGCTATTGAAGCATTGGCTAATGCACAAAGAGTTGAGGTCTATGCATTTGGCGGTTCAGCTCCTGTGGCGATGGATGCACAACATAAATTTTTTAGATTAAAAATATCATCATCATTTATCTCGGATCCTCATATTCAGTTAATGTCAGCCAATTCTCTATCTAAAAATGACGTGGTCCTAGCTATATCTCAATCAGGCACCACTTCGGCTTTAATTGATAGCGTTAAAATTGTTAGGAAATCTGGAGTAAAAGTGATTGGAATAATGCCAGAAAATTCCCCTTTAGCTAATATTTGTGACTACCCTATTAGCATAAATATTGGTGATAATTTTAGGATCACTAAGCCTCATACATCAAGAATAGCCTACACTGCAGTTATTGATGTTATGACTATGGGTATTGCTCAGTTGAAGCCAGAAGCCCAAGAGCACTTATATAATATAGTTGATAGTCAAAGGTCTTTAAAAATAAAATAATAGGAGATATTAATGAGTCAAGAAGTAAAAGATTTTTTTGCAACATACAGTGATTTTGTAACTAAAGTAACTAGCGAGCCAAGTTTAGACATAGAAGCTCTAAAAAAAAGCATGGATGAAATTGAATCAAATTCATCAATTGAAATGCCTAGATTATTAACTGCTGCATTGGGGCTAGGTAGTGAAACTGGTGAATTTGTAGAAATAGTAAAAAAAATGGTCCTCCAGGGGAAACCAGCATCAGAAGATAATATCTTTCATATGAAAAGAGAGTTGGGTGACATAATGTGGTATTGGACAACAGCATGTGCATCTCTCGGTCTGGATCCTTTTGAAGTCATAAACGAAAACCAAAAGAAGCTAGAAGCAAGATATGGTGAAAAATTTGAAGTTCAAAGAAGTGAAGTTAGAAAAGAGGGAGACCTATAATCCTAAAGAATGAGAACTTTTAACTCATTATTAATGAATAAAGAGAGAAAAGAAAAGGTTGAAAAATCGCCGTCAGCGACAGATGATTGTGCTGACGTTACTTCTAGATATGAAAGATATAAGAAAGATAATAAGAAGTCTAAATTTCCTCCAATTGAATATGAAAAACCACCTCACCATTAAATGATTACTTTTCTAGCCTTTTTATATATCTTTTCTGCATTTGCCTATTTTTATTCCAATAAATCTGGCTATAGTCTTCTAAGATATATGTGGAAAAGGAAAAATATTAATATCTATCTATCAACTGAGTTAGTATTTTTGATAATCACCTCACTAATTGTTTTTACCAATCAACCACTTAATTGGATTGTTGCTATATTAATGTTTATGCATTTAATTGGAATTGCTTGGCTTGTTGCAAACCCTAATAATTTTTATCAAATGGCAGAAGATTCTATCAATTTAGATGAAGGTCTTTTGGAAAATGTTGTTGTAATAACATTTTTAATTTATGCCGGAATGGCTTTATTTTCTAGAATAATTTTCTAGGTCACTTTTCTTGAATTCTCTTTAAGAGGCTCGATGTATCCCATCTCCCACCTCCCAACTTTTGTATCTCTTTATAAAAATTATTTACTAAGTCAGTTATCTCAAGTTCTGTATCCATTTTTTTTGCTTGTTTTAACACTATATCTAAATCTTTTCTCATTAAATCAACTGCAAAACCAAAATCATACTCATCATTAAGCATTGTTTCCCATCTATTTTCCATCTGCCATGATTGTGCTGCACCTTTAGTAATAACATCCATTACATCAGCCGTGTTTAGTCCAGCTCTTTTAGAAAAATTCATGCCCTCTGCTAAAGCTTGAATCAACCCAGCAATGCAGATCTGATTTACCATTTTAGTTAGCTGGCCAGATCCTGATGGACCCATATATTTATGAGATTTTGCATAAGATTTAAAAATTTTATTACAAGCCTCGTATGCTTTTTTATCACCTCCAGCCATGACAGATAGAGTGCCAGACTCTGCTCCAAGCTGACCTCCTGAAATTGGCGCATCTAAAAAGAAACAGTCTTTTGCTGAAAGTGCTTCATTCATTTCTTTGGCAAGCTCTGCGGATGTTGTCGTATGATCAATTATTATTGATCCGGGGCTTAAAGTATCCATGATACCTGATTTACCATTGATGATATCTTTTACGTCTTCGTCTTTACCCACACAAAGAACAATACATTCTGAAGAAATTGCCAACTCATTAAGTGAGTTACATACTCTGCCCTCATGTCTAGACTTCCAAATAATAGATTTCTCATTAGTTCTATTAAATACCGAAACTTCAAAATCATTTCTGGAAAGATGTCCAGCCATCGGAGCGCCCATAACTCCCAGGCCAATGAATCCAATTTTATTCATTATTATTTTCTTCTTCTTGATATTTTTTTAGGTCTTCCCAATCATGAGGGGTACCTGCATTTAGATTGATGTTCTTTTGTTGGGCTCTATAAAGACTTTGAGTTCTTAATTTGCCTTTATCTTCTTCTTTACCAAATAGCTTATTCCACCCTTCTTCGAATTTTTCTCTTAAATTTCTTTTAGCCATATATTTAGACTATATGATCTTTCCTGTCTTTCTTTGCCGTTCTTTTAATTCCTGACTCAGTTGTATATTCTTCAGTAATACCTTTTGCTCCTTCTCTGCCTTTCTTAGAAATATTCATCAACGTCACTATTGAGGCGCCAGCAACAGCGCCAATTAAAACTAATATTACTGCTTCCATATTTCACTCCAAACAATATTATTTATCATTAAATTCTTTTTTTGCCTGATTATATTCCTCTATTATTCTCTCAACTAAATCTCCAACACTAGGATCGTCCTTAATGCCTCCTATTCCTTGTCCAGAACCCCAAATATCTTTCCAAGCTTTTGCATCAGTATTTCCACCTGATCCGAAGTTCATTGCAGACTTGTCAGCCTCGGGTAAATTATTAGGGTCAAGACCAGCATTTTTTATAGACGGTTTGAGATAATTACCAGAAACACCTGTAAATAGATTTGAATATACAATGTCATCAGCAGCGCTTTCAATCAGCATTTCTTTATAGCCCTGATCTGCATTTGCTTCCTTCGTAGCTATAAAGCGTGTTCCCATATATGCAAAGTCAGCACCAAGAGCTAAAGATGATGCTACAGAATAACCATCACCTATCGAGCCGGATAAAATAACAGTTCCATCAAACCATTCTTTTACTTCTCTTAGCAAGGCAAATGGTGACAATGCCCCAGCATGACCACCTGCTCCAGCGCATACTAAAATTAAGCCATCTACGCCCTGTTCTGCCGCTTTTTTTGCATGTCTTACATTAATAACGTCGTGATAAACCAAACCACCATAGCTATGAGCTGCTTCAACTAATTCAGCGGGTGGCCTTAGGGAGGTAATTATTATCGGAACCTCATGCTCAACGCATGTGGCCATATCATCCATTAGCCTGTCATTAGAAGCATGACATATCTGATTGACCGCAAATGGAGCAACTTTTTTATCAGGATTTTGTTCTTGATACTCAGCCAATTCCGTTTTAATTCTAGTGATCCATTCACCTAATACGTGTTGTGGTCTAGCATTTAATGCTGGAAATGAGCCAATAATTCCAGCCTTGCACTGTGCTATTACAAGCTCAGGACCAGATACTAAAAAAAGAGGTGAACCTATTACAGGTATAGATAAATTATTTTTAATATGATTTGAAATTGCCACTTTATAGCTCCTTAAATTTTGATTTTTAAATTATTTTTTTGGGTAGTCTAACACTAAATAAACTAATGCTTTAAGTCCAACATTTAGAGCTCCATCATCCACAACAAAATATGGAGAATGATTGCCTGGCGCTTCCATTACTCCAGGAGCATTAACACCTAACCAAAAGTACATACCTGGTATCTCATTTGAAAAGAATGAGAAATCTTCAGCTCCTGTTGAGGGAGTCATTTCATAGACTTTGTTTGAAGCTGCTTCGATTAATGAAGGTTTCAATTTTTGAACTAATTCTTCATTATTAAAAGTTACTGGATAAAACCCTCCAACATCAAATTCAACAGAAATCTTAGTTCCAGTGCCTAAAGCTACTCCTGACGCTACTTGTCTTATTTCTTTATAAATTTCTTCTCTTAACTTTGGATCAAAAGTTCTTATGGTTCCCTGAACCTCAGAATCTTCTGGAATGATATTCCCTCTGGTTCCTGATCTAACAATTCCAACTGATATAACAGCAGGATTATTTACAATATTAATTCTTCTACTAACGATGGTATTTAAATTTTGTATTAATTCAGCAGTTGCCATAACTGGATCTATGGAGTCCCATGGTCTTGATCCATGAGCTTGAACTCCTTTAATTTTAATTCTATATGTACCAGCTGCAGCCATTGCAGGACCTGATGTCACACCAATATAACCATTGGGACCATTACCAACATGAAGACCGAATATTGCCTCAGGCTTATATCTGTCAAAGATGCCTTCTTCTAACATCATTTTAGCTCCGCCATTCTCTCCCTCAGGAGGTCCTTCTTCAGCTGGTTGAAATATAAGCATAATATTGCCTTTGAGCTTATCTTTGTTTTTAGAAAGAAACTCTGCGACTCCCATCAAAATAGCAACATGTGCATCGTGGCCACAGGCATGCATGATTCCAACATCTTGACCGAGATATTGAGTGGTCTCTTTGGAAGCAAACGGCAAGCCAGTTTTTTCAACAACAGGCAAAGCGTCCATGTCTGCTCGCAAGGCAATAGTTGGACCAGGCAAAGCTCCTCTTATAAAACCAACCACACCCGTGTAAGCAATTTTAGTCTCTACTTCTACTCCCAAAGATAGAAGATGATCTTCTACTTTTTTGGCTGTACGAAATTCTCTATTGCTTAATTCAGGATACTTATGAATATCATGACGCCATTCAATTACTCTATCCATTAATGGATCGATTTGTTTCTCTAAATCAACTTTAAGATCAGAGACAATATATGTTGAGGTAACTAAAAGAAAGAAAAGCATTATTTTATTCATTTTAAGATTATAATCCTCACTTTTTTAAAACACTAATAACATGGACATAAATAATCTAAGAAATATTGCAATCATTGCCCATGTTGACCATGGTAAAACTACTCTTGTAGATAAATTACTTCAACAATCAGGAACGCTTGATCGAAAAAATATGGATTCAGAGAGAATCATGGATTCAAATGATCAAGAAAAAGAAAGAGGTATTACTATTACAGCAAAAAATACCTCCATAAATTGGAATGATCATCTTATTAATATTGTTGATACTCCAGGTCATGCCGACTTTGGTGGCGAGGTTGAAAGAGCTCTTTCAATGGTAGATTCGGTTCTACTTTTGGTAGATGCAGTAGACGGCCCAATGCCACAAACAAGGTTTGTTACACAAAAAGCTTTTGAGAAGGGTCTTAAACCAATAGTAGTAATAAATAAAGTCGATCGTCCTGATGCAAGACCGGATTGGGTCTTAGATCAAGTTTTTGATCTTTTTGATAGACTTGGAGGTTCTGATGAGCAGCTTGATTTCCCAGTAATTTATGCCTCTGCTATAGAAGGAATATCTGGACTAGAAGCTGACCAAATGACCACTGATATGACACCATTGATGCAAATGATTTTAGATAAGGTTCCTTCTCCAGAAGTAAATAAAGATGGTCCTCTTCGATTACAAATCAGTGCATTAGATAGCAATAGCTATGTTGGTGTAATTGGTATTGGAAGAATTAAACAAGGATCAGTTAAGCCTAACGACCAGGTTACAGTCATAAACAGAAATGGTGAAACTAGGAAAGGTAAAGTTCTTCAAGTTATGGGTTATGAGGGCCTTGAAAGGGTTGAGGTTTCAAATGCAGATGCTGGATCAATAGTTTGTATCACTGGTATAGATAAGCTTAATATTTCAGATACTATTTGTGATCCCTCTTCTGTTGAAGCTTTGGCACCTCTTTCTGTTGATGAGCCAACAGTAAGCATGACTTTTCAAGTTAATGACTCTCCTTTTGCCGGTAGAGAGGGAAAATTTGTAACATCAAGAAATATTAAAGAAAGATTAGAAAAAGAATTAATATCAAATGTAGCACTTAGAGTTGGCCCTGGCGATAGTCCAGATAAATTTATTGTTTCGGGAAGAGGCGAGCTTCATTTATCAGTGCTCATAGAAACTATGCGAAGAGAAGGTTTTGAATTAGCTATATCTAAACCTCAGGTCATTCAAAAAGAAGTTGATGGAGAAATTCATGAACCCTATGAGCAAATAGTAATCGATGTAGAAGAAATTCATCAAGGCTCTGTAATGGAAGAGCTTGGTCCAAGGAAAGCAGAGCTTCAAAGCATGGAGTCTGATGGCAAGGGAAGAGTAAAATTAGAATTCATTGCTCCTTCAAGAGGAATTATAGGATTTAGATCTCATTTTTTAACCATTACAAGTGGGACAGGAATTATGACAAGTGTTTTTGATCATTATGGTCCTGTTAAAGTTGGTGAAATTGCTAAAAGAACAAATGGTGTCATGTATTCTATGATGGCTGGAAAGACCCTTGCTTATGCTTTATTTAATTTACAAAATCGTGGAAAGTTGTTTCTTGGTCATGGAAAAGAGGTATATATTGGTCAAATTGTTGGCCTTCATTCAAGAGATAACGATCTTCCAGTTAATCCAACTAAAGCTAAGCAGCTAACAAATATTCGAGCGGCTGGAACAGATGAAAATCTAATTCTAGTTCCTCATATCAAACACACCCTTGAACAAGCTCTAGAATTTATTGAAGATGATGAGCTTGTTGAGGTTACTCCTGAATCAATTCGTCTTAGAAAAAAAGGCAGAGTAAGAACATAAAGATATTCATTAACTTATAAAAAATATAAACTAAGATAGTAATTTATTTATAAGGAGAAAAAATGAATAATCTTAAAACTATTTTTGTATGTTCTTCGTTCATAATTTTGACGGCATGTAATATGGAAACTAATTCTAATAATGCATACCAGGATAATATGGACCTTGCTACCGCATGGGTAACTGCTGGATATACAGGAAAGGCTGAAGCAACTGAAATGGTTGAAAAAAATATGTCTGAGGATGGAATGACTGTTGGAGATAGATATGTTGGAATGGGTTTTATATGGGATCCTGAAGAAGAAGGTATGACTGTTACATATATTATTCCTGAAAGTCCTGCATCAAAAGCTTTAAAGGTTGGCGATTCATTTGTCGAAGTAGCTGGAGTAAGAGTATCTGAAGATAACAGAAATAGATTAGGATTTAGAGGTAAACCAGGCGAAGAAATTAATGCTGTTGTTTTAAGAGATGATGAAGAAGTTGCTGTAACTGTTGCAAGAGGCGCAGTTCAACAAACATCTACAAAAGCTCAGATTCTTGAAAACTTTGCACAAGCAGAGGCTGAAGACTGGGGTCCTAATAAGTTTGAAATCATTGAAACAGCTTGCACTGATGATGGCACTGTATGGGTTTTAAGTTGGTCTGAATTTACAGAAGATGCATCAGGCTTAACAGCAAATGCTTACAGAGCGACTAGATTTGAGTTCAATGATGAGGGCAAAGTCTCATGGGTTGGTGATCTGTCAGAAGATAGGTTTATTCTAGAACAACAAGGTTACTCAATAAGCAGATAAATCAATAACTAGCCTGTTTATGATGGGCTAGTTTTTAACTCTCTGTGAATAGAGTCTTATTAAATAGTACAGTGCATATCACTCCCGCAACAAAGAGGAGACTTAATCTTTCCTTCAAAATTGTTGCACTCTACTTCGAGACATTGAGATATTTTTACAGAGCTGCCATCGTCTAAATCTAATATTCCATCTACGAGTGGCGCACTACATTCACCGCATGATGTTTTGACAGACATCCCGCACTGATTACATTTATAAATTGACATATTTTTTTCCTATTTTTTAATTAGACGAAGCATCTAATATTTCAAGTAATAAATTAATTATGTCTAAATATATTTCAAACGCAATATTGAATGCGTTGTCCCAGTCATTAACTCCAAAATCTGATTTTTTTTTGAGGAGATTAAAATCAAATAATAAAAATACAGAAAAAACAAAAGCACCAAAAATTGCTTTGATCCTTATGGCCCATCTCGAAAATCCTCGGAATATCCTAATAAATTCAAAACCAATCAATCCAAGCAAAGATATTAATAGGAATAATGCTAAAGAGGAGCTCTCTGAGAATGAATAAACATCACTATATCCTATAAAACCAGTAATAAGAGTAACTAAAAAAACAATCTTTAAGGCATTAAAACCATCATTTTCATCCATCTCAAGCATAATAATTGACAATAAAAATCCAAAAGTGATACTTGATGTAGTAAAAAAAATGATACCAGTCTGAGTGCTAATGCCGGTGGTAGCAAATAAAGTGCACAAAGAAGACGATATAATCCATAAAAGAAATGCAGCATAGAAATAGTTACCACCACTCTTGTCCATGTATCCATCTTTTATAAGCTCTATTCTATGCTCTGAATTCATAGCCATTACAATTAATGTGTCTGATTTTGTTGGATTGTCTTTTGATTGAACCATTTTAAACATTTCGCTTGGATAATATTCAGGAGATGGGCTATAGGGAACTAAATCAAGCTGCTTATTCAAATTCATTGAGCCTTTAAAGTACATCCCGGCAAAAGATGTATCATTTTCATAAGCTTTTCTTGCTTCTCTAATGCAATAAAAACAGATAGCTAAAATAACACTTATCTGGCTGCATAGAATAAGCATAGTTTTAAAAAAAAGAGATGTTTCAACAAACATATTTTTGATATTAACCTATTTATTAAATTATGTTTTAATAAAAGACAAATTAAAGTGTCTATTTTTTTAAATACCTAACTGAATGATCTTCAAAGTCACACTCTCCATCATCTTTAAAACCCTTTTTATAGTGAAAGTTCAAAGAAATTTGGTTCTTAGGCATTATGTTGACCTCACAACATAAGGGAATTCCCTCTTTTTTGACAAGATCATATAGATGATCATATAGATAAGATCCAGCTCCTCTTCTTCTATGACTCTCTTTTATAACCACTCTATCTATGTATAAAAATTTATCTTCTTTATTTTTAAAATAATTATAGTTTGATGATTTATATTCTGAGCCTTCTCTAAAACATATAACGAAACCAATAATTTTATCGCCCTCAAGCACATAAAAATTAACAGCACTCATATTTATTAGCTTAGATAAACTATCTATTGAATCTAGCTCACCAACCTCAGGTGTATTATCTTGATTTAAGGAATATAAAATATTTAATGCAATATTATCTGGAACTTCTTTAAAAATAGATAGCTCTATATCATTGGTTGTGAACATTGTTGAATGCTAACTAGATTCAATATCGCTAATAGCATTATTAATCTTTTGTAACGGTTCTTTAATCAGCAACTCTTTAGTGAGTGTATAACTTGGGTGCCCCATAGTTGCTAAATCTTTTGCTTTGAGCATTGCCGTTTCCATTAGATTTTCAGGATCTACAACCTCATCTATTAACCCAGCCTCTACTCCACTTTCAATTGAATACATCTCTGCTCCTAAGATTGCTCTATATTTATGACTAGCAGATACTCTATGACTAATAAGCTCTAGGATAGGAATTGGTATGACCATATTTGTTCTCATTTCATTAGCGCCGATCATATAATCACCTTTAACGCCAATGCGGTAGTCACAACAACATAGCAAGAAAGTTCCTAGGGCAATTCCATGGCCTGAGCATGCTGCCAATATTGGTCTTGGAAATGAAAATATTCTTGATAATAACTTGAATCCACTTAGTGACATATCCATAGTCGCCTGAATATCGCCTGCTGAAATAATTTTTAAATCAAAGCCAGCCGAAAACATACCCTCTCTTCCTGTAATAATTAAGGCACCACTTTCTGTTGGAACTTTATCTAAACATTGATTAACATCTTGAATCATCTTTGGAGAGAAAACATTTGCCTTACCATCATCCAAAGTAATTATTGAAATATCATCTTTACTTGTTAGAGTTGCTATTCTATCTGACATAATTTATTCCTTTATATGAATATCAAGTGTAGCAAATAATCTTATAATGATATTAATATAATTTTAAGTAAGCGGAGCCCGGGAATGATCAAAAGAACTTTCACGCTGCGGTTCTAGATCATGGGAATCCCCCTCTATTTATAGTTGAACAAAAAATTGATGAGAAGATTGCTAAAGGTCTAAATACTAACTAATAATTTTTGGGATGCTTTGCTTGGTATTGCATGAAATACTCTCTAACCCACTGAAGGTCTTCTTCATTATTGCCTGAGGGGCTATAAAACCTATCAAGAAAGATTCTTTTTTTGCCAAAATCAAAAGCTCCTAAAAATATTTGACCTTCAACAGCTTTAGCTATTCTTAGAAATCCAGATCTCATTTTTTCAGTTTTAGCTCGGGTTCCCTCTGGAGACATTGCGATCAATGAGCCGTTAAGTTTCTTCATGTTTTCTATTGCTACATCTGTAAGTCCTCTACCTGGTTTAGATTTATCAACAGGTATACCGCCCATATATTTTAAAAATCTTCCAAGAATAGGTTTGTTAAATAAAGTGTATTTTCCAAAAAATGTGATTTTAGCGTCTAGGCCTAAAATTGCAGCAAAACCAAAAATACCATCCCAGTTAGAAGTATGAGGTCCAGCTATAAGAATTAGGTTTTGATTTCCAGCAATTGACGGCACGGCTCCTTCTACTTTCCAGCCAAAAATTCTTAGAAACCATCTGGCAAGCCATTGAACTATTTTTGGTCTTGAGGCTCTATACTTAAATGGAATTTGCCTTCTAGATACGATCTTGTTTTGAACTTTTTTCAATCTATGCCTCTAGCTCTAGATTTATCTTTCAAATAATAAGGTAAGTACATAACATAGCAAATCACAATAGCTGCTATATAAAGATCAATTATATGAAAAGGCTCGGGCCTCATAAGTGAAGTTATATTATCTCCAATTGGTTTTTCAGCCAAAAACCAATAGTTTGTGCCAAGCAGGTAATTCATTAGGTAGGTGAATATTAATAAAATAGATGCGTAGAATAATGCCTTTGGTACATCTCCAATGTAAGGCCTGTGCTTATCGATTATCATTACATAAGTAACGCCCATCAAAATCATTGTATGCCCTATTTGGCTTTGTATATAACCCACATAAGGGAACCCATATACTGTATCAGGCGTAACTATAGACATCCCTCCACCTGCAATGCCAAAGAAAAATGCAAATATAAAAAAATCTCTTTTTTGAGTAATGAAATATAAGATAATAGCCATTGTTGAGAAATCACATAAGTGAAGTGGAAGGCCATCTTCCCATCTATTACTTAAAATACCTTCTCTATAAAAATCCATACTCTGATTAATCAACAATAAAAAAATTATCGAGTATTTCAAAGAAACTTTAGCTTTATCAGTTGAACTTTCAAAGTATTTAGGCACAAAGATGATGGCCAGCAAGCTCAGCAATACTGTAATAATATGAGACGGACTCATCAAAATTAATTCATTCATACATATTAAATTATCTAAATATTTTATATATTTTAACTTTATATAAAGTAATTAAGCTAATATTTTTTAAGTAATTTATGTCAAGTTAACT
>CAXYDN010000007.1:0-409166 GCA_964276145.1 uncultured SAR86 cluster bacterium | reverse complement strand
ACAAAGGTGCCTATAACAATCCATATGCTTATCCCAATTATGTTCTTATAAACAGCTAACAATGAAAGGCCGTCACTAGAAATTGATCTCATGGCATCTGCAACTATAGAAAGAGGTAATATTTCTGAAAATGGTTGAATGAACTCGGGTAGAGTTTCTATTGGAAAAAAAACCCCTGACATAACTATTTGAGGATAAATAAAAATAGAAGCTATCACACCCACTGATTCTTGGGTTTTAGCCAAGCTCCCAATTGAAAAACCTAAAGTTAGAAACATTAATACGCTAAGCATAATAATGAAAAATAAGTGTGAAATACTCCCAACAATATTTACATCTAAAAAGAAAAAGGCAAACCCAAAAATAATACTCAACTGACCAAGCACAATAACCATTCGAGCAATAACTATTGCAGAGACAAAATCTATTGGCTTAATTGGAGTTACAAATAATCTTTTAAGTATTCCTCTTCTTCTAAATTCAACAACATTAAATCCGCTTCCAGCAATACTAAGATTCATAAGCATAAATGCCATAATACCAGGCAATAAAAAATCTAAGTAAGTTTGAGTTCTTGATTTAATATCTTCTATTTCAAGGCTAAACATAGGTATTTTTTTAGAAATTTCTCTCTCAACACCTATTAGCGTCTGGTTAATAATTGGTTTTATGGCTTCAATAAAATTAATTTGTGATTTGTCTGCTAATAATTTGATATTTGTTGTTTTACTTGTATCCTCCATATCATTAGGAAGTACAAGTATTAACGTTAGTTCACCTTTAATAAGTTTATTTCTAAGACTCTCCTCATCAGACTGATTGATATTAAATAATACATTATTAGAGAGTTTATCAATAAACTCTTTAGAAATATTTGAGTTTGAGTAGTCAACAAGACCAATATCTACTGGGTCTCTTTCGCCATCATTCAAGCCCACAATTCCTAAAATAACCACGGGTAATAAGAGACTAAAAAAAATATATTGCTTATTTCTTAGAAATATCTGAATAAAAACTTTCGTTAAATATAATTGAGGTTTTCTAAGCATCTTAATCTCTAAGTCCGTGACCTGTTAAAGCTATAAATACATCTTCCATATTTCCATATTTAATTTCTCTAATTTTATTAGGAGCATGTTCCATAATTAAGTTCTTTGGAGAATCCTCTGCAATAATTTTTCCATGGTCCATTATTGCTATCCTATGGCACAAGAACTCTGCTTCTTCCATGTTGTGAGTGGTCAAAACTATAGTCATACCAGTCTTATTAAGTTCTAGAACAAGATCCCAAATATTCCTCTTTGCTTGGGGGTCTAAACCTGTTGTTGGCTCATCAAGAAATAAAACTAAAGGATTGTTGACTAATGCTGAGGCTATTGAAAATCTTTGCTTCTGACCTCCAGACAATTCATTTGCATTAGCATTTGCCTTGTCTTCTAGTTTTACTTTTTTGAGTAAATCTAGCGGATCATTCGAAGAGTTGTACAAAGCTAAAAATAATTTAAGTAGTTCAACTAATGTCATATTGTCAAAATATTCATTAGCTTGAAGTTGAACCCCTATTAATTTTTTTACTTCGTATGGATTGCTTGTAACATCAATTGAATTAATTAAGGCCAAGCCTTCGTCTATGTCCTTAAGACCCTCCAGCATTTCAAGAGTTGTGGTCTTGCCGGCTCCATTAGGGCCAAGTATTCCAAAGATCTCACCGGAATTAATAGACAAAGAAACTCCATCCACGGCATTAAGGATCTTTGATTGATTTTCGGGATTTTTATATTTTTTAACGAGGTTAGAAGCTTTAATAATAGCCATAGGAGCTTTATTTCACCTAATAATGGGGCTATCAAACAATAAACTATGTATCTCTTCAGTTATAAAGGGCGCAAATGGATGCATCATTACTAATATTTCTTTTAGCATAGGTCTTAGATTATCAGTTTCACCTGATTTTTTGCAATCCTCAATATACACATCACAGAACTTACCCCAAAAGAATTCATAAACCTCATTAATAGCAAAATCTAATCTGTAATCTTCAATATTTTTTTGTATCTGACCTCTTGTTTTATCGAATTCAGTTTTGATCCACTTATCTTTATCTGTTTTTGGTTTAAACGACTCATTCCCAATAGGGTAGCCGTTAATGAATCTTGCTGCATTCCAAATCTTTGTACAAAAATTTCTGTAGCCCTTTAATCTTCCAAATTCAAAACTTATATCTTTAGTATGTGTTGCCAAGGAGTAAAAAGTCATCCTAAGAGCATCAGTTCCATATGATTCAATGCCTTTAGGAAATTGATTTCTTGTTTTACGTTCTATTTTTTCAGCAATTTTTTCCTGCATAAGATTAGCAGTTCTTTTTTCAACTAAATCGTCTTGTGTGATGCCATAAATTAAATCTAAAGGATCTATTACATTACCTTTAGATTTTGACATTTTTTGACCATTTTCATCTCTAATTAAACCAGTGACATAAACATCTTTAAATGGAATCTGGTCAGTAAACTCAAGACTCATCATCATCATCCTGGCAACCCAAAAAAATATAATGTCAAAACCAGTTACTAACAGCGAGGTCGGAAAGTGTTTTTTATAATCCTCTGTTTTATTAGGCCAGCCCAAGGAAGCAAAAGGCCATAAACTTGAAGAAAACCAAGTATCCAGGACATCTTCATCTTGAGTTAATGTTTTATCATCCAGTTTATAGTGTTGTCTCACTTCTTCTTCACTGTAACCAACATACACATTACTGTCTTCATCGTACCAAGCAGGTATTCTGTGACCCCACCATATTTGTCTACTGATACACCAGTCTTCAATATTGTCCATCCAATTAAAATATGTTTTGATCCAGTTTTCAGGATGGAATTGTATTTCCCCCTTGTTCACAGCATCATTTGCTCGAGCTGCCATATCTTTTGTTTTTACATACCATTGATAGCTTAGTCTAGGTTCGATAACGACATTAGATCTTTCACCTCTTGGAACACTTATATGATGTTTTTCTTCTTTTTCTAAAAGATTGAGTTCCTTAAGTTTCTCTAATACAAGTTTTCTGACTTTAAAACGATCTAGATTTGAAAATGGTTCAGGTACATTTTCATTTGACCATGCATCTTCGGTAAATATATTTAGAGGCTCAAAGTCACTTGCTGTATCTGAAGTTTTTACTTCTCCACCCACTTCATGAAGTGAATATTTTTTACCTATTTCATAGTCGTTAAAGTCATGACCTGGAGTAATTTTTAGACAACCAGTTCCAAATTCCATATCAACATATTCATCAGCTAAAACAGGTATTTTTCTTCCAACAAACGGCAGTACAATATTTTTACCAATAAGATTTTTATATCTATCATCATTTGGATTAACAGCAACTGCCATATCTCCAAACATAGTTTCAGGTCTTGTTGTTGCTACTATTACATAGTCTTCTGAATCTTCAATTGGATATTTAATGTGCCAAAGCAGACCATCTTTTTCTTGTCTTACCACCTCAAGATCTGAGACAGCAGTCTTAAGCGACGGATCCCAATTGACTAATCTGTATCCTCGATAAATTTTGTTTTTTCGATGTAATTCTACAAATGCTTTAATAACGGCTTCATTGCAGCCATCATCAAGTGTAAATCTATACTTATCCCAGTCAACGGTGTTCCCAAGTCTTTTAATTTGTGAGGTTATTTTTTCTTCAGAAAATTCTTTCCATGACCAAACTTCTTTAAGAAATTTCTCTCTACCTAAGTCAAGTCTGCTTATATCTTTTTTAGCTAAATTGTTTTCTACAACCATTTGCGTTGCAATACCAGCATGATCACTGCCAACTTGCCAATAAGAATCTTTCCCAGACATATGATGGTATCTAGTATAAAAATCCATAATGGCATATTGAAAGCTATGCCCCATATGCAAAGTTCCAGTAACATTTGGAGGAGGTATTACTTGAGAAAATGAATCGTCTGATTCTTTATTAGAAACTTTTCTCTCAGCCCAAATTTTTACCCATTTTTCTTCAATTTCAACTGGGTAATATTGCTTATCCATAATGTTGCTTGGAATAGAAAATTATTTTAATTTCTTACTTAAAAGTAACTCACTAATTAATGGCACAGGTCTTCCTGTTCCTGCTTTAACAGGAGAGCTGTATGAGGCTGTAGCAGCAATATCAATATGAGCCCATTTATAATCATTGGTGAACTTTGATAAGAAAGCAGCAGCATGAATAGTGCCAGCTTCTCGGCCTCCGCCAATATTAGCTAAATCAGCATATTTGGTTTTTGTACAAGATTGATGCTCATCCCACAATGGAAGTTGCCATGCTCTATCACCAGACTCTTCGCCAGCTTCTATAATTTTATCTGCTAAATGTTGGTCATTAGTCATTACACCACTTGCATGTCTTCCCAAAGCAACAACAACAGCTCCTGTGAGCGTAGCCATATCAATTACATAGGATGGCTTGTATTTGCCAACAAAGGTAAGACAGTCAGCAAGAATCAATCTACCCTCAGCATCAGTATTTAGAATTTCTATAGTTTGACCTGACATTGATGTCACAACGTCTCCAGGCTTTGTGGCTGTGGATGAGCACATGTTTTCAGCACATCCCATGACACCAACCACATTAACATCTGCATTTAATCTTGCTAGAGTAGACATAACTCCAAATACAGTCGCAGCACCACACATATCCCACTTCATTTCATCCATAGCAGGACTTGGTTTTATTGAAACTCCCCCGGTATCAAAGGTAACGCCTTTACCAACTAGCGCAATTGGTTTTTCATTAGCTTTACCGCCTTTGTATTCAATGACCATCATTCTTGCTGGCTCTTCACTACCTCTAGAGACGCTTAGAAATGATCCCATGCCCATCTTTTGCATTTGTTGCTCATTAAATGACTTAATTTTTAATTTTGGAAAATCTTTTGTCATGGCTTTGACTTTTTTCTCAATTATTTTTGGAGTGCAATGGTTTGCAGGAAGATCGCCAAGATATTTAGCTGTGTTCACACCTTCACCAATAGCATAACCAGTTTTGGCAGCTTGTTTTGCCTTTGTCAGTGCAGATGGGGTAAGACCGGAGGTTAATATAGTTAGTTTTTTTACCGTTGGTCTAGAAGCAGTTTTATTTTTTGTTTCAGAAAAAATATAAACATTCGATTCTATTGTTTTCGCAACCATTTCAATTAACCAGAACTCATCCTTTTTAGTCGGACATGTATTACCTGGCATGATTGAAATATCTTTACTCTTAAGGTTATTACCTTTATGAGCAATTGATTGATACATACTTAACCACTTGTGGGTTGGAGCTGATGAATCTAGTCCATTAACAAGCAATATGTTTGCTGCCGCAATACCATCAACTTTTGGTAGGAGAACATTGCTACCTACATCTTTTAGATGCGAAGATATTGTTTTAGAAAAATAGTTTTTTGAGATTTTATTTAACTCTTTAAAAGATGAATCATTTTTTGTATTTTTGTTAATAACAAGTACTAACAAATCTGTTTTCAATGAAGCCAGACTATTAGATGCAGCATCTTTAACTAAAATATTATTTAAAACTTTATACGCCATTTAAGTTCTCCTGTTATGGTATTTACTGATAAGATAAATATTGTAATGCATCATAGTTCTCAAGGCATGTATAAAAAAAATATTCTTTCAAAAAGTTTGAATATGGAGGTCTTAAAATCCTCAACTAGTGTCTTACTGATTTTCTTTCTTTTGGTAGTTGGCTCAAGGGTTGTTGGTTATTTTGAAGAGGCTGCAGAAGGAAATCTCGACCCAAGTATCATAATGAGCATTGTTGCTCTGAGATTCCCAGATTTTATAACTCTCTTAATTCCTCTTTCTTTTTTTTTAGGAGTACTAATTTCTGTCAGTAGGATTTATGCTGAAAGAGAAATTTATGGTTTCTTTTCTGTTGGTTTGGCTCCCTTAGACTTAATTAAATTCTTAGCTCCACAAGCAATACTATATTTCTTATTAACTCTAATTTTAAGCTTATATGTTGCACCTTATACAAAAGCATTATCGCAAGAAATGCTTAAGATGGACTCTTTTGAAGAAAAGCTTGAGTCGATTAAATCGGATGAAATAGTTTCATTAGATGATGGAGGTTTTGTTTATATTAAAAATGCTGATAACAATACTTTAACTGGAGTAAAGGCTCTAAAACAAAACCAAGGCAATTCATTTTTTATAATTGCTGAAGAGCTTTATACAACTGAAAGCAAAGATCTCATTTTATTAAACTTTAATGATGGTTCTTTTTATAGCGGAGTTTTTACTGACTCATCAAAACTTGAATCGAATTTTAATAATTTCAAAATTGATATTGAAAGAGAAAGTAACCTCAAAAATGATATGAACCTAACAAAATTATTTGATTTCTCATCTGATTCAGATGCTGCAAGCTTTCAATGGAACATCTCAGTGCCAATAACTATCCTAATTCTTTTGTTTATTGGAGTTTATATTTCAGAGGTTAAACCAAGACAGGGTAGATTCTCTGTTATATTGCCCGGAATGCTTTTGTATGTGATGTATTTAAGTTTATTAATTCTAGGAAGAGAATATATTGTTGACAATCCCAAGACCTCATTTGGACTCTGGTATGTACATCTCGTCTTTATTTTATTTTTGGTTGCTTATCTTTTTAAAGATAAATTTATTTATAGCGGTAATATAAATTTTGTAATAAACGAAAACTATTTTATGAGATATGTTATTGGCTTTGTTTTATTTGTTCTTATTATGTGGATTATTACTTAGATGAAAATTTTCCATAAATATATTATTAAAAGGTCGTTATTGATCTCATTCTTTATTTTTGCATTATTTGCATTGTTAGATTTTGTTTTTAATTTTATATCTGAATTAGAGAATCTTTCGGTTAACTATACATTCTTATCTTCTTTAAAATTTATGCTTGCATCATTGCCATATAATGCAAATGATTTTTTAGAAGGAGCTTGTTTGCTTGGAGTAATGATTGCTTTAGGGATATCGCATCAAGAAGGCAATTTGAATGTGCTTAGATCTAGTGGTGAATCTCCAATCAAAATAGTTCTCATAAGCGCTATCGGACCAATGATCTTAGTTTTTTCATACTTGGGAGCTAATGAATTAGCATTTAGAGATATTCATATTAATGCAGAGGTAGAAAAAAATCTGATAATTAATAATCAATCTAATGCTGAAAGAAATAACGAATGGATCAAAGATAAAAATTCCTTTATAAATTTCTCAGATAAGGTTGGCAATACTATTTATAATGTTAAATTTCTTAAGTCAGACTATGATGAAGGGCTTTATTACAAGACATCTGAATCTGCTAATATCCAAGAAGAGACTATTGTTTTTGATAACACAATGACTTCTCATAGTTTCAATAATAAAGATGAGCTGAGTTATTCAGAGCCATTTAATTTTCCACTAGGCGCATCGATACCTCTCAAAGATATTGAAAAGCTTCAATTTTCTGAATTAATCTTCAACAAAAACTTACTTAAAGGTAGTTCAGTAAATAAAGATATTTTATTTAAGTCTCATATCGAAAAATCTTTTTATAAAAAGATTTTCCTGCCCTTATCAATATTGTCGCTAATTATTTTTTTTGGTTCATTTATATTTGGTTCTTTGCGAGAAGCATCACCAGCATCTAGAATTGTACTATCAGTTATTGGCGCATTTATATATAAAGTTTTTCAGGACTTTTCAATAAGTTTGGCTATCTCAATAAATTACTCTGTTTTGGCAGGAGTAGTAGTCCCGGCATTGATATTGCTAATTACAAGTTTTTATTTATATAAAAAAATCTAGACAGATCTCAATGATGTCTTCGACAGGGTATCACTAACAGAATTACCATTAGATGAAAAATAAATGTGCAAGAGGGGTATTCCTGCTAAAGAAACAATTAACATATTTATAATAAATCTTATTGTTACCTGTTTAAGACTGATTTTATTTCCATCAGGACTATATATCTCTATATTCCATACCGCCATCCCTAAAGTCTTATTACCATTCATCCAGAAATATGCATAAAAACTCCAGCTACTTATAAAGACAATAACAAGCCCAAGCCATGGATTTAATATCTCACCTCCGTTAAGCCATAAAGCAATTGATCCAACTGCAAACCAGACCCCTAAAAGAAGAAAAAAGTCATAGATACTTGCAGCAATTCTTTTCATAGGAAAGACGATGTATGTTTTTTCAATCATTTTGGTATAGTAATTAAAACAAATTACAAAATAAACGATTATGGAAAAAGATACAGCATTTTTTGGTCACCCAATTGGGTTAAGAACATTATTTCTTACTGAGATGTGGGAAAGAATGTCTTATTATGGAATGAGAGCACTCCTTGTTCTATATATGACTGGTGCAATTACTGGATTTAATCCTGGCATGGGCCTTTCTGCGTTAAATGCTAATGCAATATATGGGATTTATGTTGGTATGGTTTATTTTATGGTTGTTCCTGGAGGCTGGATTGCTGACAATATTTTAGGCCATCAAAAAGCTGTATTGATAGGGGCAATTATCATTGCTATAGGGCACTTTACTTTAGCAATACCTCTTGAACAAACTTTCTTTCTAGGATTAATATTTGTTGTTCTTGGGACAGGATTGCTAAAAGGTAACATTTCAACAATAGTTGGTAACTTGTATGCAGATAATGATGAGAGAAGAGACTCAGGTTATACGATTTTTTATATGTCAATTAATATTGGCTCGACCTTAGGTTTTTTAATTTGTTCTTATTTGGGTGAAAAAATTGGCTGGCACTATGGCTTTGGAGCTGCTGGAGTAGGCATGGTTTTTGGTGTATACCAATATATTAAATTTAGACATTTACTTGGTGATGCTGGTAAGAATCCTAATGAGATGCCTGATGCAAAAAGATTAAATTTAATTAAATGGACTAAATTAAGTTTAATTCTTATGTTAGTAGTTATTGGTTCAGGCTTACTAGGTTTGTTTGTAATAGAACCAAGAGTTTTTGCTGAAAATTTTGCATACTTTCTAACAATTGTTGCTGGTTTATATTTTGTATATTTGTATGGATTTGCAGGCCTGACAGGTATTGAGAAGAAAAATTTAGTATTACTGTTTGTCTTGTTTATTGGGGCAGCTGCTTTTTGGTCAGGCTTTGATCAATCAGCAAGTTCTCTGAGTATTTTTGCTAGAGATTTTACAGATTTGTCTGTTGGCGGTTTTATGATACCAATTGGGTGGCTTCAATTTGCTAATCCAATTTTTGTTGTAACTTTTGCTCCAATTTTTGCAGGTATATGGGCTCATTTAGCAAGAATGAACATGGATCCATCATTGCCTATAAAGTTTGCTATAGGCCTTATTTTTATGGCACTAAGCTTTATCGTAATGGTTTATGCAGTTAAATTAGCTATGGTTTCTGCTCCGGTAGGTATGAGATGGTTACTAATAACTTATTTACTTCAAACATGGGGTGAACTAGCCTTATCTCCAATTGGCTTGTCAGCTTTTTCTAAGTATTCACCAAAACGATATATGGGTCAGATGTTTGGACTTTGGTTCTTGGCATCAGCAATTGGTGGTGTGCTTGCAGGTCTATTGGGAGGAGATGCAACAGTTGATGGGTTAAGTTCAGTTCAACCTATTTTTACTTTTATGATTCAATACTATGCGGTGATTGCATTAGCATTAATAATAATGGCTTACTTTTTTAAAAGCAGAGAGAAAAGTTAAGATAACTTTGTATTTAGACCTTTGAGGATATCTGTATAGATATCCTTTAAGGTCCATATCTCTGAAATTTTGACATGCTCATCAATCTGATGAATTGTTTCATTCAATGGCCCCAATTCAACAATTTCCGTGCCCATCTTAGCAATAAAACGCCCATCAGAAGTTCCACCTTTTGCATTAAGATCTGGGACATATCCCGTAATATTTTTTATTGACTGTACTACAACATCTTTTAAATTATCTTTCTTGGTTAAGTAAGGCAATCCTGATAATTTCCATTCAATTTCATACTCAATATTTAGCTCATTAAGAATAGATTCAAACTCAGCTATCAAAGTTTCTTTGGTTGATTCGGTTGAATATCTAAAATTGAAAAGCATATCTAGATCTCCAGGAACAATATTTTTGGCACCTGTTCCTGAATGAATATTAGAAATTTGGAAACTTGTAGGTTGGAAAATTGCGTTGCCATTATCCCAAGTAGTATTTTTTAATTTAACGATTACATCGCTGGCAGAGAATATTGGATTATCTACATTTTCTGGATATGCAATATGGCCTTGTTTTCCTATAATTCTTAAAGAGCCTCCAAGTGAACCTCTTCTTCCAATTCTTACGCTATCACCAATCTTCTCATAAGAAGTGGGTTCTCCAACAAGACACAGATCAATCTTTTCATCTTTCTCAATCATATCATCAACTATCTTGTCTATAAATCCATCTATTGCATCACCCTCTTCATTTGATGTTAGTAAGATAGCAATTCTATAGTTAAGTTCTGGACTGGTGGCAAAAAATTCTTCAAGTGATTCAAGAAAAGCAGCAATAGAAGCTTTCATATCAGCCGTTCCTCTTCCGTATAACAAATCTCCATCAATATGAGCTGAGAAAGGAGGGTGCGTCCATTGTTCTTCAGGGCCAGTAGGAACAACGTCAGTATGCCCAAGAAAGCAAAAGAGTTTTCCCTTATGTCCATATGTAGCATAAAGATTTTCTACATTTGCATAATTAATTCTTTCACAATTGAATTCTAGTTTATTTAATCTTTCTTCAATAAGATCGAAACAGCCTTCATCTCTTGGAGATAAAGATTTGATTTTTATAAGTTTTTGTAGGAATTCAATCATTTTTATGTAGTTGTGTATTTAATTCTATTGATTTTGTATTTGGTTTTGCAATTACCATGCCATTTAAAGAGTTTCTTAAGAAAACTAAATTAGCTGAACCAGCTAGTTCTAATCCTTTTTTAATAATTGTTGGATTTCCATCAGCATCAAAAAGTTGAATTTTTGTTCCGCTAGTTATGTATAAGCCCGCTTCCACAGTGCAGTTATCACCTAGGGGTATTCCAAGCCCAGAGTTTGCACCTAGCAGGCAATTTTTTCCGACAGAAATTTTTATATCATTCCCTCCAGATAGGGTGCCCATGGTACTGCATCCGCCACCTAAATCAGAATTATCTCCAATAACAACCCCAGCAGATATTCTTCCTTCAATCATGGCGTTACCTAGAGTTCCCGCATTAAAATTGACAAAACCTTCATGCATTACGGTTGTTCCAGAACTCAAATAGGCTCCAAGTCTTACTCTTGATGCGTCTGCAATTCTAACGTTTTTAGGGATAATGTAATCTGTTAGACATGGAAACTTATCTAATGATCTTATATATAAGTTATTCATACCAACCTTTGATTCTAATAATCTTTCATCAACCTCATTTATAGAAATAGGTCCTTGATTAGTCCATGCAACATTTGGCAGAGAGGCAAAAAGTCCATCTAGATTTATAGAATTAGGCAACACAAATTTATATGAGAGCAAATGTAGCTTTAGATATGCGGAGACAGCATCACTTATAGATGCATCAAGATCATCTTGATTCCAAGATAATTCTATAATTTCTCTTTCTGACTCTATATTATTTAGATCTTGAGTATCAGTTTTTTCTCCATTGAAATTAACAACAGGGAAGAAGACATCAAGGACATCTCCATTTTTAGATCTATTTATTAAGCCAATAGCTTCAATATTCATGCAGCTATTATAGTGATGATAAATATTATTTATAGGGTTTCTTTAAGACTTACGCTTATTTTTTCAATTTTATTCTTTGAAACACAAGAAAGTGTCATATCTTCTATCTCAAATGTGTCTTCAACCCTGTCTCCTAAAGTGTTAATTCTCGCTGAATAAATAGATGTTCCATTTTCATGAAGAACTTTTGCAATCTTTATAAGAAGACCCGGACTATCTGAGGTTTCAATTGTTAATAGGTTTCTTTTCTTAGCGGTCTCTTCAATATTTGTAATATTAATTTTTTTATTAAACGTTTCAACATTTTTCTTTTTCTTGAGAACGTTTTTCTTTTGAACTGAAAAAGTATTGAAATTATTAGTAATTTTTAGTTGAAGATCTTTAACTTCAGATTTGCTGAGCACTCTATCATGATATGAAAACTTAGTAATGAATGTATTAGCTGCAATAGTTTTATTTAAGCTTGTTGATATATTTGCATCTATTATCTCAAGCCCTGAAATCTCCAATACTTCTACAAGTTTTAAAAATAACCCATCAGAATTATCTGTTTTAATAAATATTTCTAATAAATTCCCAAAACATTTTCTGCACCCGATTACTGAAGAGTCATCAATAGCATCAAGAATAAGATTACTCTGCCACTTTAATCTATCTAAATTATTTTTTGTAAAATATGAATCATCGAATAATTTAAAGTAACTTTGAATTTCTTTCTTATCATTAAGATCAGCAAAATGCTGAACCGCATTCTTTTTTCTATCTTCAGAGATTTCTTCTATTGTTTTGATAGGCTCTTTATTTAATTGTGATCTTGTTAATAAAAATAAGTCCCTTAGTAGACCATGCTTCCAACCATTCCAAAGCGCAGGGTTTGTTGCTCTAATATCATTAATCGTCAAAAGGTAGAGATAATCAAGTCTTTCTGTGGTTATGGCAAGATCAGCAAAAGCAGTAATGGTATCTGGATCGGAAATATCTTTCTTCTGAGAAATAGATGACATTTCAAGATGATTTAATACAAGCCAGGAAATAAGATCTGCATCAGCTTTTGAGAGACCAATTTTTTTAGCAAAATCTAGACTTGTTTTAGCGCCAATTTTTGAGTGATCTCCTCCTTTGCCTTTACCTAAGTCATGAAAAAGTCCAGCCAGATAAAGAATCTCTATTTTTGGCAACTTATTGATCAACTCATACTCAAGTTTAAACTCCTCTACATAATGAATATGCATTTGTCGCATATTCCTAACAACTTTAAATGTATGCTCATCTACGGTATAAACGTGAAATAAGTCGAACTGCATCTGGCCAATAACTTCATCAAGCTCTGGTATATATTTTTGAATTACTCCTATACTTTTCATTGATTTTAAAATTGAAGAAAGGTTGTATTGTGATTTTAAAATTTCAAGAAATTTAGATGCATGCTTTTGATCATTCCTAAAATTTGTATCTATTAAATTTAGATTATTTTTTAAAAGAGACATTGATGATGTTTCTATGGCATTAATTTTTTTACTTTTTCCTATTGCAATAAAAATATCGAATATAAGCTCTTTTTGCTTTTCAAGATTAGCATCTTTTTTAAGACCAATTTTATTTCCTCGTACGAAAAACTCTCCATAATTTTTTGTAATTGCAAATTGATTTTGTTCTTTAAATTTCTCAAAAACAAGATTGTTAAAATTTGAAAGATTTGAAGCATTTTCATAAAATTTTTGCATTAATTTTTCTACAGATCTCTTTGTTGTGCCTTCCTTAAGTTTAGCTTTATCTGCTATTTCTACTTGTATTTCAAAGGTAAGTCTATTTTTATTTGAAATAATATTTGTTATATATCTCATAGCCTTTACAAAATTATATGAATTGATAACTTCTTCAATTTCATTTCCAAATTCTTTAGATTTTTTAATACCATCTATATTTTCAAGATCAAAACAATGCTGTAATATCCATAATGATGTTTGAAAGTCTCTCAATGTTCCTGGAGATTCTTTGAGATTTGGTTCTAGGTTGTATTCTGTTGAAAAAAAAGATTTATATCTTTCTTCTTGCTCAGAAAGTTTTACTTTATAAAATTTTTTCTTTGACCATATTTTGCTTAATGCCAGATTTATACTCTCATCAGTCTTCTTATTAGTTAGCAGGGGTCTTCTGGTTAGATATGATGTAAATTCTTTTGGATCCTCTTTTGCAATTTTTTTAATATCTTTGATAGTCCTGACAGAGTGACCCACCTGAAGCCCTAAATCCCATAATTTAGCAATGAATTTTTCTAAATTGTCAGTATTATTAATATTTTTTTTCTTCTGGATAATTGAAAGATCTATGTCAGATGAAGGATAGAGCTCTTGTCTTCCAAAACCTCCGTTAGCGTAGATTGCAAAATCATCTTTAAGTCCAAAATTAACAAAATCTTTTACGATTATTTCCTCAATATTTTTTGAATAATCTTGAAGATAAGCATTAACTTTTTGAGGAGAGTGAAATATTTCAGGAAAATCATTAAGAAAGCTCTTAATTATATTTGAGCTATTTTTTGTCATATAGACTCTTCATGTCTTTTCGTAAGAACTTCTACTCCATTTTTCGTAACAGCTAGTGTATGTTCCCATTGTGCAGAATTTCTGCCATCTTTTGTTTCTACAGTCCAACCATCTTGTAGGGTTTTGCAATATTTTGAACCTTGATTGATCATTGGCTCAATTGTAAAACACATACCTTCAAGAATCTGTGTACCTTTTCCAGGTTTGCCATAATGTAATATTTGGGGTTCTTCGTGATAAACATTACCAATACCATGTCCACAATAATCTTCTACGACGCTATAATAGTTTGATTCAGCATGCTGCTGAATTGCATGCCCTATATCACCAAGATAACCACCAGGTTTCACAACTTCTATGGCTTTATATAAACATTCTTGAGTAATCTTTACCAATCTTTCATTATGAGGCTGGCATTTACCAACTAGATACATTTTTGATGTATCACCATGCCATCCATCTTTAATAACTGTGACATCAATATTTATAATATCACCCTCTTTAAGGATTCTATTCTTATCAGGTATGCCATGACAAATAACTTGATTAATACTAGAACAAATAGTTTTTTCAAAACCCCTATAGCCAACGTTAGCAGGAATAGCTTTTTGAACATTTACAATGTGCTCATAACATCTTCTGTCCAACTCTTCAGTAGATACACCAGGAATAACATAGGGTTCAATCATCTCTAAAACCTCAGATGCAAGCTTTCCTGCAATTCTCATTTTTTGAATTTCAGATTGAGTTTTTATAGATATTTTCATATTTTTTTTCATTTAGTATAGACAGTTGGCAACTAAGTCTATAAAGTACAATTTTAATGCCAGCACGATATTTTAGCTCATTAAAAACCAAAATTTCTTTAAATAGCTTCCCATCTTATTTCTTTAAAATTACTCTTACAAGAGGTCTTTTTTGATGTCATTTCCTGCCATATTAGCTCTTGAAGATGGAAGTATATTCTATGGAGATGGTTTTGGTGAAGAAAAAATTGAGGTTGGAGAAATTGTTTTCAATACATCAATGACAGGGTATCAAGAAATAATCACAGACCCTTCTTATAAAAAACAAATCATTACTTTCACTCATCCTCATATAGGAAATACAGGAATCAATAATGATGATAATGAATCATCGCAAATTCATGCATCTGGAATGGTTATTCATGAGTTTTGTGAAAAACCGAGCAATTGGCGCTCTACCAAAACACTTGAAGAATTTTTGGTTGAAGAAAAAGTTATAGCAATTTCAGGTATCAATACTAGAAAATTAACATCGCTTTTAAGAGATAAAGGATCTATGAACAGCTGTATAGCATCTTTGTCTCAAATTACAGAAGAAGAAGCTGTTAAAAGAGCAAAAGGTTTTACTGGATTAAAGGGGCTTGATTTAGCTAAGGTTGTTAGTTCCAAGGAAGACTATGACTGGAATGAAGGAGTTTGGCCTGAACATGCTGTCTCTTCAAATGAACCTTTAATAGTTGCATATGATTTCGGAATAAAGACAAATATTTTAAGACTTCTATCAGACCATGTAGGTACTATTCGTGTTGTTAATGCAGAAACAACTTTTGAAGAAGTGTTGCAACTATCCCCAAACGGAATTTTTCTTTCAAATGGTCCTGGGGACCCTGAGCCTTGCACTTATGCAATTGAAAATATTAAAAAATTCTTAGAATTAAATATTCCAATATTTGGCATTTGTCTTGGTCATCAACTTCTTGCCTTAGCCGGAGGTGCAAAAACTTACAAAATGAAATTTGGTCATCACGGAGCTAATCATCCAGTACAAGATCTAATCACAAAAGAAGTGTTTATCACAAGTCAAAATCATGGTTTCGCTGTTGATTTAGATTCTTTACCAAATAATATAAAACCATCTCATATTTCTTTATTTGATGGTTCATTGCAAGGTATTGAGTTTAATGATGTGCCAGCATTCAGTTTTCAAGGTCACCCAGAAGCAAGCCCAGGACCTCAAGAAATTCAGACATTATTTAACAAATTTAGAATCATGGTAGAAGAACATGCCAAAACGTAAGGATATTAATTCAATCTTAATTATTGGAGCTGGTCCAATAATCATTGGTCAAGCATGTGAGTTTGATTATTCTGGAGCGCAAGCATGTAAAGCTCTCAAAGAAGAAGGGTTTAGAGTTATTTTAGTAAATTCTAATCCCGCAACAATAATGACAGACCCACTAATGGCAGATGCAACATATATAGAGCCTATTCACTGGAAATCAGTTGAAAAAATTATTGAAAAAGAAAAGCCTGATGCCATATTGCCAACAATGGGAGGGCAAACAGCATTAAATACAGCATTATCTTTAGATAAAAAAGGAGTTCTAAAAAAACATGGGGTTGTCTTAATTGGAGCAAACAGAGAAGCTATTGATAAAGCTGAAGACAGACAGCTCTTTGATGAAACCATGAAGGCTATTGATATTGAAACTCCTAATTCAGGAATTGCTCATACTATGGATGATGCATTCGAAGTTCAAAAGTATATAGGTTTCCCTTGTATTATTAGACCATCCTTCACAATGGGCGGAACTGGTGGAGGAATTGCTTATAACATTGATGAATTTGAGGCTATATGTAAAAAAGGTCTTGAATTATCTCCCACCAGTGAACTTCTTATTGATGAGTCACTAATTGGCTGGAAAGAATTTGAGATGGAGGTTGTTAGAGATTGTAAAGATAACTGTATTATAGTTTGTTCAATAGAAAATCTTGACCCTATGGGAGTTCATACAGGTGATTCAATAACCATAGCGCCTGCTCAAACTCTCACAGATAAAGAGTATCAAGTAATGAGAAATGCCTCTTTTAAAATTTTAAGAGAAATTGGTGTTGACACTGGTGGTTCAAATGTTCAATTCGCAATAAATCCTGAAAATGGGAAAATGGTTGTTATTGAAATGAATCCAAGAGTCAGCAGGTCATCTGCACTTGCATCTAAAGCAACAGGATTTCCGATTGCTAAAGTTGCTGCTTTGTTATCTGTTGGTTATACGCTTGATGAACTTAAGAATGATATTACAGGAGGGCTCACCCCAGCTTCTTTTGAGCCTAGCATTGATTATATTGTTACAAAAATTCCTAAATTTGCTTTTGAAAAGTTTCCCCAAGCAGATCCTAAACTTACCACGCAAATGAAGTCTGTAGGAGAGGTTATGGCAATTGGCTCAAATTTTCAAGAGTCACTTCAAAAGGCACTTTCAAGCATGGAAGAAGACTTGAATGGCCTTAATTCAGTAGTAGAAAAGCCATATGAAAATCATGAGGATAAAATATTATATGAATTAACTTTTCCAGGTCCAAAAAGACTATTTTATGTTTCTGATGCAATAAGAGCAGGGTGGAGTCTTGAAAAAATACATAAATTAACAAAAATTGATTACTGGTTCTTAGATCAAATTGAAGAAATTTTAAATCTTGAAAAAAGTATTCGAAATAAAGAACTAGATACGTTAACTAAAGATGATATTTTTGACTTAAAGAAAAAAGGTTTTACAGATTCAAGACTTGCTGAGCTTACTCAATCAAGCGAGATGGATTTCAGAAATTTAAGGATTTCTCATGATGTATTCCCTATCTTCAGAAGGGTAGATACTTGTGCGGCTGAGTTTGCTACTTCAACTTGTTACATGTACTCAACTTATGGGGATATGTGTGAAAGCAACCCATCAAAAAATAAAAAAATCCTTGTTCTGGGAAGTGGACCAAATAGAATTGGCCAAGGTATAGAGTTTGATTACTGTTGTGTTCATGCATCTTTAGCTATGCAAGAAGAGGGCTATGAATCAATAATGGTTAATTGTAATCCTGAGACTGTTTCAACAGACTATGATGTTTCTAATAGACTATATTTTGAGCCCATAACGGCAGAAAAAATCCTAGATATTATTCATAACGAAAAACCAGAAGGTGTGATAATTCAATTTGGAGGCCAAACCCCTCTTAAGCTTGCTGATATTCTATCTGAACAGGGTGTAAAGATTCTTGGTACCAATGTTGATGCAATTGATAGATCTGAAGATAGAGAAAGATTTCAAGATTTGATTATTAAATTAAATCTTAAGCAACCAGCTAATGCTACTGTAAAAAATATTCCAGAAGCAATCGCTCAGGCTGACAATATTGGTTTTCCAATAGTTGTTAGGCCATCTTATGTTCTTGGAGGAAGGGCGATGCAACTTGTTCATAATGAAAATGAATTAGAGTTGTATCTCACAGAAGCTGTTGAGGTATCAAACAGCAAGCCAATTCTATTAGATAGCTATCTTACTGATGCAATTGAAGTTGACGTTGATGTAGTATCCGATGGAAACAATATTAAAATAGGTGGAATATTGCAACATATTGAGCAGGCTGGAATTCATTCTGGAGATTCAGCGTGTTCATTGCCTCCATATAGCCTCTCTAGAGAAGTCCAAGATGAAATATCAAAACAATCTATAAAGATAGGAAAAGAGCTGGATATTATTGGCCTCATGAATATCCAATTTGCCGTAAAAGAAAACGATGTCTATATTATTGAGGTCAATCCAAGAGCTTCAAGAACTGTACCCTTTATCTCAAAAGCTATCGGAAACTCTCTAGTAAAGGTAGCCTCAAAGGCAATGATAGGAAAATCTTTAGATGAGCAAAAATTTAGCAGTCAACTTCCAGCAGGACTATCTTTTGTAAAAGAAGCTGTCATGCCGTTTGATAAATTTCCTCTTGTAGATCCAATCCTTGGGCCTGAAATGAAATCAACTGGTGAAGTAATGGGAATAGGTATTAATTTTGGTGAAGCCTATGCAAAAGCTCAAAAAGGAGCCAATAAAAGTATGCCAAGATCTGGAACTGTTTTTGTAAGTGTAAAAGATAGCGATAAAAAATATTTAGATGAACTAGTCCCGTTAATTGTTAATAGAGGCTTTGAGATAGTTGCAACAGGAGGAACGGCATCTTATATAAAAGAAATGAATTATGAAGTGCGGAGAATTAATAAGGTTAATGAGGGAAGACCTCATACAGTAGATAGCCTCTTAAATAATGAAATCGATTTGGTTATTAATACAACCGAGGGTAAGCAATCTATTCAAGACTCTGCAGCAATAAGAAGAACAGCTCTTCAAAATAAGATTTTTTGCACGACAACTATGTTTGGCGCATTTGCAATAATGCAAGCTCTAGAGAGCAAAGAAGCTGATTGGTCATACAATACACTTCAAGAAATAAATACTTAACCATCTTAATTGCTATAATCAACCAATGAGTAGAATTCCTATAACAAAAGAAGGTGAACTTTTTATAAAAGAAGAGTTGTCACAATTAAAATTTATTGAAAGGCCACAAATTTCTGAAGCTATAGCTGAAGCAAGGGCTCATGGAGATTTAAAAGAGAATGCAGAGTATCATGCTGCCAAAGAGCTTCAAGGTCTTATGGAAGCAAAAATTAGTGAAATTGAAACTGCTCTTGCAAATGCTCAGGTTATTGACGTAAAAGATATACCAGAAACAGGAAGAGTTGTATTTGGTTCAACAATTAAGCTTTATGATGTTGGTGCTGAAAAAGAATTAAGCTACAAGATAGTAGGTAACTTAGAATCAAATCCTGAGAAAGGGCATATTTCTATTGATACTCCAATTGCAAAAGGACTTGTTGGAAAATTTGTTGATGACGAAGTCTCTATCGAAACACCTTCAGGAAAACTTACTTATGAGATCATTGAAGTAAAGCATATCTAATGCATGCTGATAATTGGGCAAATAAAGCAAAACAAGAAGGTTATAGAACCAGGGCAGTATATAAGCTTGATGAAATTATTCAAAAAACTAGAGCCTTAAAAAAGAAACAAAACGTTTTAGATTTAGGATCAGCACCTGGAGGCTGGTCACAATATATTAAAAAAAAATCACCTCTATCCGATGTATATGCAATTGATATTTTAGAAATGGATCGTTTGGATGGAGTACATTTCTTTTTGAATAGCATTGAAGAAATTAATGAGATAGATTTAATTCATGATCTAAAAGGTAATTTTGGTCTTGTAATTTCAGATATAGCCCCCAACATTACTGGTATAAATGCTATAGATATTGAAAATATATATGAGCTTAACTGTCTTACATTAGACACAGCAGTAAAATATTTAGATTCATCTAACGGTTCATTTATTATGAAGACCTTTCAAAACAGCATGTTAAAGAATCTTCGAAAAAAAATGGAATTATCTTTCAAGATAGTTCAAACTTTTAAACCTGCTGCTTCAAAAAAGCAATCAGGTGAAATATATTTGTACGGAGCATATAAATAATGAATAGTGTTTTAAGAAATCTTGCAGTTTGGTTCGTTTTAGGATCATTACTAATTTATGTATTCAATAATATTGAAAACTCTGGAGTTACAGAGCAAATAAGTTATAGCCAATTTAAGGAAGAGGTATTATCTGATCGAATTGCTAAAGTAGTTTACAAAGGCGATCAGATGACCATTACTGGTGAACGTTTAGATGGTTCAAGGTTCGAGACAACACATCCAATCTTCAAAAAAGATGAAGCTGTTGATAATGCCATTCAAGATAATGGGATTATCGCAGTATATGAGAAGATTGAACAACCCTCAATTTGGTCACAATTATTAGTAGGCGCATTTCCAATTATTTTACTTCTTGGTATTTTCTTTTTCTTCATGAGACAGATGCAGGGAGGTATGGGTGGGAAAGGCGGCCCCATGTCTTTTGGAAAAAGTAAAGCCAAACTAATGGAAGGCGGAAAAGTTAAGACTACTTTTAAAGATGTCGCTGGTTGTGAAGAAGCTAAACAAGATGTACAAGAGCTTGTAGATTTTTTAAGAGATCCTACAAAATTTCAAAAGTTAGGTGGAAAAATTCCGAGAGGTGTTTTAATGGTGGGTCCTCCAGGAACTGGTAAAACTTTACTTGCAAGAGCGGTTGCTGGTGAAGCCAAAGTTCCATTCTTTACAATCTCAGGTTCTGATTTTGTTGAAATGTTTGTTGGGGTTGGCGCTTCAAGAGTTAGGGATATGTTTGATCAGGCTAAAAGACAGTCTCCATGCATTATATTTATTGATGAGATTGATGCCGTTGGAAGACATAGAGGTGCCGGTCTTGGCGGCGGTCATGATGAAAGAGAACAGACCCTCAACCAATTACTAGTTGAGATGGATGGATTTGAAGGTAACGATGGAGTTATTGTAATAGCTGCAACTAACAGACCAGATGTATTAGATCCTGCTTTATTAAGACCTGGAAGATTTGATCGACAGGTTGTTGTTGATCTTCCTGATATTCGAGGTAGAGAAGCAATCTTGAAAGTCCATATGAGAAAAGTTCCACTTGATTCAGATGTTGATCCATTGGTCTTAGCAAGGGGTACGCCTGGATTCTCAGGAGCGGACTTAGCGAACTTGATTAATGAAGCTGCTCTATTTGCTGCTAGATACTCAGACAAAAAAATTGATCAGACGCACTTAGATTTAGCTAAAGACAAAATAATGATGGGTGCAGAAAGAAAATCTATGATTCTTAGTGAAGAACAAAAAAGAATTACTGCATATCATGAAGCTGGTCATGCAATAGTTGGAAGACTATGCCCTACGCATGATCCTGTTTACAAAGTTACTATTATCCCAAGAGGAAGAGCTCTAGGAGTAACAATGTTTCTTCCAGAAGAGGATACATATATGCAAAGCAAGGAATATCTTTTAGGGAGAATTGCTACATTATTTGGTGGAAGAATTGCTGAGAATATCATTAATGGTGACCAAGGCATAACTACTGGAGCATCTAATGATATTGAAGTTGCTACAGGTATTGCTACAAATATGGTTACAAAATGGGGTTTTTCAGATGCATTAGGTACTATCAAATTCGGAGAGGATGAAGGCAGTCCATTTTTAGGAAGATCTGCCTCATCACCTGCACAATTTAGAAGTGAAGAAACTTCAAAGCTCATTGATTCAGAAGTTAAATTAATTATTGATACTTGTTATGAAAGAGCTGAAAACTTATTGAAAACTAATTTGGATAAACTCAATGTAATGGCTGATGCATTATTAAAATATGAAACTATAGATGAACCTCAGATTGATGACATTATGGCAGGGGCTGAACCAAGAGAGCCTAAAGGTTGGTCTGATGATGAACCTACACCAAAATCTAATAAAAAAACATCGATAAAAGGTGCCGCTGAAGAGTTATAATCTTTAGTTATGAATTTAAAATTTGGAACCGATGGTATTCGTGGTCCTGTTGAGACGCATATAACACCTGAAGCATGCTTACGTATTGGCCATGCAACAGGCATTGTTATGAAAGAGCAAGGATGGGGTACAGTCATGATAGGCAAAGATACAAGAGTATCAGGTTATATGTTGGAATCTGCTCTTCAAGCTGGCTTTATTGCTGCTGGAGTAAATGTAAGCCTATGTGGCCCTCTTCCTACACCAGGCGTAGCATATTTAACCAAATCCCTAAGACAAAAATTCGGAGTTGTAATTAGTGCATCTCATAATGATTTTCTAGATAACGGTATTAAAATTTTTAATGCTGATGGTGAAAAATTATCAAGAGATCTTGAAAAAAAAATAGAAAAACTATTAGAGTCCGATTTAAAACCAGTTAAAACCGAAGATTTAGGCAAAGCTAAAAGATTTGATGAATCTGGAGCAAGGTATATAGAGTTTTGTAAGTCTACTGTTCCGTCAAATATTTCATTTTCGAATTTAAGGATTGTATTGGATTGTGCAAATGGAGCTTGTTACAAAGTAAGTCCGGATGTTTTTACAGAGCTCGGTGCAGAAATAATACCAATTGGCGTAACTCCAGATGGATATAATATTAATGCAAAATGCGGCTCTACATATCCAGAACTTGTAAAAGAAGAGGTTTTAAAGCAGAGAGCTGATTTTGGAATATCCTTAGATGGCGATGGAGATAGGGTTATATTAATAGATCGTGATGGAAATATATTAGACGGTGATGATCTTCTTTATATTTTAGCTTTTGCTAATCCAAATAGAATTGGTCAATGGTCAGGAGTTGTCGGGACTCTTATGAGCAACCTAGGCTTTGAGGATGGAATTAAAAAGCTTGGATATGATTTTATTAGGGCAGATGTCGGCGACAAATATGTTAGCAATATGCTTACAAAGAAAGGATGGTTGCTGGGTGGAGAAACCTCTGGTCATATCATATGTAAAGATTTAGTTAGTACTGGTGATGGAACCATTGCTGCCTTGAAAGTTATATCGTCACTTTTAATACTTGAAAAAGACCCTTCAGAGGTTTTATCAAACTATGCCAAAATGCCGCAAATAAATGAGGCTCTTGCAGTTAAAAATAAAGATATAGTAAATGACAAAGACTTATCAAATTTAATTAAAGAAATTGAGTCTGATATTACTGTTGGAAGAGTTTTGGTTAGACCTTCTGGAACCGAAAGTAAAATTAGGGTTATGGTAGAAGCGCCAGAAGAGAAAGTTGCCAAAAAGTATACAAAAGACATCTGCGAACTTATTAAATCTAAAGCTTAGTTGTGATAGTTGCAAATTGGAAAGCAAACGGAGACATTAAAAAGAATTATCTATGGTGTGAAACATTTCAAAACTTGTTAGACAAGTCCAGTTTTAACTATGTTGGCATATCTCCATCCCACATACATTTCCATCAATTAAATACTTTTTTTAAAGAAACTAATGTAATGATAGGAATGCAAGATATATATATTGAAGGCGGCGCAATAACTGGATCTATTTCTGCTGAAATGGCATCAGCTGACGGATGTTCATTTTGTTTAGTTGGACACTCAGAAAGAAGAGAAATTTTTAATGAAGATGGTAATTTAATTAGTAAAAAAATTAGTAGTCTTTTAAAAAATAATATTAAACCAATTTTGTGTATTGGCGAAAGTTTTGAAGAGCATAAAGCAAGAAACACTAGAGATAAATTAAAATCACAGATCATAGAGTCAATTCCAAAATCATATGTCTTAAATGAGTTAATTATCGCTTATGAACCCATTTGGGCAATTGGCTCTGGCAGAACACCAGAGGCTGAAGAAGTAAATTCAATTCACGAATTTATCAAAGATGTTGTACAATCCGCAACTGCAAATAATATTGTGCCAAAAGTTTTATATGGCGGAAGTGTTAACGATATCAATGCTAGTGATTTTTTTGATGAAGACAGTATTGATGGAGCCCTAGTGGGTGGCGCATCACTGGATGCAAATATTTTTGCAAATATTGTAAATATTTATAAAAGGCTTAAAAAGATATGATAGTTTTAATAAAAATAGTATGTATAGTTTTAGCAATTGCAATCATTGCATTGGTATTGCTTCAACAAGGAAAAGGTTCAGACTTAGGCTCTGCTTTTGGTGGCGGATCATCTAATTCAATGTTTGGTGCATTGGGCCCTTCAGATTTTTTAGGTAAACTAACATATGCCCTAGTAGCATTATGGTTAGTATTAACACTAGCGCTTGCATATTTATATAAAACACAAAACACAAAAGAAATCTTTGACACCCCTTTAATAGAAGAGGTTATGGAAGAGATTCCTTCTGACGAAGTGCCGGTAGAGTAAAAGAAAAATATTGGTGCCGAAAGCGGGACTTGAACCCGCACGAGCTTTCGCTCACTAGCCCCTCAAGCTAGCGTGTCTACCAATTCCACCACTTCGGCATAAAGTTTGGGGATTATAGCAAGTAATTATTTGAAATATAAAAAATAATATACTTGACCAAACACACCTAACTTCATTAAACTTCACACTCGCTGCGTTGCGGGGTGGAGCAGTCTGGTAGCTCGTCGGGCTCATAACCCGAAGGTCGTTGGTTCAAATCCAGCCCCCGCTACCACAGTTACATAATTTTTTGTGGGGCATATGCCCTTTTTTTGTGTAAAAAAAAATGATGAAAGAAGAGATTGAAAAGATAGTTGAACCAGTAATTGAAAGACATGATTGTTTTTTATGGGGACTTGAAATTCTTAGAGGCAGAAAAAGGCCAACACTAAGAATTTATATTGAGTCTGATTCTGGTACAAATATTGAGGATTGCGAGAATATTTCTAAAGATTTAAATTATGAAATAGATCTTGATTCCTCTTTTGGAGATGACTATGTTTTAGAAGTTTCTACACCTGGAATTAGTAGAAAGTTTTTTAAACAAAGCCAGCTTAAAGATTATATTGGAGAGAAGTTAAAAATTAAATTAAGAGAGCCGCTTGAAGGAATTAAAAATATAGAAGGAGTTCTTGTTGATTGTAATGCAGATTCTTTTCTTATAGAGTCTTCAGAGCTTGAGTATAAATTAAATTTTAACGATATAGATTTTTGTCGTTTAGAACCAGATTTTGACAAATTAATGAAGGAAGATAGTTATGCAAAGTAATGAAATTTTAGCAGTAGTAGATTCAGTATCTACTGAGAAAGGATTAGATAAAGATATTATCTTTTCTGCCATTGAAACAGCAATTGCCTCAGCATCTCAGAGACATTTTCATGAAGATGCTGATTTATTTGTTCAAATTGACAGAAATACTGGAGAATACTCTACTCACAGGAATTGGATAGTATTTGATGAAACTGATGAAGAGTTTCATTTAGAAACACATATATCTTCAAATGAGGTAAATCTCGAGTTTGGTGATTTACATACCAAGCAACAAGAAAATGTGCCATTTGGAAGAATTGAAACGCAAGCAGCAAGGCAGGTAATGCTTCAAAAAGTAAGAGAAGCTGAAAGAGAAAAAGTCGTTTCTCAATTTAAAAATCAACATAATCAATTAGTTAACGGGACTGTTAAGAGAGTAACAAGAGATAATATCATTGTTGATATTTCTTACGATGCAGAAGCTATTTTGCCTAGGGACAGGTTAATGCCTGGAGAAATTTATAAAATTAATGACAGGATAAGAGCTATTCTTCAAATTCAAGAAGTTGAAGGTCGTGGACCTCAGTTAATGTTAAATAGATCATGCCCTGAAATGGTTACAGAATTATTTAGCATCGAAGTACCTGAAATTAATGAAGATATAATTGAAATTAGAGGTGTTGCAAGAGACGCTGGTTCAAGATCTAAGATAGCAGTTAAAACAAACGATGGAAGGATTGATCCTGTTGGCGCATGTGTTGGAATGAGAGGTTCAAGAGTTCAGGCTGTATCAGCAGAACTGGGCAATGAAAGAATAGACATAATTATTTACGATGATAACCCTGCTCAATTAGTTATAAATGCTTTAGTGCCTGCAAAGGTAGAGTCCATAGTTATGGATGAAGATTCTAGGTCTATGGATATCGCAGTTAATCAGGATAATCTTGCCTTAGCAATTGGCTCAAGGGGTCAAAATATAAGACTTGCATCCAAACTTGTTGGATGGGATTTAAATATTGTGAGTAGTGAAGAAGCAGAAGCAAAAGTAAAAGTAGATGAAACAGAGTTTTTAGCTAGCTTAATCAGTGCTCTTGAAGTATCCGAAGAGGTTGCTGAGCATATAGCATCAACTGGATTAACAAGCTTTGATGATATTGCCTATGCAGAAGACGCTCTGTTTAAATCTTTCATAGAAGATGATGGTGAAATTACAAGAATTAAAGGTGCGGCAGAAGATGCAGCACTTTTGGAAGCTATGGGTGCTATTACAGAGGAAGAAGACAATGTTGAATCTCTTACGGATCTTAATTTAGAGGAAGAGGATATTCAGAAATTATCAAATAAAGGAATAAAGAATAAAGATGATCTAGCTGAATTGGCTATTGATGAATTGCAGGAGATTATTGAGATTTCCTCTGATGATGCCTCTAAAATGATTATGAAGGCAAGAGAACATTGGTTTAATTAATTTAAAAGGAAAATATTTTGGCTTTAACTGTTAAGGATTTTGCAAAAACTTTAAAAATATCAGACTCTGCTTTGCTTGAACGTATGCAGAATGCTGGATTAAGTCACTCTAAAAATACAGATGAAATAACTGCTGCAGATAAACAGGCGTTATTAAAATCTTTAAAGGGAGCAAAGACAACTTCACCAAAATCAGTAACGTCTGGTTCGGGAGTTACAGTAACATCTAAAGGTAAAATTTCTAAAGAGACAGAAGGAGCAAAAAGTTACTCTGATAATATTGAAGCTAAAAGAGCTGCAGCATCAGAACAACTAAAGGAACAGCAAAAAAAGAGAGAGGATCAACTTAAAGAAGCTGCAAGGTTAAAACAAGAAGAAATTAAAAAAAGAGAAAAATTCAAAAAAGTTGAACCTGAAAAGCCCGCAAAAAAAGTTAATGTCAAAGATCAACTTTCTAGCGCTGTTAACGCATATAAAAGAAGGGAGACTTCATTTACTCAAGCAGGTGATCACAAGTTTGAAGCACCAACTGAATTTATAAAAAAAGACATAGAGATTCCATCCTCAATTCAGGTAGGCGAACTAGCAAAGTTAATGGCAATAAAAGGAAATATTGTTGTTAAAAATCTCATGAGTTTAGGTGTGGTAGCAACTATTAACGATATTATTGATCAGGAAACAGCTATATTGGTGGTTGAAGAAATTGGTCATAACGGAGTTGCTCTAAAAGAAGATAATTTTGAAGAAGACTTAGCTAATCTAATTAATTATTCAGATGAAGCTTCATCAAGGTCACCCGTAATTACAGTTATGGGTCACGTTGACCATGGCAAAACAACTCTACTTGATTTCATAAGGAAAACAAAAGTTGTTGATGGTGAGGCTGGTGGTATTACTCAGCATATTGGTGCGTATGAGGTCGAGACGTCTAAAGGAAAAATTACATTTATCGATACTCCAGGTCATGCTGCATTCTCATCCATGAGAGCGCGAGGAGCTAACACTACTGATATAGTTATTCTTGTTGTGGCTGCAAATGATGGTATTAAGCCTCAAACAGAGGAAGCTATAAATCATGCAAAAGCAGCTGGAGTTTCAATAGTTGTAGCAATTAATAAAATTGATTTAGATGGAGCTGATGTTGATAAGGTTAAGGGAGATTTAGCTGCAAAAGATTTAGCACCAGAAGACTGGGGTGGGACAACACAAATGATACCAGTCTCAGCACTTAAAGGAACTGGTGTAGATAAATTGCTTGAAAGTGTTTCACTTGAAGCTGAATTATTGGAATTGAAAGCTCATCATAAAGGTCAAGCACAAGGAGTGGTTATTGAATCGGAGCTTGATAAATTTAGAGGATCTGTAGCTACATTTTTGATACAAAATGGTACTTTAAAAGTTGGTGACTTAGTTGCGTCAGGCAATTCAGTTGGAAAAATTAAAAGTATTGTAAATAGTGATGGTTCAAAAGTTAAGAGTGCAGGACCATCAGCTGCCATTGAAGTTCTTGGCTTAAACAGTGTTCCGAATGCTGGCGATCCTTTCCAGGTTGTAGAAAATGAAAAACAAGCAAGAGAAATAGCTGACTATAGAATTTCTAAAGAAAAAGAGAGAAAGTTATTAAAACAAAAAGATGATAGTGCTGGAGACTTATTTGAATCATTAGGCCAAGAGTCTAAAAAAGTACTGAATGTTATTATTAAAACAGATGTTGGTGGAACTTGTGAAGCAATAGCATCATCTCTTAATGACTTAAGCAATGACCTGGCAAAAGTAAAAATAGTTTCAAGTGGAGTAGGGGGTATATCAGAATCAGATGCCAATTTAGCACTTGCTGTTGATTCAATTATTTTAGGTTTTAATGTAAGAGCAGATAACTCTGCTAAAAAAATTATTGAAGATGAATCAATCCCATTAAGTTATCACAGCATCATCTATGAATTATTGGATGATGTTAAAGCAAGAATGAGTGGCCTTTTAGATCCAATAATTAAAGAAGAAATAGTCGGTACTGCTGAAGTATTAGAAGTGTTCAATTCGCCTAAGTTTGGACAAATAGCTGGATGTAATGTCATTGAAGGAACTGTATTAAGAAATAAGCCTGTTCGTGTTCTAAGAGATGAAATAGTTATTTTTGAAGGAGAGTTAGATTCACTTAGAAGATTCAAAGAAGATGTTAATGAAGTTAAGAATGGTACCGAATGCGGTATGGGTATAAAAAATTATAAAGACATAAAACCTGGAGACAAAATCGAGGTTTATGATAGGAAAGAAGAAGCTCAATCAATGTAGCTACAATTTTAATGTCATCATTAAGGTCAGAAAAAATTGCAGATGAGCTTAGAAAAGAAATCTCTTTAATCATAAATAAAGAAACTAAAGATCCAAGACTTCAAAACATAAATGTTACAGCTGTAAAAGTTTCAGACGACATCGGCATCGCTACAGTTTTTTATACACTAATTGGCGAATCAATAATTAAAGACCAAAGCAGTATAGATCCAAAAGTTTTAAAGAAATTTTCAGGCATGATTAGGTCTAAACTCTCAAAAACAATGCAAATCAGAAGGGTCCCTATAATAAATTTTAGATTTGATGAAAGTATTGAGTACTCTGATAATATTGAAACATTACTTAACAATCTTAAGTAATGGATGGTTTTTTACTCCTTGATAAAGAGAAAGGCATATCCTCAAATCAACTCGTTCAAAAGGTTAAAAAGTCACTTTCGATAAAAAAAGTTGGTCATTTAGGAACTTTAGACCCAATGGCAACTGGTTTGATGATTTTGGCAATTAATAGAGCTACTAAATTTTCAAGCTATTTTTTAGAATCTGATAAATCTTACGATGCTTCAATTCAACTTGGTTCTTCAACAGATACAGATGATGCTATGGGAAATATAATTAGTTCATCCGATATTATCCCTAATGAAAAAGATATAAATAAATCACTGGCATCATTTATTGGACAATCTATGCAGACAGCACCTTTTTTTTCAGCATTAAAACATAAAGGCAAACCACTTTATAAATATGCGCGAGAGGGTGAATTTATATCCAAACCACCCAGGGAGATTAATATTTTCTCCATTGAAAATATTATATGTGAGCATAATAAATGCTCATTTATAGTTCACTGCTCAAAAGGAACATATATCAGATCAATAGCGAGAGACCTGGGTGATAAGCTTAATTCTGGCGGTCATCTATCTGCTCTTAGAAGGTTATCTCAAGGAATTTTTAATATAAAAAATGCAATGACTATTGAAAATATTGAACTTAATAAATTAATTACCATTGAAGAGGCATTCTCAGAATTATCTGAAATTCAATTAGATTCAAATCAAACAAAATTTTTTATGAATGGAGTAAAGATAGAAGAAATAAATCTAGAAGATGACACATATAAGATATACGATTCTTCAAAAAAATTTCTTGGTTTAGGAATGGTCTCAAACTCTGTTTTAGCCCTTAAACGACTTGTTTAATACCTAGATAAGTATTAAGATTCGCACGCTTACTTTAGTTGTACGAGGTTTGCGTTAATTAATAAATGTACATCGAGGAATATTAATATGGCACTTATAGCTAAAGAAAAAGAAAAAATTGTAGGAAAATTTCAAAGAACAGACAATGACACAGGATCTCCTGAAGTTCAAATAGCATTGTTAACAGAAAATATTAATAAATTACAAAGTCATTTCAAAGAACATAAAAAAGACCACCATTCAAGAACAGGTTTAATAAGAATGGTTAATCTAAGAAGAAAACTTTTAGCTTATCTAAAAAGAAAAAATTCAGATAGCTATAAAGAAGTTGTAAAACAACTTAAGCTTAGAGGTTAAAAACAAAATAATAAAAGGAAAATCGTGGAAAATAATAAATTAGAATCTACATCGGTAGAGTTCCAGTATGGAAATCAAACAGTAAAATTAGAAACAAATAAAGTCGCAAGACAAGCAACTGCCGCTGTAGTTGTCACTATTGGCGACTTGGTAGTATTAACAACAGTAGTTGCAAAAAAAGAAGCTGATCCTAAAAAGGATTTCTTCCCTCTAGCAGTTTTTTATCAAGAGAAATTTTATTCAACAGGAGTTATTCCTGGAGGATTTTTTAAAAGAGAAGCAAGACCAACAGAAAGAGAAACATTAACTTCAAGACTAATAGACAGACCTATCAGACCTTTATTCCCAGAAGGGTTTAAGAATGAAGTTCAAATATTTTGTACAGTCATGTCTTCTGGTAAAGATCAGAATCCAGATATAGCTGCAATGATTGGTGCATCTGCTGCTTTATGTGTTGCAGGGGTTCCTTTTGATGGGCCTATGGGCGCTGCAAGAGTAGGTTTTATTGATGGCAACTATGTTTTAAATCCATCTTTTGAACAACAAGAAACATCATATTTAGATATGGTTGTTGCCGGAACAGAGAAGGCAGTTCTTATGGTTGAATCAGAAGCAAATGAACTTAACGAAGATTTAATGTTAGGTGCTGTTCTATATGGCCATCAAGAAATGCAAGCAGTAATCAATGCATGTCTAGAGCTTAAGGACAAAGCTGGTAAAGAAGATTGGGTAATAAGTGCAGACGAAGAAACTCCAGTCTATTATTCTGAATTAACAGAAAAGTATACAAATCAAATAACTGAAGCTTTCACTATAAAAGATAAATCAGAACGTTCATCTGCTATAAGTTCTATAAAAGAAGATATAGTTAACTCTTACCCAGATGCTGATGAAATTCAACTTGGTAAGGTTTTAGGCGCATTCAAAAATTTAGAAAAAGATATAGTTAGAAAAAATATATTAAGTAATCAACCAAGAATTGATGGAAGAGATACTGATACTGTTAGACCAATCTTTATTGAAACTGATGTGCTGCCTAGTGCTCATGGTTCTTCTTTATTCACGAGAGGGGAAACTCAGGCAATAGTAGTTGCCACTTTGGGATCCTCAAGAGATGCCCAAAGAATCGAAGCAATTGAAGGTCAAGGTACAGATAACTTTATGCTTCATTACAATTTTCCTGCATATAGTGTTGGTGAGATTGGCATGCCTATGGGACCTAAGAGAAGAGAAATTGGACATGGTAATTTAGCTAAAAGAGCAATTAAAGCAGTACTTCCTGATGTAACTGATTTTGGTTATACAATGAGAGTAGTTTCAGAAATTACAGAATCAAATGGTTCAAGCTCAATGGCTTCTGTTTGTGGTACTTCGTTATCACTAATGGATGCTGGAGTTCCAATATCAAGCCCAGTAGCAGGTATAGCAATGGGCTTAATTAAAGAGGGTGATGATTTTGCCGTACTAACAGATATTTTAGGTGATGAAGATCATTTAGGAGATATGGATTTTAAAGTTGCTGGAACTGAAAATGGCATAACAGCACTTCAGATGGATATTAAAATTCAAGGAATTACAGCAGATATCATGGAATCAGCTTTAACAAAAGCTAAGACAGCAATTCATCATATATTAGGTATTATGAACGAAGCTATAGCTTCGCCTAAAGAGCTCTCAGAAAATGCTCCAGCTATGAAAACATTTATGGTTGATAAAGATAAGATTAAAGAGATCATTGGCAAGGGCGGGGCAGTTATCAAGGGTATGCAGGAGAAAACAGGTGCAACTGTTGACGTTGAAGACGATGGAACAGTATCTGTATTTGGTCAAAATCAATCGTCAATGCAGGAATGTCTAGAAATCATTGAAGGTATTTTAGAAGAACCTGAATTAGATAAAGTATATAAAGGTACTGTAGTTAAAATTGTTGATTTTGGAGCTTTTGTAAACATTCTTCCTGGTAAAGATGGGCTGCTGCATATTTCAGAAATTGCTCACGAAAGAACGGAGGATGTTAGTGCTGTTCTGTCCGAAGGTCAGGAAATCGATGTAAAACTAATAGGTTTTGATAGAGGTAAGATGAAACTATCTGTAAAGGCTTTAATTGCTAAAGAAGAAGCCAAAAAGGAAGAATCTGAAGAAGAAACCCCAGAAGAATAAGTAAAAATAGCTCTATTATTTTAAAAAACCCAAAAAGTCAAATTTTTGGGTTTTTTTTATTCACAAAATTTGCTCCATTTTACTTTTTATGGTCAGATAGAAGCTGCAAAACATAAAAAAAACCTAATAGGGGGGAATATTATGGATAATGCATGGAGAATGATAGGCGACCTAGTTAGTAACCTAACAAGCGTCATAATTGGAATTTTAGGACTTGGTATTGTTGGAAGCTTAGCTTTCGGTGATATGCTTGGACTAGACGTAATTGGTAATATAACTTCACTTGTTGAAAGTTTAGCTACTAATGGCGTTGTTGGACTACTTGTTCTAGCAGTTCTAATGAGCCTTGTTAAGTAATTGCTTAACCTCTTGCTAAGAAGGGCTTAGGCTCTTCTTAGCTTTTTTATAAAAATATATGAACTTTAAAGTCACACTAGCTAGCCTTACAACTTTCCTTAACAAAGTAACAAAATTATTAATTCCATTAGTAATTGTATCTTTGCTTTTGGGTATAATTTTTGGGCCAGACACACCATTTGTTGGAGATGTCTATAATAATGTTTCAAATATACTAAATATGCTCGGAGAAGATGGTCTCTTGGTATTGGTATCTGTAATTATTATTTTAAGCTATCTCAAAAAAGACTAGGCATACAGCTTAGCAAGCGTAAGAAAGATACCTTCTTACCTCAAAAAATATAATTAATAAAATTTTCTTATAGTGGTGGCTATGGGTGGAATTGAACCACCGACCCCAGCGTTATGAGTGCTGTGCTCTAACCATCTGAGCTACATAGCCAATCGTTGAATGATAAGTCCTAGAATCTAAGAGTCAACATTTTTTTAATCAACTTTAAACATTAAATTTAAAGTGGACAACATCTCCATCTCTTACAAGATACTCTTTTCCCTCTAGTCTCAATTTTCCTTTTTCTTTTGACCCTGACTCTCCATTACAGGAAATATAATCATCAAAACTTATTACCTCAGCTTTAATAAAACCTCTTTCAAAATCTGTATGAATGACACCAGCAGCATTTGGTGCTGTAGCATTTTTTTTAATTGTCCATGCTCTTATTTCCTGAGGACCAGCTGTAAAATATGTTTGAAGTCCCAAGATCTCATATCCTTTAAAAATAATTTTATTAAGCACAGGCTCATCCATATCCATAAGCTCTAGATATTCTTTTCTTTCCTCATCTTCCAATAAGGCTATTTCTTGCTCTATTTTTATAGAGGTTGGTATAACCGTATTCCCAGATTGAGTAGCAAAGGACTCTAATTTACTAAGAGCATCTTTTGAGGAGCCATCATCTGAAATATTTGCAATATAAAATGTAGGCTTAGAACTTAATAACTGAAACCCTTTAATTACTGTTATTTCTTCCTCATTAAAACTTTCTAAATTTATTAATTTACCTTGGTCTAAATCATTCTTAATTTTTAAAAGTAGAGCATGCTCGATTTTATTTTTTTTATCATTTGTTTTGATAAGTTTTTCACACTTTAAAAGTCTTTTAGAAATGGTTTCCAAATCTGACATAATTAGTTCAAGATTAATAATCTCAGCATCTCTTACAGGATCGATAGAGCCATCCACATGAGTAATATTTTCATCATCAAAACACCTCACCACATGAGCAAGTGCATTCATTTCTCTGATATTAGACAGAAATGCATTACCAAGACCTTCGCCTTGAGATGCTCCTTTAACAAGTCCTGCAATATCAACCAGATCTAGACTCGCAGGAATTATTTTTTTTGAATTAACGATATCATTAAGTTGTTTTAGCCTTTGATCAGGAAGTGGCACTTTGCCGACATTAGGCTCAATAGTACAAAAAGGAAAGTTTTCGGCAGGTATTGAGGACTTTGTTAATGCATTGAAAAGGGTAGATTTGCCTACATTAGGAAGTCCAATTATGCCGCACTTGAATCCCATATTATCTTGTATGAAGAGCTTTTTGTGCTTGAGAGAATTCTTGATCACATATTAAATCAAAGTTTGATGCAAATAACTCATATGCCTTATTAAGGTATTCTTTATCTGTAGGATGAAATTTATTTAATACCCAGTCAGATACAAGATCTTTATCTCCGGGATGACCAACGCCAATTCTAATTCTCATATAATCTTTTGAGCCTGTTTTTTCAAAAATATCTCTTAATCCATTATGGCCACCATGGCCTCCACCTTCTTTTAACCTTACTTCCCCTGGATTAAGGTCCAAATCATCATGAAGAATAATCATTTTATTTTTTGGTAGATTTGTATTTTTGATTACTTTAGAAATAGTTTTACCACTATTATTCACATAATTATCTGGAATTATCCAAAGAATTTCATCTGACCTAGATTGTGTTATTTCCGCTTCTAGTTTGGATTTTTTAATAAAGTTATCGCAATAAGATTCACTTAATTTGATTAACCAATCTTTACCAATATTGTGACGAGTATTGTCATATTTCGATCCTGGGTTGCCAAGACCAATAAAACAAAGCTTATGCACTGCTTCTAGCTCTCTTCAGATCCTTCGCTATCAGCTTCTTCTGAATTAGTCTCTTCATCAGAGCCTTCACCTTCTTCAGCAGCTCCTTCTTCGCCTTCTTCACCATCTTCAAGAATTGGTTCTTCTTCTTCAACAGCTTTAGGCGCATTAACAGAAACAACCATTTGATCAGTTTCTTCAGTTAATCCTGGAATCTCTGATCCTTCAGGTAAAGATACTTCAGTTAGTCTAATTGATGCTCCAAGCTCAAGATCTGTAACATCAACATCTATTGATTCAGGAATATTTCCAGCTAAACACATGATCTCAACTTCTCTAATTGCTTTTGTTATAAGACCACCATCATTTTTAACACCAACGCATTCTTCTTCATTAATAAAATTCATTGGGATGATAACTTTTAGTTTAGTTTTTCTGGAAACTCTTTGAAAATCTGCATGAAGAAATTTTCCCTTAGCAGGATCTCTTTGTAATTCTTTTAGAACAACTTTCTCCTCAAGGTCACCGTTTTTAATTAATAAAACCTGAGTATAAAAAAGTTCATTTTGAGATGCCTTAGTAAGTTCGTTAAGATGTAGCTTAAGATTTAAGGATTCTTTTTCATCTCCATAAACTATAGCAGGGACCATGCCGTCAACCTTTCTAATAACTCTAGCTTTATTAGAGCCAGTTCTTTCTCTTGTTTCAGCATTTAAAACTATTTGATCACTCATAATATCCTCTTATATAAACATCTCACTCAGAGACTCTTCATTACTTAGTCTTTTGATACATTCAGCAATTGTAGTACCTAAAGAAATGACGCGTATTTTACTGCATTTTTTGCCTTCATGTGACAATGGAATTGAATTTGTTACAACTAGTTCGTCTATTTCTGAATTATTTAGTCTTTCTATAGCAGGACCAGATAGAACGGGGTGAGTTATATAAGCTTTAACCCCAGCAGCACCATGGTCTTTTAGAGCCTTTGCAGCATTACAAAGAGTACCAGCAGTGTCAATAATATCATCTGGAACAATACAAACTTTTCCTTCAATATCACCAATAATATTCATCACTTCAGATTGATTTGCTGCAGCTCTTCTCTTGTCAATAATTGCCAAGTCAGCATCGTTAAGTTGTTTTGCTAATGCCCTAGAACGAACCACTCCACCAACATCAGGGGATACAACAACAATATTATTATCAGGATTATTTTTTTTGATATCATCAACCATCAATTTTGTTGCATACACATTATCTGCAGGCATATCAAAAAAACCCTGAATTGTTTCCGAATGAAGGTCTACAGTAAGAACTCTATCAATACCAACTGAATAGAACATATCAGCAACTACTTTTGCACTTATTGGAACTCTTGCGGACCTGACCCTTCTATCTTGTCTGGCATAGCCATAATATGGAACTATTGCAGTTATTCTTGACGCTGATGATCTTTTAAGCGCGTCTGCAAGAAACATTAATTCCATTAAATTTTTATTGGATGGAGCGCATGTGGACTGAAGAATAAACGTATCATGACCTCTAACATTATCCTCAATTTGAACCTTTATTTCCCCATCAGAAAAGTACCCAACATCAGCTTTAGATATTTTAATACCTAAGATTTTTGAAACCTCATCAGCTAATTCTGGATTTGCTGTTCCGGTGAATAAATCTAGAACTTGTTTTGTCATTTATTTTTCCTCTCTAGAATGGCTGGGGTGGTAGGATTCGAACCTACGCATGACGGGATCAAAACCCGTTGCCTTACCGCTTGGCTACACCCCAATGTCACACAAACTCCTCTAAAGGCGAATATTGTAATGGTTTAGCTTCAAAGAATCTCCAATTAGAAGGAATTATTTTTAAAATTTTCTCTTTTTCTAACTCATCATTATATTTTATAAACATTGAAGAACCGCTTCCTGATAAACAGATTTTATATTTTTTTATATTTTGCTCATAAAAAATTTTAACTTGCTCGTTATCATTTAAAAAAATACTCCAAAATGAATTTTGTTTATCTATGCCCATATTTTTTTTATCTAAGTTTGCAGCATCATATTTATCGAACATAGCTTTTGTAGAATTAAAAATTCTAGGATGTATAACAATATAATTTGATTTGTCGGAGCCTATTTCTTCAAAGATATCTCCAACACCTGTTGCACAAGCGTTTCTTCCAATAATGAAGAAGGGTACATCAGCTCCAATATCTCTGCCAATATCTTTCATCTGCCTTAAATTAAGATTCATTTCCCATAACTTATTTAGCAATATAATCGTTGATGCTGCATTTGAACTCCCGCCCCCAAGACCAGCCCCTGTTGGAATAGCTTTATTTAATTCAATTTTTACACCACCACCATTATTAATTTTTTGCATATGAATAGCTGTTTTATAAACAATATTATTTTCTTCTTTGATAGAATTATCTGAGCAAATAACTGAAATATGATTTGATTCAGTGTTCGAGAATGATAAATCATCATAGATATCTATTAATTGGAATCGCGTACTTAGTTCATGATAATTATCTGGTAATTTAGAAATTATTTTTAAATATAGATTAAGTTTTGCAGGTGATTTTACTGATATTTTGTTCATCTATCTTTTTTTAAAAGAATTACTGTTATTTCATAAAAATTATTATTAATTTTAATGTTTGATTTACCATTTTCTTCAGAGCAAAAAAAAGAGAAATCTTTTTTATAAATACTAATTCTATTTTTATTAATAACACAATCATAGAGCCAGTCATGGACATCTTTTTCATGTAATTCTATAAGTTTTTTAAGATTTTGAGCATTTTTTATGGGATTGACTTCAATCGGCTTGTCTCTGTGAAGCTTAATATTCATTACATTCCCAATAAAAGGCTTCGTAATCTGTATAATGGAACGATTCTCATAAATAATAATATTGCTGTTATATGAGATTTGTTGGTTTTGAAGAGATTTTAGTAATATTTTGCCACTAAAGTCATTATATAAATTTGAAGACGGGTTAGAACTGGCACATGAAAACAAAAACCCACATAAAAGTGTTAAATAAAACTTATTATTAAAGATGGAACTACAGTTATTCGGCATAAATCATAAAACGTCTAATGTTTCTGAAAGAGAACAATTCATTATAAATGAGTCTAGCCAGATTTTATTAGATAGTTTCTTAAAAGAAAAATTTAAAGATAGGATAGATTCTTTTTTTGCTATTTCTACATGCAATAGAACTGAAGTTTATTTAGTAGCTGAGCCAGGTCTTGCAAAGAATATTTTTAAAGAAACTATAAATTTCTTTGGTACCAAAGGTATACCAAGTAAAAGTTTTTATTTTCTTTTTAACCAAGATGCTTTAATTCATATGTGTAAGGTAGCTTCAGGCATTGATTCTCAAGTACTTGGTGAGCAAGAAATATTGGGACAATTTAAAAAGGCTATAAAAATAGCTAAAAATAATAATATCGCGAAGCCAAAACTTTTATCTTATACAAAAAAAGTTATAGAAATTGTAAAAAGAGTTAGAACAAAAACTGATATTGGACTTAATCCGTTGTCTGTAAGTGGACTTTCATTAAATTTGGTTAAAAATATATTTGAAGATCCACAAAGTCAAAATATTCTTGTTCTTGGCGCGGGATCGTTAGCTCACGCTATTATCGATGAGCTGATAAAAAAAGGTATTACTAATATTAGTGCTGTTAATAGAAGCATAAAAAAAATAACTATCACAGATGGGTTCGAGATTATTCCATCATCACTAGATCAATTACACAATGAATTAGAAAAAGCTGATATTGTCATAGCGTCCGCAGCAACAGACTTGCCTCTAATAGGGAAGGGCTCCATAGAAAATGCTTTAAGGGTTAGAAGAAATAAACCTATGCTTTTAATCGACTTATCTGTACCAAGAAATATAGAAGAGGAAATCAAAAATATAGAACAAGCATACCTTTTTTCAATTGATGACATAGAAAAGATTACACAGGATAATTATGGTCAAAGAGTTATTGAGGCCGAGAAAGCATTAAATATTATTGTCATTGAGTCGCAAAAGGCACTCAGCTCAATTCAAGAAAAATTATTCAAAGATGAAACTCAGCATAAATTAGAACTTTTTCTTAACCAGCTATCGGATGAAGAAATTGAAAGATTTAAATCTGCTGAAGATTTAAAACAAATGCTAATGAATATAGCAATCATCAAGTCTGAAGATAAAAATTTTATTAAAGCTCCAGATATTAAAAATATTGATAGTCACATAATTGAATCCATGTTTAAAAGGTATATCCAAAATGCATGACTCAATGCTAGCAAAACTAGAAAAGCTCAAAGAAAGACTTTCTGAAATAGAAGCGCTTCTCATTGACTCAGAAACTATCAAAGACATGGACAACTATACTCTGTTGAATAAAGAATTTGCAGACCTAAAGCCAATTGTAGAAAAATACCAAGAATATAATGGTGTATTAGAGGCCATTGATGATGCTAATGAAATTCTTGAATCTGGCGACGAAGATTTAAAAAGTTTGGCAGAAGATGAATTAAAAGAATCATCTGGAAAGCCAGAAAAACTAGAACAAGAATTAAAGTTGATGCTATTACCCAAAGATTCAGCGGACGACGGTTCGGCATTTCTTGAAATAAGAGCAGGTGCGGGCGGAGATGAAGCTGGTATTTTTGCAGGCGATCTTTATAGAATGTATTCAAGATTAGCAGAAAGAGAAGGTTGGAGTGTAGACGTCATTGATATTAAGCAAGCAGAGCAAGGTGGTATCAGAGAGGTTGTAGCTCAATTAAATGGCAAGAGTGTCTTTAAAGTCTTAAAGTTTGAATCTGGTGTTCATAGGGTACAAAGAGTGCCAGAAACTGAATCTCAGGGCAGGATTCATACCTCAACTTGCACCGTAGCAATATTACCTGAGGTTGAAGAGGTTCAGGATATTGCAATTGATAAAAACGATTTAAGGGTGGATACCTTTAGAGCATCTGGCGCAGGTGGCCAGCATGTCAATAAAACTGATTCAGCAGTAAGGCTAACTCATATACCATCTGGGCTTGTTGTTGAATGTCAGGATGGAAGATCTCAACATAAAAATAAAGAAAAGGCTTTATCGCTGCTTGCTTCAAAATTAAAACAACAAGAAATTGAAAGTCAGCAAGAAAGTATTGCAAGTGAAAGAAAAATTTTAGTTGGAACAGGGGACAGAAGTGAGAAAATTAGAACCTATAATTTTCCGCAAGGAAGAATGACAGACCATAGAATTAAATTAACTCAGCATAATTTAGATCAAATTATGGATGGTGACATAAAAACTATATGCGATGCCTTATTGGCTGAAAATCAACTAGCTATGCTATCTCAACTAGAATCTGAATAATTGATAAAAGATCTCAATTATTACAATAAAAAAATTAAAGAAATCTGGCCTGATGAGAGTCATATTGGTAAAGAGCTAATCTTCTATATTAAAGAAAAACTTGATCTAAATGACCTATCTTTATTTGTTGATAATCATAAATTCTCAAAGGAAGAAGAGAATTCAATAAATGATTTTTTTGAAAAGAAAAAAAATGGAATTCCTTTGGATTATATTTTGCAGAAATCTTCTTTTTATCAAAATGATTTTTTTGTTGACGAGAGAGTGCTTATTCCTAGACCCGAAACAGAAATACTTGTAGATCATATTAATAATTTGAATCTTAGCCCTGGAGTGAAGATTTTAGATGCCGGAGTTGGTTCAGGATGTATAGGCGCCTCTCTTGCAAAATTAAATCCTGAAACTCTTATTTATGGCGTTGATTATTCATTAGCTGCTCTTCAGGTCGCAAAGATTAACAAACAAAAATTTAATCTAAGTAATTTTTATTTAATTAATTCTATATGGCTAAATTCTTTAAAAGAAAACATGTTTGATATTATTGTAAGTAATCCTCCATATGTGGCACCTTTTGATCCTCATCTTGAGGAGCTTAAGCATGAGCCAATTTCAGCTTTAGTTGCTGAACAAAATGGCCTCAGAGATTTTGATCTTATATCTTCGCAAGCTATAAAAGTCTTAAAAAAAGATGGTTTGTTAGCTTTTGAACATGGCAACAGTCAAGCAAATGAAGTCAGAAACATAATGATCAATTACGGCTTCAAAAATATTGTGTTAATTAATGATTATCAGTCTCAACCAAGAATCACACTAGGTAAGAAATAAATAATATTTTATGTACCACAGAACGTTCTGTAGGGAATATTAGATTCAGGAGCTGGCTCTGCAAATGATTCAAGTCCAACAATTTCGTGATATGGATTTTGTAATACCGAATATAACTTATTAAAAGGCTTCATGTCATTATTAAATACAGATGCTTCCAGGGCTTCCTCAACTTTGTGATTTCTAGGAATATACATTGGGTTTACTTTGTCCATTGAAGATGCAATTTTTTCTTCAGCAATGCCCTCTTGGGAAATTCTTTCTTGCCAAACCATCATCCAACCATCAAATCTTCTTGAATTATTAAATAGATTTCTAATTGATTGAGTGTCTCCAATTAAAGCCTTGGATAACAATCTGAAGCTATTGGTAAAATCAGCCTTTTCCTCCTCCATGATTTCAAGTAAGTTTGTAATTAGCTCAATATCATTTTGTTCTTCTTTAGACAGGCCTATCTTAGATCTCATTAAAGATAACCAATAGTTTGTATAAACAGGTTTAATTAATTGAAGAACTTCAGTAAGCAGTTTGATGGACTCATCCTTATCTTTATTAACCAAAGGTATCAGTGTTTCTGCTAATCTTGTTAAATTCCAAGTTAATATTGCAGGCTGATTCCCATAGGCATATCTGCCATTTACATCAATTGAGCTAAATACTGTTGCTGGGTCATAGGCATCCATAAAAGCACATGGACCATAATCAATTGTTTCTCCAGATATAGCCATATTATCTGTGTTCATAACTCCATGTATAAATCCCACTGTCATCCAACTAGCAACTAAAGAAGCTTGCTCGTTACAAACAGCAGCAAAAAAAGCTAAATAGGGATTATCTAAACTAGCTGTATCGGGATAATGTCTTGAAATTGAATAATCTGCTAAATCTTTAACTACTGATATATCTTTATTTTTGTAGGCATATTCAAAACTACCAATCCTAATGTGACTTGAAGCCACCCTTGTCATTATTCCGCCATAAGTTTCCTCATCTCGATGAACCTTTTCACCTGTATTGATTGCCGCCAATGAACGAGTGGTTGGTATACCAAGAATATGCATACTTTCACTTATCAAGTATTCTCTTAAAACCGGGCCTAAAGCAGATTTGCCATCACCCCTTCTAGAAAAAGGAGTACGTCCAGAACCCTTTAACTGAATATCTTTTAATTTGCCTTGTTGATCTAATATCTCTCCTAAAAGAAGCGCTCTACCATCACCTAGATTTGGATTAAAATGCCCAAATTGATGACCAGAATATGCAAAAGCTATTGGTTTAGAGTCTTTAATAAGTTTATTTCCAGATAAAATATCAAGGCGTTCATTAGAATTTTCAATTAAGTAATGAAGATTTATCTCTTTTGCAAGATCCTCATTAAACAGAAGCATTTTTGGAGAAAGTGCAGGCGTTGGATTGCATTCTTTATACATAGAATGCATTTTTTCTAGGAAGGTATTTTTTAATTCCAATCTAAATATCCAATAGACTAATCAAGAAAAGAAACGAATTTATCAATATTTTCTCTTGAAGTTCTGTATTGATTGATTGGATCATCTTTATTTGGATAGCCCAAAGCAACACCACACCATATAACTTCATTATCATCATGACCAATTACCTCTTTTACTGTTTGTGGATAAATTGACCAAGACTCTTGAAGACATGCCCCCAATCCATTATCAATGGCTACCAAGCATAAGTTTTGAAGATACATTCCAACATGACCCCATCCATTTTGTGCAAATGATTTATCAATTGTTATTATCATTCCAACTGGGGCACCAAAAAATCTAAAATTCTCTCTTACTTGTTTTAATCTTGATTCAATATCATCTTTCTCAATGGAAAGGGCGTTATACATATCTGCAGCACATTGAGATCTTCTTCTTTTATACTCATCTTCTAATGGCTTTGGATAAATTTCGTAAGCTATTTCTTCTTGAACACCATTATCAAAATTATGGAGTGCTTTGCTTGTAAGCTTATTTTTTGAATTGCCAGTAACAACATAAACTTTCCAAGGCTGAATATTTCCTCCCGAAGGAGCAGAATTTGCAATATCTAGTATCTCTTTAATCTTTTCTATACCTACCATTTCATCGGTAAAGCTTCTTACGGAATATCTAGATTTTATTAATTCTTTAAGGGTCATAATTAGTTTATATTTTTTTTAACAATTCATTGTTCCTTCTTATATAATTTATAGCAACTATTATAGAGGGGAAATTATATGATCGGTGACATGCAAAATTGGACTCCAAACGTGGCTAGCATTATTGAACATGCAAGAAACATTTATCCAAAACAAGAAGTTATCAGCAGAATGGTATCTGGTGAAGTACATAGAACAAATTATGATGAAGTATGCATTAGGTCAAGAAAACTTGCATCAGCATTAGAAAAAGATGGATACAAAAAAGGAGATGTTCTAGCAACTCTAGCATTAAATACTTATCGTCATTTAGAAATGTATTACGGTATATCAGGAATGGGTGCAATTTGTCATACTTTAAATTTTAGACTTCACCCTGAGCAAGCTGTCTATATTATTAATCATGCAGAAGATAAAATCATTTTTGTAGAGGCCCCTTTTGTTCCTATGATGGAGGCTTTAAAAGATCAACTTAGTTGTGTTGAAAAATATATTATTCTTTGTGATCAATCAGAGATGCCAGAAACTGGCTTGAAAAATGCAATATCTTATGAGGAGTATATAGAATCTGGTGATGAAGATTATGAGTGGCCTGCAATGGAAGACGATGCTGCATGTGGCCTATGCTATACATCGGGAACTACAGGAAACCCTAAGGGTGTTTTATATTCTCATAAATCAAATATACTTCATTCTCAAGCTGCGCTAACTGGACTAACAATTAGTCCTGATGAGGCTATATTAATGGTTGTTCCTTTATTCCATGTTTTAGCTTGGGGAATTCCTTATTTTGCTCCAATGTTTGGTTTAAAAATAGTAATGCCTGGAATGCAAATGGAAGGAGAACCTCTCTATGATTTAATTGAAAGAGAGGATGTTACTTTGGCATTTGGTGTGCCAACTATTTGGATGGGGCTATTAGCCTACTGCAGAGATAATAATAAAATCTTAAAAACTGTAAGAAATACTGTGATAGGTGGTTCAGCATTATCACTAGCAATATTAAAAGAATTTGATGAAGTTCATGACGTGAATGTAATACAGGGCTGGGGAATGACTGAAATGAGTCCCCTTGGAACATCTAATTTCATGACACCTGAAATGGAAAAAATGAGCAAAGAAGATAGGTATGCTGTTCAGCTAAAACAGGGTAGGCCAATGTATGGGATTGAACTTAAAGTTGTTGATGACTCAGGAAAAGAACTACCTAAAGATGGAGAGTCGCAAGGACATTTAATGGTAAGAGGTCCATGGGTTCTTCAAAAGTATTTTAAAGCCGAAAAAGATGCTGTAGATAAAGATGGCTGGTTTGATACAGGTGACATTTCAGTCTTAGATCAAGACGGTTATATGACAATTAAAGATAGAGCTAAAGATGTTATTAAGTCTGGTGGAGAATGGATAAGTTCTATTGATTTAGAAAATGCTGCTGTCGGTCATCCTGAGGTTGCTGAAGCGTGTGTTGTTGGGATACCTCATCCTAAATGGGATGAAAGACCAATGCTTTTCATCGTTAGTAATAATGGGGAGCCTGTAGATAAACAAAGTATCTTAGATTTCTTGGCGTCTAAAGTAGCAAAATGGTGGCTTCCAGATGAAATAATATTTTTACAAGAACTTCCCCATGGCGCAACTGGAAAACTACAGAAATTTGAATTAAGAGAAGAATATAATAATTACTATATGGAGAATGAAGATGCTTAAAATTATCAAACCATCAGAAATAGAATCAGTTATTGGAACGGAAGTTGGTCTTTCAGACTGGATAAAAATTGATCAGGAACAAATAAATAAGTTTGCTGAAGCAACACTTGATAATCAATTTATTCATGTTGATCCAGAGCAGGCAGAGCCCATATTTGGTTCAACTATTGCTCATGGTTTCCTTTCTCTATCTCTTTGTGCTGGAATTCCTTTCTCTCAGGGGATGGGTTTAGTAATTGATGGAATGAAGATGGGATTAAACTATGGTTTAGATAAAGTAAGATTCCTAAGTCCTGTTCCAGTTAATTCTGAAGTGAGGATTAGAATGGAATGCTTGGATATTACTGAAAAAAATCCTGGACAATTTTTATCTAAAACTAAAGTTACTATGGAAATAAAAGGCGTTGAGAAACCAGCATATATTGCAGAAACTCTTAGTATGTTTATAGTATAGCTTGCTAGCCTAAAAGTTTTCTTAGAATCTCATTTACACTTTGGGGATTTGCTTTACCCTGAGTTTCTTTCATTACTTGACCAACAAAAAAACCAAAAAGTTTATCTTTACCACTTTTATAGGCTTCAACTTGGGAAGGGTTATTTTCAATTATTTTTAAAGCAATTTCTTCAAGTAATGACTCATCTTGAATCTGAACCAAGCCTTTGTTTTCAATAATTTCATCTACATTCCTACCAGATTCCCAGACTTCTTCTAAAACTGATTTAGCAATCTTCCCAGATATTGTTTTGTCTGAAATTCTTTCTATTAATACAGCAAAATTACTAGATGTTAACTTTGATTCTTCTAAATCTATATTATCTTTATTAAGAAGAGCACTGATATCACCAACAAGCCAATTAGCAATAAGTTTGGCGTCATCCGTTTTATCACAAGCCTCTTCAAACATATTTGCCATAGTTTTTGATGATGCAATGATCTTAGCTTCAGAAACATCTAAATTAGATTCTTCAATAAATCGTCTTTCTTTTTCATCTGGCAATTCAGGTAAATTGTTTTTAATTTCATCCAACTCATCATCTGAAATAACTACTGGAAGAAGATCGGGACAAGGGAAATATCGATAATCATTCGCTTCCTCTTTGGATCTCATAGATCTTGTCTCGTTTTTAATACTGTCATATAAACGAGTTTCTTGGACTACTGTCTCTCCAGATTCTAGAATTCTAGCCTGCCTTTCAATTTCATAATTAATGGCTTTTTCAATAAATTTAAAAGAATTTATATTTTTTATTTCTGCTCTTGTGCCTAACTTATCCTCATCTGACTTTTTAAGTGAAACATTAACATCACATCGCATAGAACCTTGAGCCATATTTCCATCACATATATCAAGGAAAGTAACTATTTGTCGAATGGCTTTAAAGTAGGCTACTGCCTCTTTTGCATTAGATATTTCAGGTTCAGAAACAATCTCTAATAAAGGTGTGCCAGCTCTATTAAGATCAACCCCTGTTTCACCATCAAATAAATCATGAATAGATTTACCGGCATCTTCTTCAAGATGAGCCCTTGTAATATTAACTATTTTTTCCTCACCATCTACTTCAATTTTTATTGAACCTTTTCCAACAACAGGCAAAGCCATTTGTGTTATTTGATAACCCTTTGGAAGATCAGGATAAAAATAATTTTTTCTATCAAATGTTGATGTTTGATTGATCTCTGCATTTGTAGCAAGTCCAAAACGAATTGCCTTGTAAAAAGCTTCTCTATTTGCAACAGGAAGAACGCCTGGTAGACCTAAATCTATTAGATCAACATGCGTATTTGGCTCTGCACCAAAACCAGTTGAACCGCCTGAAAAGAGCTTAGATTCGGTAGAAAGCTGAACGTGTATTTCTAATCCTATTACTGTTTCCCAGCTCATGATTTAACATCTCCATTCGGTGTTTTTTTATGCCAATCAGTAGAAATTTGAAAATTATGAGCAACTTGAAGTAATTTACTTTCCTCTAGGAAATTACCAATTAACTGCAAACCTATAGGTTTGTTATCAACTATGCCATTTGGAATTGATAGGGCTGGTAAGCCAGCTAAATTTGCTGGTATTGTAAATAAATCTTCTAAATACATTTGTATAGGATCATCACCTTTTGATCCTTCTTCAAATGCCCCACCTCTTGTAGTTGGAGACATGATGACATCAACCTGCTTAAAAGCACTGTCGAAATCATTTTTAATAAGTCTTCTTACTTGTTGAGCTTTTTTATAATAAGCATCATAAAACCCAGCTGATAATACGTAGGAACCAATTAAAATCCTTCGCTTAACCTCATCTCCAAAACCCTCTGATCTAGTTTTAATATATAACTCTTCAAGATCTTTTGGATCGTCACATCTTTTCCCAAACTTTACTCCATCAAACCTTGATAAGTTAGAAGAACATTCAGCAGGTGCAACAACATAGTAAGTTGGAACAGATAGAGATATATTAGGTAAAGAAATATCTATAAATTCAGCACCCAATGACTCATATTGCTTTTTGGATTCCTCAAAAACTTTTACAACTTCATTATCTAATTTCGATAAATCAAACTCTTTAACAAGACCAATCTTTAAGCCTTTAATTGGCAAATTTAGATCTTTAGTAAAGTCTGGGATAGCCTCATCAAGCGATGTTGTATCTTTGTGGTCATGAGAACACATCTCATTTAAGAGCAGGGCACAGTCTTCAGCTGTTCTTGCCATTGGCCCAGCTTGATCAAGACTAGATGCAAACGCAATCATTCCCCATCTAGATATTCTTCCATATGTAGGCTTAAGACCACTTATTCCACATAATGATGCTGGCTGCCTAATAGATCCGCCAGTGTCAGTTCCTGAGGCCGCAGGGACTATTCCAGCTGCAACAACAGCAGCAGAACCTCCAGAACTTCCTCCAGGCACAAGTTTATCTCCCCAAGGGTTTTGGACATTTCCATAAAAGCTTGTTTCATTTGAAGAACCCATTGCAAATTCGTCCATATTTGTTTTGCCGACTGATATACATCCAGCATTCTCTAAATTCTCAATTACTGTAGCTGAGTAAGGAGGTATAAAACTTGAAAGCATATTTGAACCGCATGTAGTTCTTAAATCTTTTGTACAAAAAAGATCTTTTTGCGCTATTGGAATGCCTGCTAGAGCTAGAGATGATGGATTTTTATCTAATTCTTCTGCTTTATGAAGTGAAGCATCTTTATTTAAAGTTACAAATGCATTTAAATGGGTATTAGTATCTATTAAAGAAAATGTTTCTTCTATTAATTCCTTGTTTGATATATCTTTATTTTTGAGCATATGAGATAGCTCATTTATGGTTTTAAATTGAATACTCATTCTACAACCCTTGGAACTAAGAAATAGTCGTCATTGGATTTTGGGGATCTTTCTAAAAAAGTCTCTTTTCGATTTTTTGCTGTTACTTCATCATTACGAGTCTTAGCAGTTTTTTCTAAAGGGCTAGCAAGAGGCTCAATATTTTGAGTATTAGCATTTTCTAGCTGATCTACAAATTTGATGATATTTTCAAGGTCTTGAGTAATTTTTTCACCATTTTCTTCATTTAGCGCAAGTCTTGATAAGTAAGCTATAGTTGAAACTGTTTTCTTGTCCATATATAGGATATTATTATAAATTAGTTGGGGGATGTTAACTCAACTTATTAATTATTTACATATATTTTAAGGAATCACGTGGAATTCAATATTTTTAAGACTGTAAGGGGCTATTTTTCAAATGATCTTTCTATAGATTTAGGAACTGCAAATACTCTTATATACACTAAAGATGTAGGTATCGTTCTAGATGAACCTTCTGTAGTTGCTATTAGGGAAGCTAGAGGTCAAAAAACTGTTGTTGCAGTTGGGACTGAAGCAAAAAAAATGCTAGGACGTACTCCTGGAAATATAAAAGCAATCAGACCATTATCAGAGGGAGTAATAGCAGACTTTCAAGTAACTGAAAAAATGTTGCAGCATTTTATTGCAAAAGTCCATGAACAAAGATTTATAAAACCCAGTCCTAGAGTTCTAGTATGTGTGCCATGTAGATCCACCCAAGTTGAAAGAAGAGCTATTAGAGAGTCTGTTCTTGGAGCAGGGGCAAGAGATGTAAAGCTTATTGAGGAGCCAATGGCAGCTGCTATAGGGGCCGGTCTTCCCGTTGAAGAAGCTAGCGGTAACATGGTTGTTGATATTGGAGGAGGCACTTCTGAAATTGCTATTCTTTCTCTAAACGGAGTTGTTTACTCAGAGTCTGTAAAGATTGGTGGAGACAAAATGGATGAATCTATAACATCTTGGATCAGAAGAAATTATGGATGTGTTATTGGAGAATCAACTGCAGAGAAAATAAAATATACCATTGGTTGTGCTACTGCTGAATCAGAAAAACTTGAAATGTCTATTACTGGTAGAAATCTTGCAGAAGGAATACCTGAAACCTTTACTATTAATAGCGAACAGATATTTGAAGCTATGAAAGATCCTTTGTATGGTATTGTTAGAGCTATTAGAAATGCTCTAGAATTATCACCTCCAGAGCTAGCAGCAGATATTGCTGAAAGAGGCATTGTTTTAACTGGTGGAGGCGCCTTAATGAGAGATCTTGATAAACTTATTTCAAGCTCAACCGGAATACCTGTAATTTGTGCTGAAGACCCTTTAACTTGTGTGGCGAGAGGTGGAGGTCAGGCTCTAGAAATTATGGATAAATATAATATAGATCTACTTTCATCTGAGTAAATAATATGTCGAGGGTAGCACCCACCTCAGGTTCAAAAGCATTATATTTTCTTTGTATTGCGCTATCTTCTTTTCTGCTTTATCTAGATATAAATTATAAAAGTTTTGAAAGAGCAAAAAATCTATATAAATCTTTTACGATTTCTTCTTCATATCTTTTAAAAAGAGTAACAATTGATCCTGTTAATTATATTTTTGAAATTTCTAAAGAAAAATCAAAGCTTATAGAAGAAAATAAAAAATTAAAACAAGAGCTAGATAATAGCTTTATTACAAATTTTATTATCTCAAGAGACTCTAAATTTTTTGCAGATGATGCATCTATTAAAAATTTTTTAGATTTAAATAATATAAATAAGCCATTTCATCTTGCAAAGATAAATTCCTTTGATATAGAAAAGTATTTATGTTGTAGCCAGCATAAAATGTTTATTGAAATACTTAATAACAAAGACATAGACTTTGTTGGTAGTACAGTGTTAAATAATCAAGGAATTGTAGGCCAAATTATCTATGATAAATCTATTGCTGAAGTCCTTCTCTTATCTGATACCTCTCATGTTATACCAATAATTTCTGACAACCATTTTTGTAATGCAAGGGGGTCTGGAAGGCCTGGAGTTATTACTTGTACTTACAGCAAGCTAATTTGGCCAGATCCTATCGAGATTGGACAAGAATTCTTCTCTTCTGGGATGGGCGGAATATATCCTAGCAACCTATTAATAGGCAATGTATCCGCAATTAACACTATAGATGACACCAATATTAACTTTGATTTAGATTTAGTGGCTGATCCTTTGCAAAGTATTTATATAGGGGTCGTTGAAGGCTTATGAGAAACATTGGTGTCATGAAACTTCTAGTAGCTATATTCGTGGCAAATATAATCGAAAGCTATATAGCACCTATATTAATTAAGGCTTATATAAATATACCTATTACTTTTTTATTATTTAGTTTTGTAATATATAAATCTAGATTCAACACAAACGCTTTATATGCTTTTTTATTTGGTTTATATGTTGATTTTATCTCTGATTCTCCTATTGGTTTAAATGCTGCCTTATTTTCAATGATGGCTTATGTTGTGAACAGTTATGCAAACACATTTAAGCTTTTTTCTTTTATTCAGATTTGTCTATTTTTTAGTGGATCATCTGTTTTTTATATAGGTTTTTCTCATTTATTTATAAATTTAGAAAATTTCTCCTATTTAGTTCTTTTCATCAGCCTTGTTTTTAATACTTTTTTATTTTTAGTAATCGCAATGCTAAGATTGTATTTTCCCTCATTAACACTTCAATAGAGTGAATAAATTAAAGAAATTTTTTCTATATATATTTTTCTTAATTTTCATTTTTGTTTTTATTGTAAGCATCTTTTATGCATTTTTAATATACAAACCAAATCAGACATTAAAGATAATAGATAAGGCATTTTTATATAATTACTCTGTAGATGTTAAATTTATAGATTCGAATAAAAGCTTATTCAAGCCAAACTTTTTAATGGAAGAGATAACATTAAAAAATAGAAACAGTGATGAAATAGCTTATATACCTAAGTTTAAAATTGGAGTTAATATATATGAGTCACTAATTCAACCATATCTTAGTCTATCTATATTGGAAATAGACTCTATTCGACTTTCTGATGGCGATTCTGGAGAAGTCTCTGAGCCATTTTTAATCAAAGGTTCAAATTTAAAGATTTTAAACAATGATTTACAAATTGAGTCAAAATCCTTCTCCTTATTATTCAGTGAAGAAAATTCTAAAGCTATTTTTCATCAAGGTATTATTAATTCTTATCCATTCATTCATATAGAGGCTCTATTTGATCCAAGCTCTGAGTCAATTTATTACTCAAGCCAGCACTCTTTTGACAGTAAATCAATAACTGATAGGAATCTTTTTAATTTGAAAGCCTTCAAAAGTCATGATATTAATCTTGGATTTAGCTCAAAAGGTATTTTTAATTTTGGAACTAAGGAATCAAGAAGGTTTGATAGATTGGCTTTTAAGAATTCTCAGCTAGTAAACAACTCTGAATATATTATAGATGAAATTGATGCCACAATATTTTCAGGTAAAAATTCTCTATATGGCTTATTTCATTCACAAATACCCGATCAAATGATTAAAGGCGCACTTGAGGTAAACAATAACAAAAATTTAATAGTTAGAACTGATATCGCTATTGATATGAGCTCTTTGATTAATTCGAATAGGTATTTTGATATATCTGGCTATGAAATTTTCAATACAGTTATGACTATTACTCAAGAAAAGGCCTCAATGAAATTATTATCTGATCTGATAAATACCAAAATTTCTTCAAGTATTGATGAGCTAAAAAAAGAAACTAATGAAATTTTAAAGACTCAAATATTTATAGATAATATCTCTGAGCCGATATATGAAATTAGAAATAATAATATAGAGTCTTTAATTGATTCGAGGGGATATGGTTTTTTTTCATTTGGTAAAGGGTTTGAAGAGGTTATTAAAAAAAATAAACATAAAAATGGATTTTATGTTTATTTGGGTTTGAATGAGATTGATTTAAATAATATCTTTTTTGATAGCTCGGGTAGTGATAATAGCTCACTAAGATCTATAAAGATGAAATCTAAACAGTTTAATTTTCTTAATAATACATATATGAATCAGTATTTTGACGTCACATTTAAAGATGAGACTCTTATTAAGATGGTTGGAGAAACCTTAAATGGAAGTATAAATATTGATCAAACGAACTTTGTAAAGATTAACTTAAATAATACAAAATTTGATTTTGATGGTATTGATTTAGCCCAATCAAGCCTTCCAAGCGACATTAATAATATAAGTTTAAGATTTATTGGAAAAAATATTCGAACCGAAGATGATATTATTCAAGATATAGATTTTTATTTATTGAGAAACAAAAATCTACTAACAATAGATAACATTAATATCGATAGTCCAAGATTGAAAATAGGGCCTAATTCAGATAACCAGAAAGCTTATATAAGTTATAACAGTAAATTAGATTTATATAAAATTAAGGGTAAATATAGATTAGATAACTCTTCTGGGTATTTTAATAATTTATCTAAATACAAATTTAAATTCTTTGATACAGATATAAATATCCAATGGAATAACTTGGATTATCTAAAAAATTTAGAAGGTAAGTTAGATTTTTTAATTAAAGATTTAAATCTAGATTCAGATATACAAGAGTCCACCTTTTTGAGGGCGTTAAGAATATTAAATTTAAATGCAATTGTTGAGGGTTTGGATGATGCGTCTGATAATACCTTAAATATTAATAGAGCTTCTGGAAAAATTATATTAGGTAAAAATAGAGCATTAATAAAATCTCCAATTATCTTTGAAACAGACGAAGCAACACTTAAATGGGCTGGTGAGGTGATTAAAAATTCACAAGGCGAGCTTGATAAATTAAATTTAGATTTATCATTAAGGTTAAAAATTTCAGAGAATATCCCATGGTACGCAGCTATTTTTGGTGGTATTCCTGCTGTAGCAGGAGGATTGGTTTTTGAAAATATTTTTGAGGATGCTATTGAAGATATATCTACGATTAATTTTAAAGTTCAAGGAACTATTGATGAGCCAAAAATAGATAGGTTAAATTAAAAATATTGTTGCTAAACCTAAAAATGATAAGAACCCAACCACATCAGTAACAGTTGTTACTACAACACTTCCAGCAATAGCCGGGTCCTGATTTAAACTTCTTAAGATTAAAGGTACAAAAACTCCAGCTATCACAGAACTTACTAAATTAATAACTAATGCTAATGATATTAGTAGTGAGAGAAGTATTTCATTGAACCAAAAAAATGTTACCAAGCCAACTAATATTGAGAGAACAAAGCCATTTAAAATAGATACTGCTAACTCTCTTTTAAACAACCATTGCAAATTAGATGAATTAATTTGCTCTAAAGTTAATCCTCTCAAGACTATTGTTAATGTTTGTGTTGCAGCAACACCACCCATGCTAGCTACAATAGGCATTAGAATAGCAAGATAGACAATTTGGTCCAAAACATCTTTGAATATATTAATGGTCATAGATGCAATAAAGGCAGTTAATAGATTCATACTTAACCAAAATACTCTACTTCTTGCTGCTCTTCCTGGCGGAGCAAAAGTATCTTCAGCAACACCTGCCATCCCCAAAAAATTTTGATCTGCATCCTCTCTGATCACATCCAAAACATCATCAATTGTAATTCTGCCTATAAGCTTACCTGACTCATTAATGACCGCTGATGATATAATATCGTTTCTTTCAAATATAGTAGCTACCTCCTTATCATCTTGACTAACATAAATAGGATTTGAACTCGTATCCATAACTTCTCGAACATTTAAACTTGGCTTACTTGTGATGATTTTTCCTATTGCCAATTCACCGATATATTCATCTTCTCTATTAACTACAAAAATTTTATCAGTGTTATCAGGCAACTCTTTTTGATCTCTTAAATAATTAATAACAACTTCGATACTATGACTAGGCCTAACACTAATTACGTCTGTATTTAAAAGACCTCCAGCAGTATTCTCAGGGTAGTTGAGCCCGATCTCTATTCTTTTTCTGTCTCTTAATGACATTTTAGAAAGAATGGTATTCATTCTATCTTCTGGTAAGTTTTGAAGAATATCCACAGTCTCATCTGGCTCAAGCTCCTTCACAGCTTCAGCTAATTCTTCATTTGATATATTTGAAACTAACTCTTGTTGGATTTCCTCCCCAAGATCAGCTAAAACATCTCCTTCTTCGTTTGTCTCTAAAAGTGAAAAAAATAATTTTCTTTGTTTAGGAGGGGATGATTCTAATGCATGAGCAATTTCTGATGAGGATAATTTATTTAAAAGACTTCTTACTTCATCTGTAGTTAAGTCCTCAGAATTATCTAATAAAAGATTAAGGTTATTTTTTTTATCAAAGCTCTCCATCAATTGATTCTACATTATTGTAAATTTGATTACCTGTTTCTAGAGGAGTCTATATTAAGTTTTTTTCGATATTTTGTAATTGTTCTTCTTGCAAGATTAAAGCCTCTTTTATTTAACTCTAAGGCAATTTTATTATCACTCTGAGGCCTTTTTTCTTCTTGAATAATAGATTCAATTAATTGCATTAATTGAATTGGTGTAACGTCTCTTGTTTTAGATACAGATGATACCAACAGTGACTTTAAAGGGATAATTCCTTTAGGCGTATCAATATACTTTGATCTAAGTATTCTGGAAACTGTTGAAGGATGTAGGCCAAGCTCATCAGAAAGATTTTTGTTAGATAAAGGATTAATTTTAAGGGGATTATCTTGAAGAAAAGAAATTTGTCGTTTGCATATGAGTTCTCCAACCTGCATGACAGTATCATTTCTTTTTTTAACAGAGGACAAAAGCCATTTTGCATCCTGAATTTTTTCTGCAAGTTGCTTATTTGGCTTATTTTTTAATTGTAAATTTGTTTGTTCAATTAAATCCTCATCAATTTTTATTGTTGGAAAAGTATCATTTATAAAATTGACTGAGAGAGATTCATTTCTAAGCTCAATTTTTAAATCTGGAATCACATAGTTTGTATTTTCAAAATTTAAACCAGGACTTAGATCACATGATTTAATTTCTAACATTGCTTTTTCAATATCAGATTTATCATATCCTTTGCTTAAAAAAGTACTATTTATGTCATCAAGGCTATCTAATTGATTTTGATTTAATATTTGGAGACATAGTTCTTTAATTTTCTTATTAAAATCTTTTTTATTAATTTGTATCTTTATACATTCTTTAAAATTTCTATAGCCAACTCCTATTGGCTCTAAGTTATGGATAATATTTAAAAGTATATCTTCAATATCTTGGACTGAAGTTCTTTCCTGCATCATTTTATTAATATCATCTATATCATCTATGAGCTGACCAGACTCATCAACACAATCAACGATTGTAAGAGCAATTTTTTTATCATGTTCATCTAAGCGCAAATCATTGATTTGATTAATCAATGTATCTCTGAGATTCTCAACTGCAGCTACATTAAAATCAAAACTAGAATCATTATAGTTTTCATCAATATCAAAATCTTCAGATATTTCCTTTTCAACGAATGGATTTATTTCAATTTCACGATCAATTTTCTGAATTAGTTCATATCTTGATAATTGAAGTAAATCTATAGATTTTTTTAGCAAAGGAGTTAGTGAGATCTTTTGTTTTTGCCTAAACTCTTTTATTAATGATATAGCCATAAATCTTAGTTATACATGTTGCCAAGATAAACTTCTTTGACTATCTCATTATTTATTAATGAAGTTTTATCACCTTCCGCTATCAGAGCTCCGTTGCTTATTACCATTGCCTGATCACATATTTCTAGTGCTTCTCGAACATTATGATCTGTTATTAATATACCTATATTCTTTTCTTTTAACTTGATTAAAACTTGCTTTATATCCTCTATTGCAATTGGATCAATACCAGCAAAAGGTTCATCAAGAAGTATTATTTTCGGTTCTGCTGCAAGTGTTCTAGCAATTTCAACCTTTCTTCTTTGTCCACCAGATAGCTGCCTACCTTTAAGATTTATAATGTTTGATAGACCAAATTCATCTATTGATTTTTCAATAAACTTATCAATATCCTCTTTTTTTGTTATAGAAATTTCTGCAAGACCAAGTAAATTTTCATAAACAGACAAATTTTGAAAGATTGAGGGCTCCTGAGGCAGATATTTAATTCCGAGTTTTGATCGTTTATGCATAGAAAGTTTAGATATATCTTCCCCATTAAAAATAATCTCACCATGATCTGGTTTCAAAAGACCTGCAATTATATAAAAGGTTGTTGTCTTGCCTGCGCCATTAGGGCCTAAGAGACCATTAACAGATCTAAGAGGTACATCAAAACTAATTTCATTAACTATAGTTTTATCTTTGATAGATTTTTTAATATTTTTTAATGTCAGCATATCTAGTTGCTAGTAGTAATTTTGCCATCTTTTAAGCTGAAAGTAATTTCATTTGAAGAGATATCAATATTTTCATAGTTCATTTGCGCATTACCAATTAGTTGAAACTCATTAGCTTCAGAAAAAACTATTTTATCTGCACTACCTTTAAAAATATTATCTTCATAGACTGAATCAATTCTAGAGGGAGCCCCATTTACAGAAATAATTTTATTGACATTATTGAAGGTAGCTTTATCAGCATTTATTATAAAATCTCTAGATTTTATGAAGACATTCCCATCAAAAAGTATTTCATTCTGATCTTTTATTATCTTAATAGTTGAGGAATTAATTGTTAGTTTACCAGTGCTAAATTCTGCATTTAAATTCATTGCTATAAAACATAAAAATGAAATAATTATTTTTAGGTTAAAAGTATTCAACTATAAAATCCGTGCTTGAATTAAATCATGCATTGCAATAACTCCAACATTTTTATCTTTTTTCATTACTGCTAATGTAAAAATTTTATTCTTTTCCATAATTTCAGCAGCATCAATTGCTAAAGCTTCATCCTCAATAGTAATAAACTTTTTGGTCATAACATTCTTAATTAAGGTTGAGTTTATGTCTATCTTTTGATTGAGACATCTTCTTAAGTCTCCATCAGTAAAAATTCCAACAACTTTCGAACGATTTTTTACAAGAGTAATTCCAAGACTTTTTTCAGTCATTTCAATAAGAGCGTCAGAAAGCAAAGTATTAATACTTACTTTTGGGATATTATTTCCCGAATGCATTATGTGTTTAACTTGAGTAATTAATTTTTTTCCTAGTTTTCCAGCTGGATGCGAAGAAGCAAAATCTTTTTTTGTAAAACCTTTTGATTCCAATAAAGCAATAGCTAAAGCGTCTCCAAAAGCTAAAGCAGCAGTTGTAGACGAGGTTGGAGCAAGATCTAAAGGGCATGCCTCTTTTGATTTAATTACAATTGCAATATCTGACGCTTTTGCAATTGTTGATTTTTTACTACCTGTTAAAGACGTTATTTTTTTTGTTAATCTTTTTAATGATGGCAAAATATTTATAATTTCATCCGTTTCTCCGGAATTAGATATTAAAAGTACAATATCTTTTTTTCCAATTAGACCTAGGTCACCATGTGCAGCCTCAGTTGGATGAATAAAAATCGATCCTGTGCCAGTACTTGAAAGAGTAGCAGAGATTTTTTGTCCAATATGACCAGATTTACCAACTCCCATTATAATAAATTTACCCTCGTTTAATCTGATTGCATTACATAAAGAAACAAAGTCTTTGTCTATTTGTTTTGATAAGTTGTTAATGGCTTCTGATTCAATTTTAAATGTTTTTTTAGCAGAGCCTATGTAATTAAATTTTTTCATGTGTTTGATAGAATTACTCGATTTTTATTATCTTCTAAATGCTATAATAGACCAATGTTTGCAGTTATAAAAAATTTTTTATTTTCAATTATATTTTTGCTTTGCACTATGCCGCTTATATCAGAAAGTGACCCCCATATTTTTATTGATGATAATGCCCAGTTAATGGTTACTGTTTTGATAGAAAATAAGGCATTATTTATAGAAGATAGAGAACAATATGAACAAAAAATTAAAGATATCTTTGAGCCTATGATCGATTTTAGATTAGTTGCAGGAACTGTAATGGGCAGAAAGTATTATAGGGCTGCAACAGAGAAGCAAAGAGCAGATTTTGTAGATATTTTCAAAGATTCTTTATTAGATACATATGCAGAAACCTTAGCTCAGTGGGAGAATCAAAATATAATTACCTTATTTCCTAAGACTCCAATATCAATTGAAGATATTAAAAATATTGAAGTGCAGCAAGTCCTTAATACTGGAAGTAGCAAGTATCCAATCTCTTACAAGTTAAGAAAGAATAAAAATAATAGTTGGTCAATTGTTAACATTATTGTTAATGGCGTGAATCTTGGACTAACATTTAGAAATCAATTTCAAGCATTAGCAAGTAAAAATAGTGGTGACATTGAAGACACATTAGAAGGATGGGTTTCAGATGCTGGGGATGCTGGAATAAGTGGATAAGGAGCTAATAAAAAATCTCATTTCTAGTGAGATAGCTGATGCTGAATGTGTGTTTGAAGGAGATTCATGTAACTTCAAATTATTGGTTATATCGAAATCTTTTGAAGATATTTCATTAATAGAACAACATAAGATGGTTTTATTACCATTAAAAAAGCAATTTCAATCAGGCGAACTTCACGCATTAAGCATAGAAACTAGAGTAAATTAAATGGAAAAATTATTGATTAATGGAGGCGGTTCATTGGGTGGGACCATATCCTGCTCTGGTGCTAAAAATGCAGCACTCCCAATGATTGCTGCAACGATATTATCAAATGAAAGTATCGTTCTAAAAAATTTACCTTACTTGCAAGATATTACTACAATGTTTGAGCTTCTTGGTTCTATGGGCGCAGAAATACAGCTCAACGAAAATATGGATTTCACAATAACATCAAACAACCTTACTGAAAAAGAAGCAAGATATGAGTTGGTCAAAACTATGAGGGCTTCTATCTTAGTTCTAGGACCACTTGTTGCAAGGTATGGTAGTGCAAAAATAGCTTTGCCTGGTGGTTGTGCTATTGGGAGTCGACCTGTCAATTTTCATTTAGATGCCCTTGAACAACTTGGAGCATCAATCTCATTAAGAAATGGATATATAGAAGCAAATGCAGACAAATTGGTTGGAACAAAAATTAAATTTGATGGCGTAACTGTAACTGGTACTGAAAATATAATGATGGCTGCCTGTCTTGCAGAGGGCACAACAACGCTTACAAATGTTGCTAAAGAGCCTGAAATTATTGATCTTGCTGAACTTTTAAATAAAATGGGCGCAAAAATTACAGGTGCTGGAACAGATGAAATTACTATTGAGGGTGTAAGAGATTTGCATGGAACTGAATTCAATATTCCAGCAGATAGAATTGAAGCAGGAACTTATTTAGTTGCTGCAGTTGTAACTGGTGGAGAAATAACAATTAACGGTATTAACCCCGAAAGACTTAATAAAGTTCTACATAAGTTAAAAGAAACTGGAGCAGAAATAGTTACCACAAAAAATTCGATATCTCTTTCAATGAATCAAAAGAAGCCAAAGCCTGTAGATATTACAACAGCGCCATTCCCAGAATTTCCTACAGATATGCAAGCTCAATTCTCTGTTATTAATGCTATTTCTGATGGCGTATCCAATATTTACGAAACTGTTTTTGAAAATAGATTTATGCATGTTCAGGAACTAAACCGCATGGGATGTGACATACAAATTAATGGAAATCAGGCTATTATTAATGGCGTAGACTCGTTATATGGAGCTGAAGTTATGGCAACCGATTTAAGAGCGTCAGCGAGTCTAATCTTAGCTGGTTTATGTGCAAAGGGGCAAACAAAGGTTGATAGAATTTATCATATAGATAGAGGATACGAGAGAATTGAAGAAAAATTAAATTACCTCGGAGCAAATATAACTAGGTTACCCAGTTAATTCTTTTATCTCACTTGATTTTATCTCAATTGTTTTGTACTTGTTGTCAATAGTTAAAATCTCAAAAATAATATTATTTCCAAGACTGGCAAATTTTAACGAGGAGGTTAAATTTTTCCAATCACCTTTGCCACCATTAATACTAATTATTATGTCGTTTACACCGATACCTTTTTCAAATAAAGGCCCATAATTATCAATCTCAACTATTCTTAGACCATTAATTAAATTATTTTTTATATTTAATCTAATAGGACTTACTCTAAAGTTACCAATCCAGCCAGATCTTATTTTTCCGAATTGAATTAGTTCAGAAGCTATTTGAACAATATTATTTGATGGTATTGCAAATCCAAGACCTTGAAATCCTCCAGTCCTAGAAAATATTTTTGTATTTATACCAATTAAATTACCATTTTCATTGATTAATGCTCCACCTGAATTACCAGGATTGATTGCTGCATCTGTCTGAATGAGCTCAAGATAGGGGTTGCCATAATCCCTGCCGGTAGCACTAATTATTCCACTAGAAACAGAAATACCAATTCCATAAGGATTTCCTATTGCTAGCACTTTATCTCCAACCTTAAGATCACTACTATCAGAAATATTGATAGGCTTTAATTCTTCATTTGATTGTATTTTTAATACCGCAATATCTGCATTAGCATCACTACCAATAATTTTTGCATCAAACTCTTGGCCATCATTTAATTTAATTTTAATAAATTTATTTCCAGAAATGATGTGAAAGTTTGTAACAATATAACCATCTTTAGAAAAAACTACCCCGGAACCAATATTATTATTTGCATAGTTTCTATTGTTATTATAGGAGTATATGGTCACAACAGACTCAATAGAATTATGGGCAGCAGAAACAAATCTATTTTTATCATTAGATAAAAATATCCATGATAAAAATATTGTTATTGAAATAACTAGTAAATAGTTTATTTTAGTTCTTTGTATAAAATTCATAATATTAATGATTCAAAATATCATCGATAATTTAAAAAACCAAGGAATTGAAATAGATTTAGCACAATCTAATTTAATTCAAAAAATGATTGAAGCTGTCCCGCAAGAAAAAAGTTTCATAAATAAATTTAAAAAAAGTAAATTAGATAAGACAAGTTTTTATATTTGGGGAGAAGTAGGCAGGGGCAAAACGCTTATAGCTAAATCTTTTATAAATCAATTGAAACATAGTAAAGCTATATTTCACTATATAGATTTCATGCAAAATATTCATAACGAATTAGCTGAATTATCTGGTAAAAGCAATCCTATAGACTTCATAGCTAAATCTTTAAGCAAAAAATATCAAATAATTTTTATTGATGAGTTCCAAGTCGAGGATGTTGCTGATGCAATGATTATAGGAAACTTGCTGAACCAATTAATCCAATTAGATGTGGTTTTATATATAACATCTAATGCACATCCAAATGATTTGTATAAAGACGGTCTTCAAAGGCAAAAATTTATCCAGACTATAAAGACTATGCAACAGTATTTAAATGTTCATAAACTAGATGGAATAGTAGATTACAGAACAAGAAATATTGCCAATATTAATCAGCAACATCCCAATCGATTGTTTAAAGATGAAGATATTTTATCAATTATTAAAAAAAATTTTGAAAATAAAGATTTTACAAAAAAAAATTTCAACATTAATTCTCGAGAATTTACTTGTAAAGCCGTTTCAAAAGACTTCTTATGGATATCTTTCAGTGATTTTTTTAGGGAGCCTAATGGATCTAAGGACTATATAGAAATCTCAAAAAACGTTGAATGGATTTTTTTAAATGAATTTATATATTGCGATGATAACTCAGCAGATATCATTAGAAGATTCATATCCTTTATAGATATTTGCTATAGAGACAAAACAAAAATTAAATTCTTTTTTAATGACTTTGATCATGAAAAGCTATACACAGGTATTAAATTAGAAATTTTGTGGAATAGGTGCCAAAGCAGGCTAATTGAAATGCAAACTTCAGAGTATTTAATTTGAAGAATTATGCACTAAAATATTGCTAATTTTTGTAGTAAACATTAATATTCGCATCTTACAAAAATATGATTATGAAAACGTTCTCACTTAAGAAAGAAAATATAGAAAGACAATGGTATGTGGTTGATGCTTCCGATAAGGTTTTAGGAAGATTGAGTACAAAAATTGCTGATAGAATTAGAGGTAAAGATAAACCAACTTTTACACCACATACTGATGGTGGTGATTACGTAGTTGTTATCAATGCAGAAAAAATTAAAGTAACTGGTGCAAAGTTTACTGATAAAAAATATTACTCACATTCCCTATATCCAGGCGGTTTAAAGACTAAAACTTTTAGAGAAATGAATGAAAAGTTTCCTGAAAGAATTATAGAAGAAGCTGTCAAAGGAATGTTACCAAAAAATAAACTTGGTAAATCTATGATTAAAAAGCTTAAGGTCTTTAGCGGGCCTATTCATGATCACGAATCTCAACAACCAATTGAATGGAATCCAACGGTATGACAACTGAAACTCATTATGCGACTGGCAGAAGAAAAACTTCATCAGCTAGAATTTATCTTTCTTCAGGGAAAGGAAATATAACAGTTAATGATAAACAACTAGACGTTTACTTCGGTAGAAAAGTTGCTCAAATGTTGGTTATGCAGCCTTTAGAGATGACTGAACTTTCAGATAAACTAGATATTAATATTAAGGTTAAAGGTGGTGGTAGCTTTGGACAAGCTGGCGCTATAAGACATGGTATTTCGCGTGCTTTAATTTCATATGATGAGGAGCTAAGACCTCAACTAAAAAAAGCAGGTTTATTAACTAGAGATCCAAGAAAAGTTGAAAGAAAGAAACCCGGCCTAGTTAAAGCAAGAAAAAGTAAGCAGTTTTCAAAACGTTAATTTTTTTCAAATTTTTTCTACAAAATTAGTGGTATAATTCGCTAGTTTTTTATTAGTATAAACTAAGCACACAAAGGTCTAATGCAAGAAAAAGACAATACAAGAAGAAAGGTTTTAATAGGTTTAACAAGCGCAGTTGGCCTATCAGGCATTCCATTTGCAGCAACTCCATTTATTGCAGCATGGAACCCAAGCGCAAAAGCCAAAGCAGCTGGTGCATCTGTCAAATTAGATGTTTCAAAGATGCAATATGGCCAACAAATACAAGTTGCATGGAGAAAGCAGCCTGTATTTATTATTAGACACACAAAAGAAAGTTTGCAAAGTTTAGAATCAACTTTACCTAAATTAGCTGATCCTGATTCTAACCAGATAGAGGAGCCATACAGAGGGATAAATCCCACTAGATCTAAGAGCTCAGAATATACTGTTATTGCTGGAGTTTGTACTCATCTAGGTTGCTCGCCTAAGTACCATCCAGAAGTAGAACCAAAACCATGGGATGCTTCATGGGCAGGTGGCTTTTTTTGTCCTTGCCATGGATCAATGTTCGATATGGTTGGAAGGGTTTATAAAGGCGTACCTGCACCAACTAATTTGCCTGTGCCGCCACATTTTTTTGAAGGATCAATACTTACAATTGGAGAAGACGGAGGAATTGCTTAAATGAGTGAGATGGCAGGAAAATTATTCGGTTGGGTTAATAGTAGATTACCTATTGTAAATACATTTGAAAGGCATTTGTCAAAACATCCAGTTCCTTCGAAAGTTAACTTTTGGTATCTCTTTGGAGCTCTAGCATCAGTAGTATTAATTATTCAGATTGTTTCAGGAATTTGGTTAATCATGCCTTATTCAAATACTGAAGAAGAGGCCTTCTCTTCCATTGAGTATATTATGAGAGATGTTGATTATGGGTGGGTCATTAGATACATGCATACAACAGGAGCATCAATGTTTTTTGCTGTTGTTTATCTTCATATGTTCAGAGGCTTATTATATGGGTCTTATCAGAAACCTAAAGAGCTTGTCTGGATATTTGGTTGTGCGATTTATCTAGCAATGATGGCTGAAGGTTTTCTTGGTTATGTTTTGCCATATGGCCAAATGTCATATTGGGGAGCTCAAGTAATTATTTCTTTGTTTGGAGCTATTCCATACATAGGTGAATCCTTAGAACTTTGGGTTAGAGGTGACTACTATATATCAGGTATAACCGTCTCAAGGTTTTTTGCCCTCCATGTTGTAGCATTGCCTTTAGTCTTAATAGCTCTTGTTTTTTTACATCTTGTTGCATTGCATGAGGTTGGAGCTGGTAATCCAGAAGGTGTAGATATAGAAGAATATTTAGACGAAGACGGCGTTCCTTTAGACAGTGTCCCATTTTTTCCGTACAAAGTTTTAAATGCCTTAGTTGGGATAGGTGTTTTCATGACAGTTTTTGCAATTATTATGTTCTTTTTCCCTGAAGGGGGAGGATATTTTATAGAAATGGCAAATTTTGAAGAGGCAAATCCACTTGTTACTCCAGAGCATATAGCCCCAGTTTGGTATTACTCACCGTATTATGCAATGTTAAGAGCTGTCCCTGATAAATTGGGTGGTTTGATAGTAATGGGATCGGCAGTAGCGATTTTATTTGTAGTGCCTTGGTTAGACAGAAGCAGGGTAGCATCAATAAGATATAAAGGTGTTTATAGTAAAATGGCTCTAGCTTTCTTTGGAATAAGTTTTTTAACATTGGGTTACCTAGGAACTGTGGGTGTCACAGAGGTTAGAAAAACTATGAGTGTTATTTGTACAGTAATCTATTTTGCATTCTTCTTGCTAATGCCTTTTTATACTAAATATGAAAAAACTAAAGAAGTACCAAAGCGTTTATGAGTATTAAATATAATCTTAAAATGATTCCAAAATTTCGTGAACTAATAATTTTTGCAACATTAATTTTCTGCGTAAATAATTTATTTGCTGCAGAGGGAGGTCCCTGCAAAGACTATGGTGAGTGCGATGAATTTAAGTATTCTCTAAATGATATGTCATCACTTCAAAGTGGAGCATCAACTTTTCTGAATTATTGTTATGGTTGTCACTCTCTCCAATATTCAAGATGGGGAAGAGTTGCTACAGATCTTCAAATCCCAGAAGAATTATTTTTTGAAAATTTAGTATTTGATAAATCTATAAAGCCAGGCGACCTAATGACAGGCTCAATGTCAAAGGAAAAATCTGCTCAATGGTTTGGAGTGGCTCCTCCAGATCTTACTCTCGTTAGCAGAGTTAGGGGCGATGATTGGATATACAGCTATTTAAGAGCGTATTATGAAGACTCATCTAAGCAATACGGTGTTAACAACTTAGTCTATCCTGGAACTGCTATGCCTAATGTTTTAATTGGACTTCAAGGCAACCAAAAGCTTGTCTGTAAAGATGTTCCTGTCCTTGCAAAGAACGGCGGTGAAAAAAGAGATGATTCAGGAAACACCATAACTAAAGAAAAATGTGGTTACTTAAAGGTTGAAGAGGGCACTGGCGAATTAACAAAAGAGGAATTTGATACCCTTATATACGATCTTACCAATTTTCTTGTATATGTGGGTGAACCCGCGAAAGCCACAAGAGAAAGAATGGGTTGGTATGTTATATTTTACTTTCTAATATTCACCGCTTTATCTGCATTGTTATATAGAGAATACCATAAAGATTATCATTAAATACTAGGGGATAAATATGATTTTATATTCAGATCGTGACGATCATTACAGTCAAAGAGTTAGAATAGTTCTAGCAGAAAAAGATATTACTGCTGAGATTAAAGAATCTAAGCCTGAGGAAACTCCTGAGGATATTCTTTCAATAAGCCCATACCATAAGCTACCAATATTAGTTGATAGAGATCTAGCAATTCATGACCCATCAGTAATGATGGAATATCTTGATGAAAGGTTTCCACATCCACCATTATTGCCTGTATATCCTGTTGCGCGTGCCAATAGTAGAACACTTATGCTAAGAATTGATAGAGAATGGTGCCCTATTGTTGATACTTTGATAGCAGGAGAACTACCTGAAAAAGAGTTATTAAAACTTAGAGAAGAGCTGCTACATGAAATATCATCTATTGCTCCAACATTTAAAGAATTTAAATATTTTATGAGCGATGAGTTTACACTTGTAGATTGCTACTTTGCTCCAATCTTATGGAGGTTGCCATCTATCGGAATTAAGCTTCCTATAAACAGACACTTAAAACCACTCTTAGATTATCAGAAAGAAGTTTTTAAAAGACCTGGATTTCTAGACAGTCTTTCCTCACTAGAAAGAGACCTTAAGGAAGACTAGATTTAAGAATTTAATGAAACTTTCATCATAGCAAGTTCTCTTTCTATGCATTGACCTCTATTAACTTTTGTCATACCTGAATTAAACTTTACATTTTCCCCATAAAAATTATTTTGGTAAATACTTTCAGCTAAAATTAGGTCTTCTATAAGTTCCTTACTTAATTCATCTTTAAGATTCTTAACTATTTTTTTTGAGGATAATTTTTCGAAAAAGTAACTAGGAACTGGGATAAGCATATTTTCAAAATCATTAAGCTCTTTTAATGAAGAGGCCCCTAATAAAATATCAATAGTTGAATAAAATTCAGTATCTATAAGGTAGCTTCTAAATATAGGAACTAGGCTTTTGCCTATATTATATTCAGTTAGAAAATATATTTTCTTAAAGTCTTTTTTTTCCCTAGGAGAATGTTTTATTGCAAGACTTGAATCATTTTTTTGGAGATCATTAAACCTTTTAATGCTTGAATCAATTCCAATGACAGCTAGTACAAAATCTTCAAAATTATTTTTACTATTTAAAAAATAAAATTTTGAATTAGGATAATTTAGTTTTAATTCATCTGCTTGGGTTATAAATTTCTCACTATAAATCACTAATATATCTTTCTGATTATCAACTTCCTTGTAAAGTGATAAATTTAACTTAGATCTCTGATCTTCAATATAACTATTGCAAAAAAAGACAAGATTTGAATCTAAGAGATTATTATTTAATTTTCTCCCATCCTTACCAAATTTGACATCAAATGCATATTCTTTATTCAATAAAGCAGATATGAAATATTCTTTATTTTCATTACCCAATGAGTAATTTAGTGTTAGCTTGTTTGTATTTAAAACTTTAGAGATATCATTTATATCAATGAAGTTTTTATTATTTGCTGATGAGGTGGTAGTACAACCAGAAATTACAGAAATCAAAACTGTTAGAATAAATGTTAAGCTTTGTTTAGTCATAATTTTTTTTAAACATGTTATATCTAATATCAACACCTATAGGTAATCTAAATGATATATCACTTAGAGCTATAGAAGTTTTAAATAATGTAGATCATATTTTTGCAGAAGATACTAGAAACACAAGTAAGTTATTAAAATTTATAAACTGTGATAAGAAATGCAAATCATTGCATGAGCACAATGAACAAGAAGCATCTTCACAGATCATTAAAATATTAAGTAATTCTGATATTGATATTGCTTTGGTTAGTGATGCAGGAACACCATCCATCTCAGATCCTGGGTATCATCTAACACAGAAATGTATTGATAATAATATTGAATATACTTTGATACCTGGTCCGTCGTCTGTCATTAATGCTTTAGTTTTATCTGGTCTTCCAACTTCTAGTTTTTCTTTTTTAGGATTTGTACCAAGAAAGAAATCTCAAAAAATAAGATTCTTTCAATCTCTCAAAAAAGAAAGAAATACAATCATTTTATTTGAATCTGCAAAAAGAATCGAAGATACTCTTTCCATTATTGCAGATGAGTATTCCAAAAATAAAAAAATTTCTTTGTGTCGCGAAATGACAAAATTATATGAAAATATTGAAAGAGGAACAGCTGTTTCTTTATTAAAAAAAATTAATAATGATGAACTTATGCTTAAAGGCGAATTTGTCATAGCAATAGAGTCATTTGCATTAAAAGATAATGATTTAATTTTTGACAATAAAATATATAAATCTTTTCTTGATAATATGCCCACCAAAGAAGCTGCAAAAATTATATCTTCGATAACCAAAGAAAATAAAAGGGATATTTATAAAAAATTATTAGAACTAAAATAGCATCTATACAAAAATTAATTATAATGACCACGAGTTGGTCGGATGATCGCTAGTTTATTCTAGAGGAAAGTCCGGACTTCATAGAGCAGGGCGCCAGGTAACACCTGGGAGGCGTGAGCCTACGGATAGTGCAGCAGAAAATATACCGCCAATTATATTGGTAAGGGTGAAATGGTGAGGTAAGAGCTCACCGCTTAATTGGAGACAAATAAGGCATTGTAAACCCCAGCCTGAAGCAAGACCAAATAGAAATCCTGTAAAGCTGCTCGCTTAGGATTTGGGTAGGTTGCTAGAATATTATGGCAACATAATATCGAGATAGATGATCATCTTTCACAGAATCCGGCTTATAGACCAACTCACTTAATTTTACATATTTTATAAAGTGTGAAAAAGTGTGTAAATGTGTTGCAAAGTGCGTAAAAAGGCTATATATTTTAGACCATGTACGGTTTTAATACAGTTTCACTTGATAAGAAAGGTAGATTAGCAATTCCTGCAAAATATCGATCCCATTTAATAAATAATAGCGAAACAAAAATTATCATTACAAAAGATCCTCAATACCCTTCATTAAAAGTATATCCAGAATCCCAATGGCATGAAATTTCAAATAAATTGGAATCATTACAAGGTTTAGATCCAATTGTTAGAAATCTGCAATGGACTATTTTAGGTAATGCAAGCGTTCTTGAGTTTGATCCAAATAATCGGATGTTAGTTCTAATCCCTTCAGATTTGAGAAAATATGCAGACATTTCAGATCAAAAACAAATATCTCTTATTGGAATGGGAAATAAATTTGAAATATGGAACATAAATAATTGGGAAATGAGACAGACAGGTGGATCATTATCAACAGAAATTTTAGATGTTGTTCTTCCAGATAGCATCAAATCAATGTCTTTTTAAATAGGGGATAAAAATGAATTTTGAAGTAATAGGACAAGCAGTAGAAAATGCCAAGATAAAAGTAGTTGGTGTTGGAGGGGCTGGCGGTAATGCAGTTATCCATATGATCAATCATGATATAGAGGGCGTAGATTTTATTTGTGCTAATACTGACACACAAGCTTTGTCACAAGCTGACGGAGCAATCACTTTAAAACTAGGTAACGGACTAACAAAAGGATTAGGAGCAGGTGCAAATCCAGATGTTGGCAGAAAGGCTGCCGAAAGTGATAGAGCTGCTATAGAAGAACTATTATCAGGTGCCGACATGATTTTTATTACAGCAGGAATGGGAGGTGGCACAGGAACTGGAGCTGCACCTGTTGTTGCTTCAATAGCAAAAGATTTAGGAGCATTAACTGTTGCTGTTGTAACCAAGCCATTTAAATTTGAAGGTAAAAAAAGAATGACTGCTGCTGAAAAAGGTTTAGCCGCACTTGTAGAGGAAGTAGATAGCTTAGTTACTATACCGAATCAAAAATTATACGAAATTCTTGGAGAAGATACCGCAATGCAAGATGCTTTTGCAAAGGCTGATGATGTGCTCAAAGGAGCAGTTCAGGGTATTTCAGATATTATTATGAAAAAAGGGCACATCAATGTTGACTTTGCTGATGTCAAAACAGTTATGTCTGAGAAAGGAATTGCGATGATGGGCACTGGAAGAGCAAGTGGTAAAAATAGAGCTGAAGCAGCTGCAACCCAGGCTGTAAAAAGTGAGCTACTTGAAGATATAAATCTTAAAAATGCTAGAGGCGTACTAGTAAATATCACAGCAGCAAAACCAACTCTAGGTGATCAAACAGAAGTTGCGGATATCGTAGAGGAAATAGTTCACGAGGATGCAAACATAATATATGGACTAGTCTATGATGAATCAGTTGATGATGATTTACTAGTCACCATAGTTGCTACTGGAGTTGATCAAAGGGCCCCAACCCTAGTAATTGATAATCAACCATCAATTCAACTTAATCCAGTTGGCCTAGGTAAAGAACATACAAGTCAGAAAGGTGGCACATCGTCTGCAGCGGAAATTGATTTCCTTGATGTGCCAACTTTTATGAGAAAACAAGTAGACTAAGATGCTTCATTTTCCAGTGCTACTGGAAGAGTCAATTGATTTTCTAGTTCAAAAAGTTGATGGCAATTTCATAGATTGTACTTATGGAAGAGGCGGTCACAGTTCTGCTATTTTAGATAAACTCACTAAAAATGGCCATTTAACCTCATTTGATAAAGACCCTGAAGCTTATGAACACGCTGCTAATATCTCAGAAAATAATTTTACTCCAATCCATAGTTCTTTTAATAATATTAATAAATATTTTAGTAATAATTCTGTCGACGGAATTTTATATGATCTAGGAACTTGCTCAACTCATTTTGATGATGGTGGTAGAGGTTTTAGTTTTAAAAATGACGGACCTCTTGATATGAGATTTAATAGCTCAAAAGGTGATCCTCTTTCCGTTTGGATTAATGAAGCCTCTCAAGAAGAAATCATGGAGGTCCTATATAAGTATGGAGATGAAAAGCATGGAAAACTAATTGCTAAAAAAATAATAGAATTTAGAAAAATAGAGTTCATCAAAACAACTCTTCAACTTTCACAAATTATTCAAGATATTTATCCTGAAAAAAAAATTAAAACTCATCCGGCAACAAAATCTTTTCAAGCCTTTAGAATATTTATTAATAATGAATTAAATGAACTTGAAGAATCTTTAAGTCAAGCAAGTAAAATTATTAAAAAAGATGGAGTAATCGTCGTTATTTCATTTCATTCACTTGAAGATAATATTGTTAAAAGTTTTTTTAGACCAACTGTTAAAAGTTATCCAAAAGACATACCATTAAATTCAACAAAGGTATCTGATTTTTCTTGCATAGCTAAGAAAATTAGACCTACAAAAAATGAAATAGATATAAATAAAAGATCTAGAAGTGCAATCATGAGAGTTTTTAAAAAGTTATGAAAAAAAATTTTCAATATTATATTGCCTTTCTCCTTTTACTATTTCTATGTTTTCTATGTTTAGAACAGATAAAAATTTCATTTGAAATTAATAGATTGAATTCTAATCAGCAAAACCTAATCATTGAATATGAAAGTTTTAAAGATAGAAATATAAAACTCTTAACACAATTCTATTCAAATAATTCTCCAGCAACGATAGAAAAAAAAGCAATAGAAACTCTTGGAATGATTAAAAAGAAGCCAAAAAAGGTTATTAAAATAATAAAGAAAGAAAATGAAAAGTAATTTTATTAACTGGAGGCTTGTTTTTATTTGTTCATTTTTAGTAGCTTCTATTTTTGCAATTTTTTATAAAATCATTTCAGTGCAAATCGCAGAGAGTGTTTTTTTGCAAAATGAAGGTAAGAAAAGATATATAAAATATCGAAATATTAATCCAGTTAGAGGTTCAATATATGACAGAAATAATTTTCCGTTAGCAATATCTATTATTAACTATGATCTTTATGCACTAAAAGGGCTTAATAATGATCAATACTTAAAACTTAAAGACAATATAGCTATAGATGAAGAAATTCCTATAAAAAAATTATTTACAAAGAAAATCTTATTAAAAAAGAATATAAATGTAGAAGAGCAGAAGATAATTGATGGTTTAAATTTAGATAAGGTCGAGGTAGAAGTAAGACATAGTAGGCATTACCCTTTAGGAGAACAGATATCTACTTTAATTGGCTTTTATGGTAAAGATAGGGCACAGGAGGGATTAGAAAAAAGTTATGATTCTATGCTTTCTGGGCAATCAGGCAGACAAAAATATTTCGTAAACGCTAAGCAAAGAATCATATCCAAGCCTATAGATGTAAGCAAAACAATTCCAGGAAGAGATATAGTTCTTACAATTGATTCGACAATTCAATTTTATGCATATAAATATTTAGCTGAAACAATTGCTAAAAATAAAGCTAAAGCCGGAACAGTTTTGGTATTTGACAACAAGAAAGGGGAAATTTTAGCTATCGCAAGTTATCCTTCATACAATCCCAATGATCCAATGAGGTCTATTCAGAAAAATAGAGCTCTCATAGATGCTTATGAGCTAGGATCGGTCTTAAAGCCAATAGTTTTCTCTAGAGCAGTTGACCAAGAAATTATTGACCCAGACGAATATATGGAAATACCACGAAGACTGCAATTAGAAAACAAAATGATCATTGATACAAAAAATCATGAGAAATTAACTCCAAAAGAAATCATTGCTCATTCTAGCCAAGTAGGAGCTACTAAAATTGCCCTTAAATTAGGCTATGAAGACCTAATAAATAATTATTATAATTTTGGTTTTAGTAAACCAATCTCAGTTAATTTTCCAGCTGCTGCTTTTGGCTTAATAAATGCAAAAGAGTTCGCTTCTGAAAGAGAGGTTGCAAGTCTGGGGTATGGCTATGGTTTCACAGTAAGTCCTTTCCAGATAACTGCTGCTTATTCTATTTTTGCAAATCAAGGAGTCAGAAAAGATTTCAAATTATTAATGAATGATGAAGTTACTTCAAAAAGAATAATTTCTAAGATTTCTGCAGATCATACCCTCGAAGCACTTAAACAAGTAGTAAAAATTGGTACTGGCAAGAAAGCAGATATAAAAGGTTTTAGTGAAGGTGGTAAAACCGGCACAGTTCATAGAACCATCTCTGGATCGGGTTATGCAAAAGATTTATATCGAGCTTCTTTTGTTGGAATAGCTCCTCTTTCAGACGAATCATTAACTATTTTTGTATCGATAGAAGACCCGGGTTTAAATGCATACTCTGGAGGTATGGTAGCTGCTCCATTGTTTGCTGAAATAGCAGAAAGTTCTCTAAATTACTTGGGTTATATCGAAGATGAATAAGTTAGAAAAAATACTAGGTATTAATTTCCCAAAAGGATTAAAAATATCTAACGTTACTAATTCAACTGATAAAGTAGTAGATGGCTCAATTTTTTTTGGATTAAAAGGAACTTTTAATCATGGGAGCAAATATATTAATAAAGCACTAACGTTAGGAGCATCTATTATTGTTCATAATGATCCAAATTTTCTATCTAACAAAAGTAATATCTTTTTTATCGAAGATCTTGAAGAAAACGAGCAAAATAATTCAAGAGATAAAGTTTATGATTTTTTAACTGAATTTTATGATTTGAATGATCTTCAGAATGAAAATAATTTTTTTACATTTACCGGCACTAATGGAAAAACATCATCGGCATACTTATGTCATCAAATTCTTGTAAATGCTGGATATAAATCTATGTATATAGGAACTCTTGGAGCTCAATATAAAGATAAAGATATAAATAATGCAATTTCATTTAAAACAACTCCAGATATATTTGAACTGTTTGAAATCTTTAACTATTTCAAAATAAATGAGCCCATATCAGTATGTATAGAGATCTCATCACACGCTCTTGATCAGAACAGATTAAAAAATATCTCATTTATAAACTCGGCCTGCATTCTAAATATTGGATCTGACCATCTCGACTATCATAAAGATATTCAGTCCTACAAAGATGCTAAATTTAAAATATTTAAAAATACATGTCCATTAAAGTTAATTCATGAAGATTTAGCGAAAGATGCTAATAAATATCCTTATATTAAAAATAGTCGTTACAACACAACTGTAGTTAGCAATAAAACAACCTCATCAGATATTTTTTATGAAATTATTGAATCATCTATAAATAATACTGTTTTTAAAATATCAATTAATAATCCACCGATCGGATATCAACCATCTTCAAGAAAAGAATACTTATTCGAGACATCAATTTTTCCTGACTTTAATATAAGCAATCTTGTTTTTGCCATATGCTCAGTTGGATTTTCTATTTTTTCAGAAACTAAAATTAACGATTTATTTTTTTTAAAACTTCCCAAAGGTCGTTCAGATTTTATTTCAGATATTCCCGCAAATGTAATAATAGATTATGCTCACAATGCCGAAGGATTTATATTTTTCTTGTCTTCTATTAAGAATTACTTTGAAAATTTAATAATAGTTTTTGGCTGTGGGGGTGATAGAGATAAAAAGAAAAGACCAAAAATGCTTAAAGCTGCGATTGACCATGGTAAGAAGGTAATTTTTACAAGTGATAACTCTAGATTCGAATCTTTTCGGGAAATCTATTCAGATGCAACAAATAAAAATGAAGAAAATAAAGTTATTGCTATTGAGGATAGAAGAGAGGCAATCATCCAAGGAAGCCTAATGCTAGAAAAAAATGATTGCCTAGTTGTCCTTGGAAAAGGACATGAAGATACCCAAGAAATTAATGGAAGCAAGATTTATTTTAGTGATCATGAGGTGATTAATGAAATTTATAAATAACTCAAATGATCTTGCAAAACTCTTAAATATAAAAATTGCTAAAGATATAAAAATTTCAAATGTATCAACTGATACAAGAGACCTTAAGCCAGAATCTTTATTCTTTGCAATAAAAGGAGAAAAATTTAACGGCAATGATTATGTAGAAAATGCTATAAAAAAAGGAGCCTGCTTAGTAATAACCGATAGTAAAAGATTTAAAGGCTCTAATAAAAAGAGAATAATCTATGTCAATAATACAGTTGTTAGTTTAAGAAAGATTGCAAAAAATATTCTTAAATCATTTGAAGGCAATGTAATTGGTATAACTGGAAGCAATGGAAAGACAACCACGACAAAAATAATTTCAAGTGTTTTAAATAAAAGTTCAGGAACATTAAAAAACTATAATAATGAAATAGGAATGCCCTTAAGCATTATAAATGCAAATCCAAAAGCTAAACATTTGGTAATTGAGATGGGCGCAGCTAAACCTAAAGATATTCAGTATTTAAGCTCAGTTCTAAAACCTAATATTGGGCTAATAACCAATATTGGTAATTCACATCTAGAAAAATTAAAAAATATCGACGGAGTTTTAAAGGTTAAATCTGAACTCATATCAAATATAAAAAAAGATGGATATCTTATTGTGCCAAATGAAAATTCTAAACATTTAAGTTTTTGGAAAAGCTTAAGAAATGATATTAATGTAATTACTTTTGGAATAAAAAAATCAGCAGATTTTTATCCTGAGGAAATTAAATACAGCTTAAATAAAAGCAAATTTATAATTAAATCAAAAAAATATAATACAAATATACACATTGAGACATCTTTGTCAGGTGAGCATAACTTAAAGAATATTCTTGCAAGCTATGCAGTTTCATATATTGTCAAAAATTCTGATGAAATATTTTCTACTAAACTTAAAAATAATTTAGATTCAATTATTAGACAAAAACAATCCAAATGGATACGAGGCTCAGTCCTTATTGACGATACATATAATGCTAACCCTGAATCTGTTAAAAAAGCACTAGATTTATTAGCAACATCATCGAAAAGAAAGATTGTTGTATTAGGAGACATGCTAGAGCTAGGAAGACTGAGAAAGAAGATGCATAAAGACGTTGGTAAATATGCTGCCACAAAAAAAATCGATATTTTTCTTGGATTTGGTGATTTAACAAAATATGCTGTAGAAGGCTTTGGTAAAAATGGTATATTTTTTAATGATGAGATTCTTTTGAGGGAATTTTTAAAGAAAAATATTCAATCTAAAGATGTAGTTCTAATTAAGGGGTCCAGAGGAATGAAGATGGAGAGGTATATAGATGTTTGAATATTTAGGAACAGTGCTAGTTGATATTGATCCAGGTTTTGATGTTTTACGATATTTAACAGTTAGAACTCTTGGAGGAACAGTTACTGCACTTTTAATATCAATATTACTAGGGCCAGCAATTATCAACCTTCTTAAATCAATGCAATTTGAGCAACATGTTCGCACAGATGGTCCGGAATCTCATTACAAAAAATCAGGAACGCCTACAATGGGAGGGCTTCTAATTTTATCTTCATTAGTAATTTCTACATTACTGTGGGCCGACCTAGGAAATAGATATATCTGGGTTGTTTTATTCGTAACAATAGCTTTTGCTTTAATTGGTTTTCTTGATGACTACATAAAGATAACAAAAAAAAGTTCAGACGGACTTAGCTCAAAACAAAAAATACTTCTTCAGATTTTATTTTCATTTTTTACAATGTCATATTTATTTTATTCAGCAGAAACACCACCAGAAACATCATTTATTGTTCCTTTCTTTAAAGATTTAATAATACCTATGAGTGCATTTGTATTTATTTTTACAGGAATGTTTATTCTTGTTGGCTCTTCAAATGCAGTCAACCTTACAGATGGTCTTGATGGTTTGGCCATTCTCCCTTCAGTACTTATTGCAGGTGCATTGGGTTTAATAGCCTATAGTATGGGTAATCAAATTATTGCTGATTATCTTTACTTGCCCCACCTAGAATTATCTGGAGAGCTTATTGTTTTTTGCGGAGCTTTAATAGGATCTGGCATTGGATTTCTTTGGTATAACACTTATCCAGCACAAATATTTATGGGAGATATTGGCTCATTAACTCTTGGTGCTATTTTAGGAATTATTGCAATCATTCTCAGGCATGAGCTTGTTTTTGCCATTATGGCTGGAGTTTTTGTAATTGAAACTTTGAGTGTAGCTATTCAGGTTATCTCATATAAAACGAGAGGTAAAAGAGTCTTTTTAATGGCTCCTATCCATCATCATTATGAGTTAAAAGGATGGCCTGAACCAAAAATTATTGTGCGTTTCTGGATTGTTACGCTAGTTTTTATTCTTATTGCTTTAGCAACTTTAAAGTTGAGATAAACCCCAAACATGAAATCCTTAATTTATGGTTATGGAATTACAGGAAAATCTTTTGAAAGATATCTTATAAAAAAAAATATAGATTTTGATATTTATGACATTAATATCTCTGATTATTCCTCAAATAAAGATTTTTCTAAATATAAAAAAATATATTGCAGTCCTGGCATCCCAAGAGAAGAATTTAAATCATTAAAAAAAACAAATAAAGTTTTAACAGACATTGATATTTTTTTTAAAGAGGATAAATCTATAAAAATTGGAATAACTGGAACTAATCGCAAAAGTACAACCTGTTTTCATTTATCTCAACTAATATCTCAATCAGATTCAACTAATCTAATAGGCAACATAGGCAATCCTGTCTTAGACGAGATTAATAATGGAAAGAAATATTCAATAATTGAATTATCAAGTTTTCAGTTAGACAAAATGTCTAAAAATTTTCTAGATTATGGAATTTTATTAAATATAGCACCGGATCATCTTAATTATCACAATAGTTTTGAAAAATACAAAGCGGCAAAAGAAAAAATACTACAGGCAAAACATTCATCTCATGAAAGCGATCCATATAATTTGTATGAATGGATTACTGGTAAAAAATCTAAGAAATTAGAACTTCAGAATTTACCTTTAAGATTTGAGTTTATAAAAAAAAATATTGTCAATGATTCTAAATCTACAAACTCCAACTCACTCTTTTATGCAATCAAGGAAGCAAATTTCATTTTTAATGAAAATAATTATTCTTTAATAATGTGTGGCGACCCTTCAAAAGAGTTGTATACAAAAATTAATATTAAAGGCCCAAGAGAAGTAATAGTCTTTGGAGATCATAGAGACGAAATACAAAAATGTTTGACTCATAAAAAAGTGCAAGTGTTTAGAGGCTTAAAAGAATCTTTAATATATCTCAAAGGTAAAGAGAATATTTTATTTTCTCCCGGGTACCCCAGTGGAAAAGATTACATAAATTTTGAAGAGAGGGGTGCTCATTTTAACCTCTTAGTTAAAGAGGTATTGGATGACTGACAAAAATAGCCTTCTCATAATTATCCCGTTTATATGTTTAATGTCATTAGGATTAGTAATGGTAGCTTCCTCAAGCATATATGTGGCTGATGATTTAACAGGAAACCCATTCCATTTCGCTTCTCGTCAAATGTTATTTGTCTCAATGGGCCTATTATCGATGTCTTTATTTTTATTAATTCCATCAGATCTTCTTTATAAATTTGATTGGATTTTTATGTTAATAAGCATAGGGCTATTAATAGCACTATTCATTCCTGATGTTGGAACTAGTGTGAATGGAAGTATAAGGTGGATAAGATTAGGACCAATTAATATTCAACCATCAGAGCTTTGTAAATTTAGTTTAATTCTTTACATTTCAGGCTATTCAGTAAGAAGGATGTCTGAAATAGATTCGCTAAGAAGTTTCTTAAAACCTCTTTTTTTACTATTTACAATTTCATTATTAGTAATGAGTCAACCTGACTTAGGGTCAACAGCAATTATTTGCTTGTTAGTCGTAGCAATTCTATTTTATGCAGGCATATCCTTCTTTCAATTTAGCTTACTATCAATTTTAATAGCTTTGTTAGGATATATGGCTATTTCTACCTCCCCGATGAGATTAGCAAGAGTTCTAGCTTTCACTGATCCTTTTGCAGAAGACATCGTTAGAAATGCAGGATGGCAATTATCTAATTCATTAATTAGTATTGGTCAGGGAGGATGGTTTGGGTTAGGAATAGGTAATAGTTTTCAAAAAAATTTTTTTCTTCCAGAAGCTCATACGGATTTTATTTTTGCTATTCTTGTTGAAGAGCTAGGGATTATTGGAGGATTATTTTTAATATTTTTATTCTTAATTCTTTTTATCGGCATATTAAAAGTTGCGCTAGATTCTTTTAGCAAAGATAGACTATTTCAAGGATATGCATCTTTTGGAATACTAATTCTTATAGCAATCCAATCTTTATTTAACATAGCTGTCAATATTGGATTATTACCTACAAAAGGATTAACACTGCCATTTATAAGCTATGGAGGAACTAGCATTATTATAATGATGTCATTAATTGCTATAGTTCTTAGAATAAATAAAGAAAACAAATTAATATAACTATATGAAAATCTTAGTTTCTGCAGCAAAAACAGGCGGGCATATATTTCCTGCAATTGCAGTAGGACATGAGATAAGCAAGCTTGGGCATGATGTTATTTTCATGGGAAGTGGAGAGCCTATAGAGGTTAATGCTTTAAAGGCAACTAAATTTAAATACTTTGTATCATCTATGCAGGGTTTTAGAGGCAAAAATATTTTTGCTAAAATAAAATCACTTACCCTAATCCCAATAAGTTTTTTCACAACTATTAGAATTATAAGAAATGAAAAAATAGATGCTATGGTCGGATTTGGAGGTTTTATAACTGTACCTATTGGCTTGGCATTCTTTATAGCCAGGAAGCCAATCTTCATTCATGAGCAGAATTCTATTTTAGGATCAGCTAACAAGCTTCTTTCTAAAATTTCAAATATAAACTTTACAGCCTTTCCACTTAAAAACCCCATAAAAAATAATATAGTTTGTGGAAACCCCATAAGAGAAAATTTTAAACCTACATCAACTGATTTTACAAACGAAGATCCAATAAGAATTTATATTACTGGTGGGAGTCAGGGAGCAGAATATATTAATACCAATCTTCCCAAATCTTTAAATGAATTAAAACAAAAAGTTTATATAAAACATCAATGCGGTAAAGACAAAAAAGATTTAGTAATTAATTTATATAAGAAGCTTGGAATAGATGCAGAAGTAAGAGAGTTTTATGACAATCCAGAGTTATTAATAGAGTGGTCTGATTTTGTGATATCACGCTCTGGAGCTTTGACTATTTCTGAAGTCACATCTATGTCAAGAGGAGTTCTGATGATACCTTTGCCATCTGCGATAGATAACCATCAATTTCATAATGCAAAACATATTGAAGAAATTAATATGGGTTTAATCCATGAGGAAAAGGATGAATTAAACGGCTTAACAACTATATTAAAAGAAATTATAGATAAAAAAACATACAATGAATGGAAAAAAATACATAACAACAATCATCATACATCTGCATCAAATATTGCCAGTCAAGTAATTGAAAATATTAATATAAAAAAATGAATTTTTTTAAAAAAATCAAGAATATACATTTTGTTGGCATTGGTGGTGCTGGCATGATTGGTATAGCTAGGTTGCTTCTTCAAAAAGGATATAAAGTTTCAGGGTCTGATATAAATCAATCCTATGAGTTGAAAAAAATAAAAAAAGAGGGAGCTAAAGTCTTTATAGGCCATAACAAGTCTCACATAAAATCAGCAGACCTAATAGTTGTTTCTAGTGCTATCGATAAGAAAAATCCTGAAATTATAGAAGGCATAAAAAATGATATAACTATAATTCCAAGAGCAGAAATGCTTGGAAGTATAATGAGAGGGCTATGAAAGCATAGCAATTGCTGGAAGCCATGGCAAAACTACAACCACTAGCATGATTGCAAAAATATTTAGCTCAGCAAATCTAAGTCCAACATACGTTGTCGGCGGTAAAGTTTTAAGCACTGATGAAAATTCAAATCTTGGACAAGGTAACTATCTTATTGCTGAGGCTGATGAAAGTGATGGCTCTTTTATACATCTGAATCCAGATGTTGCAGTTTTAACAAATATAGATGACGACCACCTAGTTCATTATGAGAATAATTTTGAAAATCTCTTAAATGCTTTTATCCAATTTTCAGAGAACATTCCTTTTTATGGGTACATTATCATCAATGCTGATGATAAAAATATAAGAAAAATTGCTAAAAGAATATCTAGGAAGCAGGTGACTTTTGGTAAAACTAAAACTTCAGATTTTTATATTTCAAATGTAATGTACAAGAATGGCTATCAAAATTTTGATATCAATGATAACCAAAGAAACAAAAAATATTCTTTTTGTATTCAACAACCTGGAATACATAATGTCTTTAATGCTGCAGCATCTATAGCAGTTGCAATTGAGGAAGGTATACCAATTAGTTCTATCAAAAGAGGAATAAAAGAATTTACAGGAGTTGGCAGGCGATATGAAAAGCATGAAATCAATCTTAATTTTCATAAAAAGATCTTAATAGATGATTATGGACATCACCCAATAGAAATTCTTTCAAATATAAAAGCTTGCAGAGAAGAGTTTCCAAATAAAAAAATATGTATGATTTTTCAACCTCATAGGTTCTCTAGGACAGCTCAGCTTTTTGATGATTTTGTAAAAGTTCTTAAAACAGTAGATTCATTAATACTTCTTGACATATATGCTGCCAGCGAAAAGCCAATAAAGGGCATAGATTCTAGAACTCTCGTTGAAAGTATTAAACAATTAGGTCACAAAGATACGATGCATATTAAAAAACATAGCGATGTTCTTAAGATGATAGATACTAAAAAAAATTCATTTGATATTTTGATTACACAAGGAGCAGGTAGCGTTTCTGCTGTAACTGAATTAATTAAGAATAAATGGAAAAATTAAATAATATTGTTGTTATCTATGGAGGATCTTCTTCTGAAAGAGAGATTTCATTAAAAAGTGGCAGAGGAATTTTTGATGCGATCAATCAGCTGGGGTTTGAGGCAGAATTGATTGATTATAACGACCTAGATGATTTTGGAGTCCTTAAAAAATATGACTTAGTTTTTATTGCACTTCATGGTTTTGAGGGAGAGGGAGGAGACTTTCAAAAAAACTTAGATAATTTAGGCATTAGATATACCGGATCAGGTCCGGATGCTTGTAAGTCTTCTTGGGATAAACATATTTGTAAGTCAATTCTGAGAGAAAATAATATTAATACACCATCTTGGAAATTACATGAGTCCATCAATAAGTATTTAGATATGCCTATTACTTCTTTAGATTTCAATAATGTATTTCTAAAACCATGTCGAGATGGCTCAAGTGTAGATATTTTTAAAATTGATGACAATAAAAGTTTTATTGATGCAGTTAATCAATCAATAAACCCAAATAGATCTTTTATTACAGAAGAATTAATTTCTGGGAAAGAATTTACAGTAACGATTATTGGAAATGAGTGTTTTCCTGCAATAGAAATAGTTACTGAGAATGAATTTTATGATTATGAAGCAAAATATATTTCAGATGATACTGGCTTAATGGAAGCAAATTTAACAACTGAAGAGCAAGAACAAATTAATAAAATATCAATAGACGCATTCAATGCAATCAATTGCAGTGGCTGGGCTAGAGTGGACATTTTGCAAGATGATAGTGGAATATTTTATGTTCTTGAAATTAATACTGTGCCTGGAATGACATCACATAGCTGTGTTCCCAAGTCTGGAAAATTTTCTGGGCTTGATTACCATGATGTTGTTAAAAGAATTGTCAATGAATCTATATAAGAAAGTATTTTTAATACTATTTACTTCTTTATCGTCGGCAGTCTTATACGCAAAAGATTTTACAATTGATCTAACATTAGATAAATTTTTTTTAGAATCACAAAAAATATTTATTGAAGATTTAAATAAAATTAATACTAAAAATGATTTAGAAAATCTTATTAAAGCTCAAGATTGGATTGATGAATACAAAATAAATTTTAAGCCTTTTACAAAATTTGCAAAACTGAATATAAAAAGTAGGAATCCCTTTTTCATTTTAAATAATAATTATTTTATTGATAAAGATCTTAAAAAATTTAAATTTGATGAAACTCAATTAAATTTAATATTAGTAGAGGGACCTATCAAAGATCTTCAAGATCCCCTGAATATTATAAGCTTCTTTGAAAAATATAATCCTGATGAATTATATTTAAAAAAGATTATTTTTACCTATGTTAGTGGTTGGGAAATGCATACTAATTCTTTTCAAATAAAACTTGGTAAGACTATAAGTAATGTCAAATTAGAATCATTACAAGATACATTGAATTACTTATACGAAAATAGAAAAATTCCTAGTATGATAGATTTAAGAAACAAAGATGGAGTCGCATTAAATTATGGCAAATAATGTTAAAAATTCTAATATAGTTGTTGGTTTAGACATTGGAACCTCTAAAGTAGTTTGCATCGTTGGTAAATACAATGAAAATCAAAAATTAGAAATTATCTCTTTAGGTGCTTATCCATCCAGCGGCCTTAAAAAAGGAGTTGTAGTAAATATAGATGCAACCACTGATGCTATTAAGAAAGCAGTAGAACAGGCGCAATCTATGATCGAAGAAAAGATTAAGTCTGTTTATGTTGGAATAGCTGGAAGCCATATTAAAAGTTTAAATTCTCAAGGTGCAGTAGGCATAAAAGACAAAGAAGTCACCCCATATGATATTGATAGAGTTATTGATTCTGCTCAAGCTGTATCAATTCCATCAGATCAAAATGTTTTACATGTATTACCTCAAGAATATGTTATTGATAATCAAGAAGTTAGTCTTGATCCCCTTGGGATGGCCGGCGTAAGGCTAGAAGCTAAAGTTCATCTTGTAACATGCGCAAATAGCGCAGTAAAAAACATTGAAAAATGTATAAAAAATTGTGGCTTGTCAGTGGATGGTTTTGTTTTAGAGCAGTTAGCCAGCTCTCATTCTATTTTATCTGAAGATGAAAAGGATCTTGGAGTTTGTCTGGTTGATATAGGAGGTGGCACCACTGATATTGCAATATTTAATTCAGGTTCAATTGTTTTTACTGGAGTTATACCAATAGCTGGCGATCAAGTGACGAGTGATATTGCGCAAGCTCTAAGAACACCAACACCTCAGGCTGAAGATATTAAACAAAAGCATGGATGTGCAGTTGCTGAGTTTACAAAAGATGATGAAAGTATTGAAGTTCCTGGAGTTGGAGGAAGACCAACAAGAGAGCTTTCTAGAAGTTCGCTGGCTGATATTATACAACCAAGATATACCGAGTTATTTGAATTAGTTAAAGCTGAGATTTCCAGAAATGGATTTGAGGAAAAGATTTCTGCAGGAATAGTTTTTACTGGAGGAACATCAAAAATGGAAGGGGTTGTAGAATTAGCTGAGTCTATTTTTCAAACCTCAGTTAGACTTGGCATACCTAATAAGTTTTCTGGAATGGAAAGCATCCTACAAAACCCAATATACGCAACCTCAATCGGCTTAGTTGACCATGGATTTAAGCAAATGAATGATGATTTAATAGCTGAACAGAGTCAAAGTTGGATTACTAAACTCTTAAAGATAGTTAAAAGCGAGTATTGATTCTATATATCAATTCAATTAGAATGCGTTTTCCTTGGTTTACACCAATAAAGGTATAAATCTATAACCATAAGGTAAACAATGAAAAAATACGAAGCAGTAATAATTCTTAACCCCAATCTTTCCTCTAAGGTTGATGAATTCAAAAAAGATTTTGATAAATTATTAACAGATAATTCTTTTAAGATTCTTAAGACAGAGGATGTTGGAAGAAGACAGCTAGCCTATTCAATAGCCAATCATAATAAGGGTCACTATATATTATTTAATCTTGAAGGTGACCCTTCCAAGCTTTTAGAAATTGAAACAAAAATTAAATACAACGAGTCAATCATTAGACATTTATTTTTAGTTGTAAAAGTTCACAATGGAGAAGATTCAAGTCTATTAATTGAATCAAAAAATAAAAAGCCTGAAACAGTAGAAATCGAAGAAAAAAAGGAAGTTAAAACAGAGAAACCAAAGATTGCTGAAGAAGATTCTCCTAAAGAAGAAGCTGAAGATAGCAAAAAAGAAGGAGACGATAATGAGTAAGTATGATTTACCAAAGAATTTTGATCATAAAGATATAGATATCTTAAAGCCATTCATAACTGAAACAGGAAAAATCATTCCTGCTAGAGTCACAGGCGTTTCAGCATCTAACCAAAGAAAAATTACCAAATCAATTAAAATTGCTAGATTTCTAGCGCTTTTACCATATACGGACATGCACCAATAAGATTATGAAAATTATACTTTTAGATAAAATACAACGACTGGGCGAAATTGGTGATGTTGTTGAAGTTAACTCTGGTTATGCAAGAAACTTTTTAATACCTCAAAAAAAAGCTGCATTCGCTAGTGACAAAAATATTGCTGAGGTTGAAGCAAGAAAAGATGAGCTTGCTGCAGCATCAGCTGATCAATTAACACAATCACAAGCAAGAGCTGAAACAATAAATGGTTCAAATTGTGAAATAGCTGTACCTGTAACTGAAGAAGGAGCTTTATATGGCTCTGTTGGCACAAGAGAAATCTCTGATGCATTTACTGCTGCTGGTATCGAAATAGATAAAAGTGAAGTACAGCTTCCAGAGGGACCAATTAAAGAAATTGGAGAACACTCTATTACTATTGCAGTTCATCCTGAAGTTTCTGCTGAAGTAATTGTAAAAGTATTAGCAGAGTAGTTGTATATTTTAAAATATGATGTAAAAATCATATTCCGATGTCTGACTTATCTATAAATCAAAACGAACAAGCTAGAGAGGCTGAAAGAGCTGTTCTCGGTGGTTTGATGCTTGAAACGCATCGTTTTGATACAGTTATTCAAGTTATAAAAGAAAATGATTTTGATGGTAAAGATCATCAAATTATTTTTCAATCAATGTCAGAATTGATTGAAGAAAATAAGCCCTTAGACCCTTTAACAGTTTCAGAGAAGTTAGATAATAAAAACTCCTTAAATAAGGTTGGTGGTAAAGACTATTTGATTCAATTAGCTACTTCTACGCCATCAGCTGCTAACCTTGAAGCTTACGCAGAAATCATTAGACAAAGATCTATTACTCGAAAATTAATGAAAACAAATTCAGAAATTTCTGAATTAATAAATAATCCTCAAGGTCAAAATGGAGCTGCTATTTTAGATCAAGCAGAAAGCATGATATTTGCTCTAAATGATGATGCTAGTAAAGATAACGATTCTCTCAAATCAATGGATACTCTTGTTCAATCCACTATGGATCAGTTACATGAAATATCTAATAAAAAAGGTGGATTAATTGGTGCTTCAACAGGCTTTAAAGATTTAGATTCAAAGACGCTTGGATTTCAGAAAGGCGATTTAATAATTGTTGCAGGTAGGCCAAGTATGGGAAAAACGTCTTTCGCAATGAATATAGCTGAAAATGTTTTATTAAATCGTGATGAAAAAGGTGCTGTTCTTATTTTTAGTTTGGAAATGCCAGGTGAATCACTAACAACTAGAATGCTTTCTGGAATGAGTAGATTAAATCAACAAAAAGTTCGTTCAGGTATGCTAAAAGACAATGAGCTCAAATCACTACTTCAAGAAGGAGAAAGACTAAAAAATCTTCCCCTATGGATAGATGATAGTTCTTTACTTACTCCAATGGAGCTAAGAGCAAAAGCTAGAAGATTGGCTAGACAGGAAGAAGATGGCTTGTCCTTGATAGTTATTGACTATCTTCAGTTGATGCAACTGCCAACTTCTGCAGAAAATAGAGTTAATCAAATTTCAGAAATTTCACGAGCGCTAAAGTCTTTGGCTAAAGAATTAAATGTTCCTGTTGTTGCATTATCTCAGTTAAATAGAGCAGTTGAACAAAGGCCTAATAGAAGACCTGTCATGTCTGACCTAAGAGATTCAGGAGCAATTGAACAAGATGCAGATGTAATACTTTTTTTGTATAGAGAAAAAGCATATGACAGAGAGACCGATGTTGGTGATAAAGCAGAAGTGTTAATTGGAAAACAAAGAAATGGGCCAATTGGTGAAGTTTATTTAACCTTCTTAGAAGATATAACTCGTTTTGAAAATTTTTCAAATGATGGGTATTATCAAGATTTTGAATGACAACGCTATCAACTCAGCTTGAAATAGATCCCTCTATTGTTATAAGCAATATTGAATTTCTAAAAAATAAAATTAAAAAATCCTCAAATTTTATGGCGATTATTAAATCTGATGCCTATGGACATATCTTGCCAAATATTGTCGCTGATATTGATGATCAGGTAGATGGGTATGGTGTTGTTAGACTTGAAGAAGCAATAGAGTTAAGAAAAATTTCAAATAAGAAAATTCTTCTTATGCAAGGAGTTTACTCACAAGAAGATTTTATTAATTCTAGAAAAAATAATTTTGATCTAGTTATTCATAATGAGCTTCAATTTAATATAGTTAAAGATAATAATTCATATGAAAATCTATGGTTTAAAGTTAATACTGGTATGAATAGGCTTGGGTTTGAAGTGGAAGATTTTTTAAAAATTTATGATAAATATTTAAATGATAAGGATTTCACTCTTATGTCTCATTTATCTGCATCTAATATTCCAAATGACCCATCAAACAAAAAACAGTTTGGAAGATTTGATAGCTTGGCAAGCAAACTTCACTCAAACGTATCTAAAAGTATTGCTAATACTGGGTGTATTCTTAATTTTCCTGAAAAATCATTTGATTGGGTTAGGGTGGGTATAGGCATTTTTGGCGGATATATTGGAAATCATGATCTTAAAACAGCCATGACTCTTAAATCACCAATTGTAAATATAAGGAAAATAAGAAAGGGTGAAAAAGTAGGTTATGACGGTCGAGCAGTTGCTTTAAAAGAAATGAAAATAGCAACTGTATATATAGGTTATGCAGATGGATTCCCCAATCACATAAAAGATGGAACTTTAGTAAAAGTTAACGAACAGGATGCAGAAATTTTTGGGAAAGTGAGCATGGATGTGACGACTATTGATGTAACTAATATTGATGAATGTAAAATTGGTGATTGGTGCGAATTTTTCTCTCCAAATCATTCTATTAATAATATAACCTCATCAAATAATCTTATCTCTTATGACATGATGATTAGAATTAAATCAAGAGTTAAAAGAATTTATAAAAAATTAGGTTAATTTTAATCACATTTTATAAATTATATTCCCCTATTAAATTAATTCTGTTATTCTGTTATCCCATCATGATTCAATTAAATGATGGCAAATACTAAGTACATTTTTATAACTGGAGGAGTGGTTTCATCACTCGGAAAGGGTATTGCTGCAGCTTCTATTGGTGCTCTCCTTGAATCAAGAGGCCTCTCTGTATCTTTAATAAAAGTCGATCCATACATTAATGTTGATCCTGGAACTATGAGTCCTTTCCAGCATGGTGAAGTTTTTGTTACTAATGACGGTACTGAAACGGACCTTGATTTGGGACATTACGAGAGATTTGTAAGATTTGAAGCATCAAAAAAGAATAATTTTACAGCTGGTAAGGTTTATGAAACTGTCATAAGGAATGAGAGAAAAGGTAAGTATTTGGGTGGTACTGTTCAAGTCATTCCTCACATTACAAATGAGATAAAAAAAAGAATCAAAGAAGGCGGACAAGGAAAAGATATAGCAATTGTTGAAATTGGTGGCACTGTTGGTGATATAGAAAGTCAACCATTTGTAGAAGCAATTAGACAAATGGCACTTGAACTTCCCTCAGCAGCATGGGCATTTGTCCATTTAACGTTAGTACCATTTATAAAGGCCTCTGGTGAATTAAAAACAAAACCAACTCAGCATTCAGTTAAAGAATTAAGGTCACTTGGAATTAGTCCAGATTGCCTCATATGCAGATCTGAACAAGAACTTCCTAAGGATGAGAAAAAGAAAATTGCATTATTTTGTTCAGTTGCTCAAGATAATGTTATTTCAATGCATGATGTAGAGACAGTCTATTCGATACCTTTATTATTAAACAAGCAAAAAGTAGATCAAATTATATTAAATAAACTTAATATAAAATCAGAGAATCCCAAGCTTTCTGACTGGAAAAGAGTTGTTAATGCTAGCCTTAAACCTGAAAAAGAAGTCAATGTAGCTTTTGTTGGGAAATATACTGAACTCCAAGATTCATATAAATCAATTAATGAAGCATTAGAGCATGCAGGCATCAAGCATAAAACAAAAGTAAATATCAACTTTGTTTTAGCAGAAACTATAACCGGTAAAAATGTTAAAAAAGTTCTATCAAAAACTGACGCTATTTTAGTACCAGGTGGCTTTGGAGATAGGGGTATTGAGGGAATGATTTTAGCTTGTAAATATGCAAGAGAGAACCAAATTCCATATTTAGGTATATGTTTAGGAATGCAGGTTGCACTTATTGAATTTGCTAGAAATGTTCTAAAACTTAAAGGAGCAAATAGTACAGAATTTGATTCTGAAACACCGCATCCAGTAATTGCCTTGATAACAGAATGGAATGATATAAGTGGTAAAAAAGAACAACGCAATAAAAATTCTGATATGGGCGGAACGATGAGACTTGGTGGTCAGGTGTGTAAATTAAAAAGGTCGTCTAAAGCATACAAAATGTATAAGAAAAATGAAATTGTTGAAAGGCACAGGCATAGGTATGAAGTTAATCCCGCATATGTAGATCAATTAATAAATTCAGGGCTTAGCTTGGTTGGAACCTCGGTTGATGGAAAATTAGTAGAGATGATAGAAGTTCCTAATCATAGATGGTTTTTAGCATGCCAATTTCATCCTGAATTTACTTCCAATCCTAGAGATGGCCACCCTATTTTCAATAGCTACATTAAGAGTACAATAGAAAAATAATGAACGATATTCAATTAAGAGAATTCACTATTGGGAATTCAAAATCCTTAACTCTGATGGGTGGAATGAATGTACTCGAATCAAGAGATTTAGCGATGAGGGTTGCTGAAGAATTTAAGACAGTATCGGACAAATTAGAAATAAATTATATTTTTAAAGGCTCATTTGATAAGGCAAACAGAAGTTCTGTAACCTCTTTTAGAGGTCCTGGCATGGAAGAGGGCTTAAAAATACTTCAAGAAATTTCAACGCAGTTAAGTATTCCTGTGATAACAGATATCCATGAGCCAGAACAAGCTGTGCCTGTCAGCGAAGTATGCGAAGTTGTTCAAATACCTGCATTCTTAGCGAGACAGACTGATTTAGTGGTGGCAGCTGCTCAGACGAATTCTATTTTGCAGTTCAAGAAACCACAATTTTTGTCAGCTCCAGAAATGAAGAATATCATTGAAAAATGCGAGTCAGCTGGAAATAATAAAATTACATTATGTGAAAGAGGTAATTCATTTGGCTACAATAACTTAATTGTTGATACATTAAATTTCCAAATTCTTAAAAACTTAAATAAACCAACTATTTTTGATGTCACACATTCACTTCAACTACCTGGAGGGCTTGGAAATGCTGCTGGTGGGAGAAGAGAGTTCCTTCTTAGTTTGGCTAAAGCTGGAATATCTCAAGGCATTGCCGGTTTGTTTTTAGAAGCTCATCCAGATCCAGATAATGCAAAGTGTGATGGACCATGCGCTTTAAGATTAGAAATGCTAGAGCCTTTTTTAAAGCAAGTAAAAGATCTCGATGACTTCGTAAAGGCTCAAGAAATAATAGATATTAAGTAAAAAATGTCAAAAATCACCGAGATAAAAGCTATCCAAGTTCTTGATTCAAGAGGTGTGCCGACTGTATCTTGCTCAATAACTTTAGACAACAATATTTCAGCTCATTCAATTGTCCCAAGTGGTGCATCCACTGGAACTAAAGAAGCATTAGAACTTAGAGATGGAAATACAGATTATTTAGGTAAAGGTGTTCAAAAGGCTGTAAACAATATTAATAACATTCTAAAACCTGCATTAATCAATTTGGATCCTTGTCAACAAAGAGAAATTGATAACATTATTATTAAAATTGATGGAACTTCTGACAAGTCTAATATTGGAGCAAATGCAATTTTAGCAGTTTCTCTTGCAGTGTCTCATGTTGCTGCGAAAGATAAGGGAATAGATCTCTACACTCATTTCTCAGATATTTACCAGGAAATTACTAACTCATCTGTTAAGAGTAATCTCCCAATGCCTATGTTAAATATCTTGAATGGCGGCGAGCATGCCGATAATAATATTGATATCCAAGAATTTATGATTATTCCTAAAGGAGCTAAAAGTTTTAAAGAAGCTATGAGATGGTCTTCAGAAATATATTGGAACCTAAAATCTATCTTAAAAAAACAAAAACTCTCAACTGCTGTGGGTGATGAGGGTGGTTTTGCTCCAAATCTACAGTCAAATGAGGAGGCAATAAAATTAATAATAGAAGCAGTTGAAAATTCAAACCTTATTCCAGGCAAAGATATTTTTATTGCTTTAGATTGTGCAGCAAGTGAGTTTTTTGATGGAGATAATTATAATTTACTAGGTGAAGGAAGATCTTTAAATTCAGAATCTTTTGCAGATTATTTGGAAGAACTGGTAGACAGGTATCCAATAATTTCTATTGAAGATGGAATGGATGAGAATGACTATGAGGGTTGGAAAATCTTAACTCAAAAAATTGGAGCTAAATGCCAATTAGTTGGAGATGATTTATTTGTTACTAATAAAGCTATTTTTCAAGAGGGTATCAATAAAAACTTAGCAAACTCAATACTTATTAAATTCAATCAAATAGGCTCAATCACTGAAACAATAGAGACTATACAAATAGCAAACTCTAATAATTATAAATCAATAATCTCTCATAGATCTGGAGAAACTGAAGATACAACAATTGCTGATCTTGCAGTTGGGTTAGGGGCTGGTCAAATTAAGACAGGTGCACCTTGTCGCTCAGATCGCGTTGCAAAATATAATCGATTATTGTGGATTGAAGAGGAGTCTCCTGAGTTAGACCTTTGTCAATGAGTAGGTTATTTGTTGTTTTAATAGCATCGCTATTGATTTTAATTATATTATTATTGAACAGTATTTTTTTTGGTACGAATTCATACCAAAAGAAAGCAGAGCTTATCAATGAGAATGATATTCAAATTAAAAAGAATAACGATATAAAAAATCAAAATGATATTTTAGAGTTTGAAATAAAAAATGCTCAACAGTCTAACGAGCATGTTGAAAATTTTGCTAGGGAAAAATTAAATTTAGTTTATCCTGAAGAAGAATTAATATCATTTGAAAAAAAAGAAAATAATAAAGATGAAAAATAGATTGTTAGTTGTAATTCCAGCTGCTGGAATTGGACAAAGGTTTGATAAACAACTCCCAAAACAATATTCAAAATTAAATGGAAAATCGGTAATTGAACAATCAGTTCAACCATTTCTTGATTCTCACTTGGTATCCAAGGTAATAATAGCTGTTTCAGAATCAGATTCTTATATTAATAATCAAGATTTTTTTAAAAATGAAAAAATTAATATTGTTAATGGAGGTAATTCTAGAGCTCAATCGGTATTAAATGCTTTAAATAATGCCCAGACAGAAGATTACACATACGTAATCACTCATGATGCAGCCAGACCAAATATTCTTGAAGAAGATATTGTAAATATTTATGAAAAAATAAGCTCATCAGAGACAGACTGTTCTATTTTTTATATACCAATTGTTGACTCTATAAAACATGAAGATCATTCAACACTTGATAAATCTGAATACTACTTAGTTCAAACACCTCAAATATCTAATTTTAGTAAATTACGCTCCTCACTAGCATCATTATTAGAAGAGGGTATTGATATTCCTGATGAGTCTTTTGCTATGGAAAGAAAAGGTTTTAGTATTTCGAGACTTAAGGGGCGATCTTCAAATATAAAAATTACTCACATAGAAGATTTACATCTTCTAGAAAAATTTTCTACTAGAGCAGGAACTGGCTTTGACTTACACACATATAAAGATGGAAAAGGTTTTTTGATAGGTGGCTATTTCCTAAAATGTGGCTATGAAATAGAAGCTCATTCAGACGGCGATGTGCTTCTGCATTCAATTGCTGATTCAATTTTAGGAGCTTCAGCTTTAGGAGATATTGGAATATTTTTTTCAGATACAGATGAGTCTAATAAAGATCTTGATAGCATAAAGATAATTAATTTTTGTCTTAAAAAAATTAAAGAACTCAATCTCGAAATATATAATATTGATGCAACAATAATATGTGAGTCACCAAAAATTAGTCCTCATAGAGATGCTATTATCGAAAGCCTCTCAAGAATTTTACAAATTTCTAAATCAAAAATTGGTTTAAAAGCAACAACATCTGAAAAGATTGGTATCATAGGAAAAAATAAAGCAATAGCGGTTCAATCACTAGTAAACCTTAAGTAATACCCATGAAAATCTTACTGACAAATGATGATGGATATCAAGCACCCAATATCCAAAATCTATACAAAAAATTATCTGAAAATCATGATGTTTGGATGATTGCCCCTGAAAATAATTGCAGTGGTATGAGTGCTGCCATTTCTTTTTTAAAAGAAACAAAAATAAGGCAAGTTGAAGAAAGAATTTATGCTGTTGATGGAACCCCTGCTGATTGTACTTATTTTGGTTTATTGGGAATTGTAGATTTTGAATTTGACATGGTAGTTTCAGGAATTAATCATGGAGCAAATATAGGAACAGATGTAATTTACTCTGGCACAGTGGGCGCTGCAGTTGGAGGGAGAAAATTAAAATATCCTCCTTTAGCATTATCTATAGCCTCATATGAGACCATTAATACAGATTTTATAGTAAATAAAGCTGTTGATATTGTTAATTCTATTAAAAACTTACCCAAGGAATTTCATGGCAAAGTATTTAATGTCAACTTTCCAGATTTACCAGCAAATGAATGCAAGGGTATTAAAGTAACATCACTAGCAAAAAGGGGAGTGCCCTCAAAACCAATTGAAATAAGTTCTAGCGGAGATATAAAAAAATATAGATATAATCTTTCTGGAGAGCCTGTTCATGAGCAAATATTAACAGATGCAAATGCTGTCAAAGAGGGATATATTTCAATATCTATTTTAGACTATGATTTAGATCAGGAATCATTAAGAGAAAATTTAAAACCTTTTTTTAATGAATAGTTCTGGCTTTACATTTAGAAGAGTCAGAGAAGAGATGATAGAAAATCTCTTAGAGATGGGCATAAAAGATTTTAGAGTTTTAGATGCAATATCCCAAGTACCAAGACATATATTTATAGATGAAGCTTTTCATTCTAGAGCTTATGAAAATAGATCTTTAACAATTGGTTATAAGCAGACTATATCTCAACCTTATATAGTTGCAAAAATGACAGAGCATCTAATTTCACATACTAAATCTAGAGGTAAAATTTTTGATAAGGTTCTAGAGCTTGGTTCAGGATGCGGATATCAATCAGCTGTATTATCTTATTTTTGTGAAGAAGTGCATGCAATAGAAAGAATTAAACCACTAGTTGCAAAATCAAGAGAAAATCTGAGTCAGTTAAAAATTAAGAATGTTTTATTCAAATACGGCGATGGATTCACTGATTGGGATAAGAAGTTATTATTTGATGGAGTTTTATGTGCAGCCGCCCCAAGACAATATCCTCAAGACTTAATTGATTGCTTAAATATAAATTCAAAAATTGTAATTCCGGTTGGCAACACTAAATCCCAACAGTTACATGTTATAACTAAATTAGATGCGGAAGAAATTAAAGAGGATATATTTGAAGAAGTTGCCTTTGTGCCTATGCTCTCAGGAACATCTATTGATGGAAATGATTCATGAGTGAAAGGCTGAGGTTTATTATTTCAGGTTTTTTTGTTGGTCTAGCTGAACTTCTTCCAGGAATATCTGGCTCAACAGTAGCCATAGCATTTAATGTCTATGAAAAATTTATACTATTCTTATCTAATTTAAAAATTAGTAATTTTTCATTTAGTCTTAAAAAACTAAATCAAGTTTTTTTTCTTGATTTAATAATTCCATTTTTTATAGCAATGGCTTTAAGCATTATATTTGCTTCAAAATTGATTTTATTTTTATACGTTGAATATACAAATTATTTTTTAATGTTTTTAGCAATTTTGATGTGTTTAATATCTTTTTTAATTACTTACAGATTAAAAAAAGAATTTAGGATCAATATAAATTGGATAATTTATTTTCTTGCAGGAGCGATATTTGGAATTATCTTAAATAATATTAATTTTCTATCAATTGACCCATCATTCATCGAGTTCATATTAATTGGATTTATAGCATTTTCTTTTTTTCTAATGCCAGGAATTTCAGGCAGTGCAATTTTATTATCTATCGGGGTCTACGAGATTATTATTGGTTCAATCGCAAATATTCAATTTGAAGTCTTAATACCCTTTGCAATTGGTTCAATAGTTTCACTATTGATAATGCCAAGGCTCATTAATTTTTTACTGTCCCAATATAAATTAAATATAATGATTTTCTTTGCTGCTTTGATCTTTATCAGTGGTGTTCTTATTTTCCCAAACTGATGAATTTATATACCTATTAATTCTCGTTTGTTCTTAACATTCTCATATTTATCAGCTTCTGGAAGAGGGTCTTTTGCCTCAGTGATATTCTCATAAACCTCTGAAAGACGTGCATTAATTTCAATAAAATCTATCTGGTCATCAGGAAGTTCATCTTCCGATAAAATTGCGTCTATAGGACATTCTGGTTCACATAATGCGCAGTCAATACATTCATCTGGATGTATAACCAAAAAATCAGGCCCTTCATAAAAACAGTCAACAGGACAAACTTCTACACAATCTGTGTATTTGCATTTTATGCACGATTCAGTTACTACAAAAGCCATAATAATTTTTTAGTGAAACTTTATTATAAAAGTGTGACTGTAAGATAAAATTAAGAAAAAATATACTTTTAAGTTGTAAATTTCTTAATTAGCATTATACTGTATAAATATACAGTAAGGAGATAACATGGCTAAATCAAAAGATACCGGTTCAAAATCATTAAAAGATACACTTGCAGACATAGATAGTCATTTCGGTAAAGGTACCGTTATGAGGATGGGTGATAGAGAGATTCTAGACATCCCATCAATATCAACTGGTTCAGTAGGGCTAGACATTGCTCTTGGCATTGGTGGTATTCCAAAAGGAAGAGTTACTGAAATATATGGTCCAGAGTCTTCTGGAAAAACAACTTTAACACTTCAAATAATTGCTCAATGTCAAAAAGATGGTGGGACATGTGCTTTTATTGATGCTGAGCATGCGTTAGACCCTCAGTATGCAGAGAAGCTTGGAGTAAATGTTGATGAGTTATTGCTTTCTCAACCTGATACTGGTGAGCAAGCATTAGAGGTTGCCGATATGTTAGTCAGATCAAATAGTGTTGACCTAGTAATAATCGACTCTGTAGCTGCTCTTGTTCCTAGAGCTGAAATAGAGGGAGAGATGGGAGATCATCATGTAGGTCTTCAAGCCCGACTTATGTCACAAGCACTTAGAAAAATAACAGGTAATATTCAAAGATCAGGAGCAACGGTAGTATTTATTAATCAGATTAGAATGAAAATAGGTGTTATGTTTGGAAGCCCTGAGACCACTACAGGTGGAAATGCTCTAAAATTTTATTCATCAGTTAGATTGGATATTAGAAGAATTGGAGCTGTTAAAGAAGGCGATGAAATTATGGGTAATGAAACTAGAGTTAAAGTTGTTAAGAACAAAGTTTCACCTCCATTCAAGCAAGCAGAATTCCAAATAATGTATGGTCAGGGCATTAATTCAGAAGGTGAAATATTAGACTATGGCCACAAACTTGGATTGATAGAGAAGTCAGGAGCATTTTATAAAATGAATGGAGAGACTATCGGTCAAGGCAAGGTTAAAGCCAGCATGTTTCTAAAAGAAAACGCTAAGATTAGAGAGAGTCTCTTAATGGAAATTCGAGAAGCTTTTATTGCTAGTAAAGCAAAATCTACAAAATAACTATTTCTTGATACACTAATCCCTATTAAATATTTTTAATAGGGATTTTTTATGGCACAAAATGCATATATAGTTTCTGCAGTTAGAACGCCTGGCGGTAGGAAGAATGGCTCTTTATCAGGCTGGCATCCTGCTGATATGGGAGCAAAAGTCTTAGATGAATTAGTAATAAGATCTGGAGTAAATCCTAAAGACATAGATGATGTAATTTTTGGGTGTGTAGATCAAGTCGGTGCTCAGGCTGGTAACTTAGCTAGAAATGCCGTACTTGCTTCAAGTTTACCTGAATCGGTTCCAGGCACTACTGTTGATAGACAGTGTGGATCTTCTCAACAAGCTCTTCATTTTGCTACTCAGGCAGTCATGTCTGGTACACAAGATATTGTTATTGCTGGAGGAGTGGAGGTCATGTCTATAGTTCCTATTGGAGCAAGTATTACAGATGGTATGGATGCAAATCATGGATTTCCTTTTAACGCTGAAGGAATACAAAAAAATTACCCAGATGTGTTCTTTTCACAATTCACAGGAGCTGAGCTTGTCGCTAAAAAGTGGAATCTTGAAAGAGAAGATCTAGATAATTTTGCTTTAGAAAGTCATTTAAGAGCTGCTGCAGCAACAAAAGCAGATTACTTTTCTAAGGAAATTCTACCTTTGCAAGGAAAAAATGAAAATGGTAATGATTCAATGGTTATTCATGATGAAGGTATTAGATATGATGCTTCTTTAGAAGCACTTGCTGGCTTAAAAACTGTTTCAGAGGGCGGCGTTATAACTGCTGGTAATGCAAGTCAAATTACTGATGGCGCGTCAGCAATTATGGTTTGTAATGAAGAAGGTCTTAAAAAGATTACAGCAGATCCAAAAGCATTAATAAAGACCATCACAGTTGTAGGAGATGATCCTGTTTATATGTTGACCGGACCAATTCCAGCCTCAAAGCTAGCACTTAGAAAAGCGAATTTATCAATCAATGATATGGATCTTTATGAGGTAAATGAAGCATTTGCTCCAGTACCACTTGCATGGGCTGCAGAGTTAGATGCTGACAAAGATAAGCTAAATGTTAATGGTGGTGCAATTGCTCTAGGCCATCCTTTAGGAGCAACAGGCACTAAACTAATGACGACTTTAGTTCATGAACTTGAAAGAAGAAAGGGCAAGTATGCACTTCAAGCTATTTGTGAGGGTGGTGGAACTGCAAACGCTACAATTATAGAAAGATTGTAAGAATTATTTATTTTTAAAGAAGTCTAATATTGTTTTTGAATCTGATATATTGCTTAGCGATGTATCTCCGGTTCTTGTTCTAAATTCTATTTCTTCTTTTTCTATAAATTGTTTACCGATGATTATATTGAGAGGAATGCCAATTAGCTCAGAGTCTTTAATCTTTGTTCCATACCCATCTTTTCGATCATCAAGCAAAACGTCATAGCCCATATTGGTAAGTTCTTTATAGAGACTGTTTGAAGCTTTTGCTATTTTTTCATCTTTCTGGAATCCAATAGCAATGATATTGATATCAAAAGGGGCAACACTTTGTGGCCATATAATTCCTTTCTCATCATTATTTTGTTCAATAGTTGCTGCTACAAGCCTAGAAACACCAATTCCATAGCAGCCCATATATAAAGTTGATGCCTTGCCTTCATTATTTAAGACATTTGCCTTCATATCTTCAGCATATACTTTGCCTAATTGAAATATATGGCCTACTTCAATACCTTTTTTAATTTCGATTATTCCTTTTCCATCAGGCGATGGCTTACCCTCAAGAGAAGATATATCATCACCTTCTTTTAGAAGTAATTCAGTATTAATTGCATATTCAGAGCTATTGCTAACTGCAATGGTATCTTCACCTGTTTCAGCAAGAACATGGAACTCTTCTGAAGCATCACCGCCAATTGCACCCGAATCAGCTGATACTATCTTGTATTCAAGACCCATTCTTTCAAGAACCTTTTTATAGGTATTTCTCATTGCTAAGTAAGTTTCTTCAAGACAGGCTTCATCAATATTAAAGCTATAAGAATCTTTCATAAGAAACTCTCTTCCTCGCATGACTCCGTATCTTGGTCTGACTTCATCTCTAAATTTTGTTTGTATTTGATAAATATTAAGTGGTAATTCTTTATAGCTTTTTACATTATTTCTTATAAGATCTGTGATAACTTCCTCATGAGTTGGACCTAAACAAAAATCTCTTTCATGCCTGTCTTGAATTCGTAAAAGCTCTGGACCCATTTTTTCCCATCTATTTGTTTCATTCCATAATTCTTTTGGTTGTACCATGGGCATTAAAACTTCCTGAGCACCAGAATTATCCATTTCTTCTCTCACGATATTTTCAATTTTTCTGAGAACTTTTAGACCCAATGGAAGCCATGTGTAGATGCCGGATGCAACTTTTCTAACCATACCAGCTCTAAGCATTAATTTATGACTGATAACTTCTGCCTCTTGAGGCGCATCTTTTAGTGTCGGTAGTAATAATTTTGAAAACAACATTTTATAAATTAGTTATATGTATAAATCTTATTAGTTTATAATTTTATCTTTTTTTGATGACTTATGCCGATTTATGACTATAAATGTTCAAATTGTGGACAGGAACTTGAAATAATTCAAAAGTTTAGTGATAAACCTAAAACATTATGTCCAAACTGTGGAGAAGAGTCTCTTACTAAGCAAATTTCTGCACCTTCATTTAGATTAAAAGGCGCCGGTTGGTATGAGACTGACTTTAAGACTGGCCAAAAAAAGAACTTAGTATCAAATGATAAAGAATCAACTAATAAATCTTCACAAAATTCAGGTTCTGACTCCAAGAAAGGACCTAAACAAGATAAGATTAGTAAATAAATATAGGAAATATTATGAGATCTCACTATTGTGGAGAAATAACATCAAAAGACCTTGAGCATGAAGTAACTATTTGTGGGTGGATTCATAAAAGACGTGATCATGGAGGTGTAATATTTCTTGATGTAAGAGATATTAAAGGTATATGCCAGGCAGTAATCAATCCTAATAACGAAGAATCCTTTGCCATCGCTGAGAGTTTAAGAAATGAATATGTTGTTCAAATTTCAGGAATAGTTAGAGCAAGGCTTAAAGGCACCATAAATAAAAACATGCCAACGGGAGAAATAGAGCTTGAAAGCAAAGATATTCAAATTTTAAGTAAGGCTGAGACACCAGTTTTTCCTCTTGATGACTACCAAGATGTTAATGAAGATGTTCGATTAAAAAATAGAGTTTTAGATTTAAGACGGCCTGAAATGAATCAAAGGATTGTAACAAGATCGAAAATTACATCTTTGATTAGAAATTATTTAGATGAAAATAATTTCCACGAAATTGAAACACCAATATTAACAAGAGCAACTCCAGAGGGTGCTAGAGACTTCATACTGCCAAGCAGAGTTCAGTCTGGTAATTTCTTTGCTTTGCCGCAGTCTCCTCAGCTATTTAAACAGTTGCTTATGATGGGTGGTCTAGATAAATATTATCAAATTGCAAGATGTTTTAGAGATGAGGATTTGAGGGCTGATCGACAACCTGAATTTACCCAAATTGATATTGAAGCTTCTTTTATAGATCAAAAATATATCATGCAAGTTGGTGAAGACATGGTTAAGCAACTAGTTCATAGATTTTGTGATGATCAATTAGATGATTTTCCTATTTTAGACTGGCATGACTCTATAAGAGATTATGGCTGTGACAAACCTGACTTAAGAATCCCACTAAAGCTTGTTGAAATATCTGATTTAGTTATGAATGAGGAATTCAAAGTTTTTGCTGAGCCCGCAAAAGATATAAACTCTAGGGTTGTCGCATTAAAAATTCCAGGTGGAAACTCTCTTACTAGAAGTCAGATAGACGAGTATACAAATTTTGTTTCAAAACTTGGAGCAAAAGGATTGGCATACATAAAAGTAAACGATAAAACTGATATTGAAAATGGTCTTCAATCCCCAATTTTAAAATTCTTAAAAGATGAAACTATCTCTACTTTATTATCAGAATTAGAACTCAATAATGATGATTTAATATTTTTTGGAGCTGGGAAGAGTGGCGTAGTTAATTTAAGTATGAGTAGTTTAATTAAAAAAATTGGAGAAGATCTAGATTTATATACGTCAAAATGGGCGCCTTGCTGGGTTGTTGATTTCCCTATGTTTGAAAAGAACTCAGAAGGAAATTTAACATCACTTCATCATCCATTTACTTTACCAAATTGCTCAGCTGAAGAATTACAGAATGAACCAGAAAAAGCTATTGCTCATGCATATGACATTGTTTTAAATGGGTATGAAATAGGAGGAGGATCATTAAGAGTTTTTAATGCTGATATGCAAAAAACTATATTTGATATCTTAAATATTTCAAAAGAAGAGGCAAAAAGTAAATTTGGCTTTCTTTTGAAAGCTCTTTCATCTGGATGTCCTCCACATGGCGGTATTGCATTTGGTTTAGATAGGCTGGTAATGTTAATTACTGATACAACTAATATTAGGGATGTCATTGCATTTCCTAAGACTCAGAGTGCAACTTGCTTACTTACAGATGCTCCAAGCAAAGTAGATAAATCACAATTAGAAGAGCTTAAAATTATTAGTACACATAAGGAAGAACAGTAATGGCAGGACATTCCAAATGGGCAAATATTAAGCATCGTAAAGCTCGGCAAGATGCGTCTAGAGGAAAGGTTTGGACTAAAGTTATTAGAGAAATAACCGTTGCAGCTAAAGGTGGCCCAGATCCTGATGATAATCCTAGACTAAGACTTGCATTAGATAAAGCTAATGCAGCTAATATGCCCAAAGATAATATTAAAAGAGCTATTGAGAAAGGTTCGGGCACAGGAGACACTGGTGCTCTTGAAGAAATAGTTCTTGAAGGCTATGGACCTGGTGGGGTTGCAATAATGGTAGAGGCAATGTCAGATAATAGAAATAGAACTGTTTCAGATGTGAGACATGCATTTTCTAAATTTGGAGGAAATCTTGGAACTGATGGTTCTGTTTCGTATCTTTTCAATAAAATAGGAATTATTCATGTTGCTAAGAGTTATTCAGAAGAGGATATATTAGACATAGCTTTAGAAGCAGGTGCTGATGACTTGGTTGACGAAGAGGATTATTTTGAAATTATTACTTCAAGCTCAGATCTTGAAAATGTACTTAAATCACTAAAAGAAAATAATATTGAAAATACTAATGCCGAGTTAACACTCAGAGCAGAAACCTCTGTTTCGGTTGATCAAGAAATGTCTGAAAAAGTTCTAAAAATCATGGATTTTATGGATGAGTTAGACGATGTTCAAGAAGTTCATACAAATGCAGAATTCCCAGAAAATTTTGAGGTTAAAGAATAAAAATTGTCTATTAATTCAAGAAATAAAGGAGCTGCATTTGAAAGACAAATAGCTAATGCTCTTATACAAGATTTAAATCTGAAGAATCCAGTAAAAAGAATTTTAGAACAAACTAGAACTAAAGAATTACCAGATTTAATGCTTGGTAACTGGTGTATTGAATGTAAAGCTTATGGTGCTGGCGCTGAGCCAAGACCTGATTGGTGGGATCAAGTGATTGCCTCATCAAGAGAGGAGAACTTCAAACCAGCTTTAGTATATAAATTCAATAATAGACCAATAAAAGTTAGAGTTTTAGCTTCATGCATCAACAGTAAAATAGCAAATAATCTAATAACTGTTGATTTATTATGGCCTGATTTCATTCAAATAATCCTTGAGTTATTTCAAGAAGACATAGAATTGCATGAGCAAAATTTTCAAGCATAAAGACTTTAATTTAGTTGTATATGTTGAAGATACTGATTTTCAAGGCTTTGTTTATCATGCTAATTATATTAAGTACTTTGAAAGAGCGCGCTCAGATTTTTTAATATCAAATAACATTTCACAAATAAAACTAAGAAAGCTTCAACTTGGATTTGTTATAAAAAGTATAGAAATAAATTACTTACTTCCTGCAACACTTGGCGAAGAACTTACTGTTCAAACTCTTGTCACAAAAAAATCTAAGGCTAGGTTAATTTTTAACCAAGATATTTATAATTCTAAGACATCTGAAAAGATATGCAGTGGTTTTGTTGAGGCATGTTTGGTAAATATAGAAACAAAAAAACCCAAACCTTTCCCTAATGATTTATTATTAATTTTTGATAAAGGTGAAGTAAATGAATGATATTTCTGTTTTAAATCTTTTTCTCGAAGCTGGAATGGTTGTTAAAACCGTAATGGTTATTCTCTTAATTGCGTCATTATTAACATGGATAGTGATTGTTGAAAGATATAATTTTTATAGAAAAATAAGGCTTATTAATGATAGTTTTCTTGAAAGGTTTTGGAGTGGCGAGGATTTAAATCTTTTATACAACGAAATCAAAGATGAAACAGTTCCAATGTATGGAGCATTAAGTGTTTTTAAAAGTTCATTTAAAGAATTTCTTCAAATTGATCAGAGCAATCAAATAACTGAGCTTGATCTTGAGGGAATTAATAGATCAATGAGAGTTGCAATAGCATCAGATGAGGAAGAATTGAATAAGCACCTTCCTTTCCTTGCTAATGTTGGGTCTGTAAGTCCATATATAGGACTTCTGGGAACAGTTTGGGGTATTATGACATCTTTTCAAGGTTTATCAGATGCAACTCAGGCAACAATAAATGCTGTTGCTCCTGGAATTTCAGAAGCTTTGGTAGCAACTGCAATGGGTTTATTTGCAGCAATTCCTGCAGTTATAGCTTTTAATAAATATACGTCTGAGCTGGATACAATTAGTCAGTCAACATTAATTTTTTCTGAAGAGCTAGCGAGTATTTTTTATAAACAATCAATAAAAAAATAAATGATCTATAGGTTGGCAAAGAAAAAAAACTTAAAAGCTGAAATTAATGTAGTTCCGTATATTGATGTGATGCTTGTATTATTAATAATCTTTATGGTTCTTTCTCCTTTATTAATTCAAGGTATAGAGGTAAATCTTCCAAGTACTGATACAACCAAAATGTCTGTGCAAAATGAACCGTTAGTAATATCAATAGACCTAAATGGAAAATATTATATTAATGTTGGTGATGAGTCTTTGCCAATCGATCTTAATGAATTAAAAAGAAAATCAAGTATTATTTTTGAAGCAAATCCTGATATTGAAATTGTTTTTCAAAGTGATAAAAATGTTGTTTTTGATAGTGTTGCTAAGGCAATGGCTGCTGTGCAGAGTGTGGGAATAACAAAAATAGGAATAGTAACAACAGGCTATGCAAATTAAGTCTGATTATTTTTCTGCTTCATTTATCTCATTTGCAATTCATGCATCTATTATTTTATTTTTAACTGATTTTTTTTATTTTGAAAAGCAGCAAAGACAAGTTTTAAGCAAGCCTGTAAGTGTGAGCCTTGTATTTAAAGAGGAAATAAAAAAACAAAAAGAACTCGAAATATCGCAATCAAAACAAATAGTTAGATCTAAAACTGTATATCAGAGTAACAACAAAATTGAATTTACTCCTACAATTCCTGATATTAATATCAATCAGTTACTTCAAGAAGAAGAACTAATATCTCAACAAACTGACGATTTATTAGTTAGTGAGTACAGCGGTCTTATCATTAAAGCAATTCAATCAGCATGGATAAAGCCAAAAAATATTCAAGATGGCCTTATTTGTGATTTAAGAATGACAATAAATAAAAATGGGAGGGTTATCAATATAGATTTAATAAAAAGTAGTGGAAACATCAGATTTGATAATTCAGCTATTAAAGCCATATCAAGAGTTGAAACCTTTTCTTTTTTTACTAAAATCCCATTTAATATTTATCAAACTAGTTTTAAAAATATAGTTATCACATTCAACCCAGCATGAAGAAATACATCTTAACAATATTATTAATAGCCCAACCTATTTTTTCCGAGCTAGTATTGGAAATCACAAAGGGATCAGATAATCCATATTCATTAGCATTACTAAACTTCGATGGAAGTGAAACCAAAATATACGAAGTTAGTAACATTGTAAAAAATGACTTGAATAGAACCGGCGAATTTAGAATATTGGATAACAAACAGCTTTTATCAATTCCAACAAATGAAGATAATTTGAATTATAGTGATTTCAAATTATTAGGCATTGATTACATCGTTATGGGGTCATTGGAAGAAGAAGACACAAGTAATATCTCAGCAGTTTATAAAATATTTAGTGTACAAAAAGAATCACAATTAAGAACATCAACAGTTTATGGTGTGCCTAATAAGCTTAAACAGCTAGCTCATTACATCAGTGATGGAATATATGAAGAAATCACAGGTTTAAAGGGTGTTTCATCGACTAGGTTATTATATGTTACAGAAGAGTTCTCAGGAGGCATCTCGCAATTTAAATTAAATGTTGCTGATGCTGACGGTTCAAATGAGCAAATACTTTTAAGAAGTAATGAGCCGATTATATCTCCTTCATGGTCTCCAGATTCGAAAAAAGTAGCATATGTCTCTTTTGAGACAGGTATGGCAAAAGTATTTATTCAAAATATTGCCACTGGCAAAAGAGAAATTGTTTTAGAAAACAAGTTTCAAATTAGCTCACCATCATGGTCCCCAAATGGAAAATTTATGGCATTAACCTTATACCAAGATGGAAATGCTGAAATTTACATACTTAATTTAAAGAATAAAAATCTAACTAGATTAACAAATCATTACTCTATAGATACAGAATCTTCATGGTCACCCAATGGCTCAAAAATTATGTTTACCTCCGGAAGATCTGGCTCGCCTCAATTGTATGAAATTAATTTAAAAAAATTTAATGCAAAACCGCAAAGAATTACATTTGAAGGAAACTATAATGCTAAAGGATCTTACCTTCCAAATGGTGAAGGAGTTGTTTTTGTTCATAGAAAAAATAGTAATTTTCAGATAGCACTAAAATATTTTAATGAAAATTTTGTAAGACCATTAACTAATTCTCAATTAGATGAGTCACCTAGTATTTCTGCTAATGGTAATGTGATAATCTATGCAATATCGGAGAACGAAACAGGTCTTCTAGCTGGAGTAACTTTAAGTGGGGCAAGATTTAGACTACCCATGAAAAAAGGTGAAGTTAGAGAGCCATCTTGGTCCGGTTTTTTAAGATAATTTAAGAAAGGAGAAATGTAATGTTTAATATTCAACAAATAGGCAATAAAAATTTATTTAATCTTTTGATCATAATTTTTTTAATCTCATCATGCTCAAGCATGAATGTAACAGAAGAGGTTGTATACGATGGTGGAATAAGAACTGTAGAAGCAGCTATTCAGGAAGAGACAAGCTTAGATTATGAATCCAAAGCAATTTTTACAAATGCTACAGTTTATTTTGAATTTGATAAATTTAATTTAAATAGTAAGTCACTTCAAACTCTAAAAAGTGCAGTTGCTGCAATGAAAGACAATTCCTCCATTAAAATTACAATTTCTGGTCACGCTGATGAAAGAGGAACTAGAGAATATAATTTAGCTCTTGGGCAGAGAAGAGCTGAATCTGTAAGAGATTATTTTGCTATTAATGGCATCAATGCAAATAGAATAATGGTTAAAAGTTATGGAGAAGAAAGACCTATTTTAGATGGCTCCAATGAAGCTAGTTACAGTAAAAATAGACGGGCAGAAATTAACTAGTTAATGAAAAAAAATTTTTTAATTTTCTCTATTTTATTAATTAGCTTAAATTCTTTTGCGCAAGAAGATGGCAGTGTAGAAGTTGATCTTTTATTTCTAAAGATACAGGAACTCGAGATAGAAATTGCGGACTTAAGAAATAGATTAGAATCTCAAGATTTTTTAATTCGGAAATTAATTCAAGAATCAGTAAAAGAAGATGACATTGCTACTAATAAAACTAACGAAGATAATTTTGATTCAAATAATACAATAAAGTTTTCTGGTGTTGACGATACTAAAAGTAAAGAGGAAGTCTATCAGTTAGCAATAAATGCACTGGGAGACCAAGATTTCGTTAAGGCATCATCTTTATTTGAGTATTTTGTTAAAAGCTTTAAGGATGAAGAAAAACTTCCATTGTCATATTTTTGGCTTGGGGAGATTGCATATATTCAAAATGACTACAAAATCTCTAATGCATATTTTCTAGATCTTATAACTCTTTATCCAGAGCATTACAGAATCCCGCTAGCACACAAAAAAATTGGAGATATCCTACTAAAAAATAATGAACTAGATAAAGCCATGGAGAAGTATAATTTTGTTATTAGAGAATATCCAAATGATACTGCTTCATCTTTAGCCTTGCAGTTATTGAAAAATATGGAATAATCACCTTTTTTTATTATGCATTACCTTGGGTCGCTAGCTCAGCTGGTAGAGCAGTTGGCTTTTAACCAATTGGTCACAGGTTCGAATCCTGTGCGACCCACCATCCATCAGGCATAATATTTTAATGAGAGTCAAAAATACAATATTAACAAGCCTTTTATTTTTTTTAGTGCTTTCGTCATGGTATGTTTTAAGGGCTGTCAGAAATGAAATGGCAGTTGAAAACTATGGCCAAGATTTTCTGTTGATATTACTTTCAATAACTGCTTTGACAATGTTATTGATAAATCCCCTATACTCCTGGATTGCCTCAAGGGAAAATTTTAAGATAATAATTACTTATTGTTATTCTTTCTTAATTTTCAATTTACTTATTTTTATTTTTTACTCAAGCTCATTAGGAGTGAATGACAACATTCAAGCAATCTGGTTAGGTAGATTTTTTTATGTATGGTGCAACATTTATTCTTTTTTTGTAGTTTCAATATTTTGGGTATTAGTAATTAATATATTTAGAGATATAAAATCTAGAAAATTATATGGCTTTATTATGGCAGGTGGATCTCTGGGAGCTATTTTTGGTTCTGAAATTTCAGTAAGACTATCAGAATCTTTTACAAACTTTGGTCTAGAATTATTTGCTTTTTCATCTGCTGCCTTATTATTTTTAGCAATTTTACTTGCAAGATATATAGTAAATACTAATGATAATATTGTTCTTGCTCAGAAGGTTGGAGGACAATGGTCAGACGCAATTTCAAACATCATAACTAAGAAAGATGTTAGGTCCATTGCTATATACTCATGGTTATTTACATCTCTGATGACTATTCAATGGATTAGTGCTATCCCAATAATTGAAGCATATTCAGATCTTCCTCCAGATAGAATAGAGTTATTTGCAAGAATTGAGCAGCTAGTGTCTCCTCTAACTTTATTTGCTCAATTATTTTTAACTTATTTTGTTATTTCTTACTTCGGCATAAGTTTTATCTTAATAATTTATGGCTTATTGTTTGTTATAGTTTTTCTATTATATGGATTAGCTCCGTCTGTTGGGATAGTTGTCTTTGCTCAAGCTTTATTGAGAGTCTTTGAATATGGTTTTAATAAACCTAGCAGAGAAATTATTTATAGTCAGCTCAAAAAAGCTGATAGATATAAATCAACAGTATTTATAGATACATTTGTAACCAGGTTTGGAGACCTCTCAGGAAGTATTTTTATGGGAATTGGAAAGATGGCATCTATAGGAGTAAGTTTTATGCCAATGATAGCAATTCCATTTGCTGCCTTATTTTCCTTAACAGGATACAAAATTTCGAATAGCTTTAAAGATAATTCTAAAGAGACCTAGACTTACTCATTTCTTTTTTAATTGAAATAATTTGATCCATAATTCTCTCAGAAACTTGAAAATTATTCTTTGTTAAATTTAAAGCAAATTCTAATTGACTTAACGCTTCTTCATTTTGACCTAACAAAAGAAAGTACTCTGCTCTAGACTGATGGTAGCCGACTATATTCTTACTACTTCTTTGAATTTCTGAGAGCATTAACCAAAGCTCAGGATCTTCATTTCTTCTAATTATAAGGTCTCTAATAATTTCTTCAGATTCAAAAAATCTACTCATTTCGAGTAAGACTTTTGATTTGTTAATTGTTAGAGGATAATTTTTAGGCGAAATCTCAAGAAATTCATTTACTAATTTAAGTGCTTTATTATATCTTTTAGCCTCAATCAGAATTTCAACCTTGGAAGTATTTAGGAATAAATTTTTTGGATATTTACTAATCAATAAATTAATAAGGCTCAGTGAATCATCAAAATTACTATTAGCGCTATAAGCTAAAGCCAGGCCATAAATATTAGAATCAGTTTCTTGTTCATCAATCTTCGCAGTAAAATATCTAATAGACTGAACTGGTATAGATTCATATAAAACACTTAATCTTGATTTAATTAGAGAGTATTCAAGGCTATCTTTTTTCGTTCCCTCACCAGAAAGGCCTTCAGCAGCATTCAAAGCATCATTAATTCTAGATGACGAAAGAGGGTGGGTTAAAAGGAATTCGGGAGGAGTCTCTCCTGAAAGTTTTCTTAAATCATTCATATTTTCAAACATTTCACCCATTGATTTTGGGTTATAACCAGCTCTAACAAGATTTGCAAAACCAACTCTGTCAGCTTCCTTTTCAAATAAACGACTGTATCTTAAACTCTGGGTTTGCAAAAAAGCTTGCCCAACAATCATAGCTTGAGGATTGTTGCTTATCAGAGCAAGCGCGATTGATGAGATCATTGCTAAAGAAGATGTTAGACTCCTATCTTTTGCATTCAATACGTTTCTAGCAAAATGTCTCTGACTTAAATGAGCCAGCTCATGTGATAAAACAGAAGCAAATTGACCTTCATTATCTGCATTAAGAAAAAGACCTCCATTGACACCAATAATCCCCCCAGGTGCTGCGAAAGCATTTAGTGAATCATCATTGATTAATATAACAGTGAACTCTCTGTCCGTAACTTCACTATATTCTGACAGTCTATAAATTAGCAATTCAGTATATTCTTGAATTAATGCATCTGATATTAGTGGAGCTTGTGAATAAACTTGTTTTAAAAACTCTTTTCCTATCATTTTTTCTTGAGAAGAGGATACTGCTCCTGAAACTCTATCGCCCAGCTCTGGCAAAAGTAAATCATTTTTCTCTTGAGCTAAAAAAGGTATAGAAATGATTGTAATTATAAAAAGGATGTACTTTTTCATTATCATTACCTTAAATACCTTTATCTATCAAAACTAACATAAATAAGCTTTTTAGATTAATATATCCCATGTTATAGATAAATTTGTTATTAATTTATTGATTTTGACTATATTTTATATTCAATAGTTCAATTTTTGGCAATCATATAAACCGAGGCTTAAAAATAAATGTTAGAGCAATTAAATACATTTTTCAAAAAGATTTTTAGCAATGAAGAAACAATAGTATTCTCTTTTGCAATATTAGCATTTTTTGTAGTTATTTCTTTTTTTGGATCGGTATTAACACCATTCATGATAAGTATTGTTGTTGCCTACTTGCTAGTAGGTCTCCAGAAGAAAATTCAATCATATAATTTGAGTCAGAACGCTGCATTAATTATAACTTTTACCATTTTTATAGTAACAGGTGCTGCTTTAGTAATTTGGTTAGTTCCATTGCTATATATTCAGCTTCAAGCTTTTGTGTTAGATGTGCCAAACCTCTTTAATAACTTTCTAGACTTTATATCAGATCTGCCAGCCAAGTTTCCTGAATTAGTTTCGTCCGAACAGATAACAATTTTTTTTCAAGCTGTGTCAGAAGAAATAACTTTTATAGCTCAAAATATTGTTAAATCATCAATCTCAGGTATTCAAAGTACAATTACGATTCTTTTGTACATAATATTGTTTCCAATTCTAGTCTTTTTCTTTTTGTTTGACAGAAAAAATATTATTGATGGATTTCTTAAAGTTATTCCAGGCAAAAGGGAAATGTTTACAAGTATTTGGGCTGAAATGGATGAGCAGCTTAGTAACTATGTTCGAGGCAAGACCATAGAAATATTTATAGTTGGAATTTTAGCTGCAATTATTTTTACAACTTTGGGATTGAAATACTCTGCATTGTTATCAGTCTTAGTTGGCCTGTCTGTTATCATTCCATATGTAGGAGCTTTTCTAGTAACAATCCCAATCGTTATAGTTGGATTATTGCAGTTCGGATTGGACACTCAGTTTTATATACTTATATCTCTTTATCTTATTCTTCAGGCATTGGATGGAAATCTACTTGTCCCATTGATATTCTCTGAAACAGTAAAACTGCATCCCGTAATAATAATTCTTGCTGTTTTTATTTTTGGCAGTATGTTTGGTTTTTGGGGAGTCTTTTTTTCAATACCAATAGCAACTTTCATCAAAGCAGTATGGAATGCATGGCCATCTTCGGCAGAGCAATTAAGATAAACTTTTAACTATTTCAAGAACTTCTTTTACGTGGCCTTTAACTTTAACAGAACGCCATTCCTTGATGATGACACCTTTTTCATTTATTAAAAAAGTACTTCTATCAACTCCAATGTATTCTTTACCATACATAGATTTTAACTTCATTACATCAAAACTATTACAAACTTTTTCATCAGGGTCAGACAAGAGCTCAAATGGAAATGATTGCTTGCTTTTGAAATTTTCATGAGACTTTATTGAATCTCGTGAAACGCCAAGAATTTCAGTATTTTTTTTCTTAAATTGCTTATAGTTATCTCTGAATTCTTGTCCTTCAGTGGTGCATCCTGGAGTGCTATCTTTAGGATAAAAGTATATTACAAGATTTTTTCCTTCAAAGTCTTTATTTGAGTAAGTTTTATTGTTTGTACATTCTGCTCGAAATTTAGGACATTTTTTTCCTTCTAATTTTTTTGACATATTTTTTACCTTATGATTTTTTTTAATAAAATAGTGTATAGTCCTATTTTTTACTGAAATATTTATTCATGCAAGCATTAGAAGGAAGTTTAGTAGCTTTAGTTACACCTCTATCTGAAGATGGAGAGGTAGATTACGATGCCTTAAAACATTTAATAGATTGGCATATCAATCAAGGTACAGATGGAATAGTCTCTGTAGGAACAACTGGAGAGTCAGCTACCTTAAATATTAAAGAGCATGTAGATGTAATAGAATTTACAGTAAAACATGCTAACAACAAGTTACCAGTAATAGCTGGAACAGGAGCAAACTCTACTGATGAGGCGATTGAGCTCTCTGAGGAAGCTAGACTAAAAGGTGCTGATTATGCTTTATTAGTTACTCCTTATTACAATAAACCAAATCAAAAAGGTCTTATCGCTCACTACGAGAAGATAGCTGACTCTTCTCAAATAAAACAGATTTTATATAATGTCCCCATGAGAACTGCTTGCGATCTTCTTCCAGAAAGTGTGGAGATATTATCTGAACACTCAAATATTGTAGGCATTAAAGAAGCTATTGATGATGAGCAAAGAATAGAAGAGTTAATAAACATTTCTAATAGTTGTAGTGGTAATTTTTCAATATTTTCAGGAGATGATCCAACTTTCATGAATTCATTAAATATTGGAGCGCATGGAGTCATTTCTGTTGCTGCAAATGTAATACCAAAATCAATTTCTAAGATTTGTCAGCATATTCGTGAAAACGAGAAAGATGCAGCGGATGCTCTTAATTTACAAAATGCAAATTTATATAGGTTATTATTTGTTGAATCTAATCCTATACCTGTAAAATGGATGCTTTATAAGATGGGGCTTATTAAAGAATATATCAGATTACCTTTGATTGAGCTCGATGAAACTTTTCATGATGAGATAATGTCTGAATTAAATAAACATAGATTAATATGACAAAAAGAATATTAACAATTTCTCTTCTTCTTACTTCATGTTCATATATTTCTGGTCCTGAAGGATTATTTCCTCCAACAAAAGACAAATTTCTTGAAGAAAAGGTTGAAGAAAATATCATGCTTCCAATGGATTTAGAGTTATTTATAGCTGAAAATCATTACCCAGTTGATAAGACAAAGGAGCTCCTAGAAAATCAAGATGTCCCCAAGCCTAGGCAAATATTTTCTTCATCAGGAAACAGCTCTGTTCAGTTAAGAAGGCTTGGAGAATTGATGTGGATTTATGTTGAAACTCTTCCATCGACATCATGGCCAATATCAAAAAGTTTTTGGGAAACGTCGTCTTATGAAATCATTGAAAATAATCCTATTAGTGGAGTCATAGATATTAGTTATGATGAAACAAGTATATTAAAGATGAAAATAGAGCATGGAATAAAAGAAGCATCAACAGAAATCTTTCTTGCTCAGATAGACATAGAATCTGAAGAAATACTTAGTAATCCTGAGCTTATTCAGACAGAGCTTAGTAGTCTAGTTAGTTATTTTGCTGAATCTGTTGGTCAATTTTCTGGAACTTCATTGGCAGCACAAAACCTAAATGAAATGAAGAAAGCTAAAATCTTTGTAGAAGATGGAAGAACAGTTATAGAACTTGATTTAAATTTTGATAGAGCCTGGTCCTCAGTTTCAAAAGCGATGGATGCATCAAATATTTATACAAATGATAGGGATAGGAGCAATGGCATATTCTATGTTAGTTATTCAAATGAGGAAGATGGTGGATTTTTATCTTTCTTAAATTTTAGAAAAAATACTAATGAAAATATCATATTTGATGATTCACAGTTTGAAGTAAAAATTATAGAAAAAAATAATAAAACTTATGTCAGGGCTTTTTCAAAAGATGATAATATCATTGAATCAGAGAAGCTAATATCAATTATTAATGAATCATTAAGCTAAGGTATAAAATGGAAAAAATTAAAGAATTAACTAAAGGTAAAGCAAAATCTCTTTTTACTACAACTAATGAAGAGCAATTAGTAATGCACTTTAGTGACGATACTTCTGCTTTTGATGGAAAAAAGAAGGAAGCATTGCTTGGCAAAGGAGCTGTTAATAATCAATTCAATGCTTTTATCATGGATCATTTAGAAAAGAATGGTGTTGAAACCCATCACATACAAATTATTAATAATAATGATTCACTTGTTAAGAAATTGAGTATGTTTCCTATTGAATGCGTTATAAGAAATAGAGCATCTGGGTCGATATGCAGAAGACTAGGAACCGAAGATGGCCTTGTTTTGGAAAGTCCTTTATTTGAATTTTTCCTTAAAGATGATGATCTTGGAGACCCGCTTATTAATGATGAGCATATTATTTCATTTAAGTGGGCTTCAAAAGATCAAATTGACGATATGAAGAAATTAACCTATAAAGTTAATGCAATTCTTTCAGATCTATTCATCAATTCTGGTTTAATTTTAGTTGATTTTAAAGTTGAATTTGGAGTTTGCAGCAAGGGAAGAATTTTATTAGCTGATGAGTTTACACCTGATGGATGCAGGCTATGGGATTCAGAAACACTTAAAAAAATGGACAAAGATAGATTCAGGCAAGGCCTTGGAGACGTTGTTGAGTCTTACCATCAAGTTGCCGATAGGTTAGGAATGAATATAATAGTTGACTAAATTAGTCAGGTATTTATAATTCATGCGTGAAACTAACTACAAAAAGTAAGTATGCTGTAAGTGCTCTTGCAGAACTTCATTTACTAGAATCATCAGGTCCAGTCTCTTTATCTGATATAGCTACTAAACAAAATATTGAACTAAATTATCTTGAGCAAATATTTAGGAAACTAAGAATTGCTGGAATAGTTCAAAGTTCAAGAGGCAGAAATGGTGGCTATATATATGCAAGAGACCCATCTAGCATTTCTATTAAAGAAATCATGAACGCAGTTGAGGAAGATTTAGATGCTACAAATTGTAATGGTTTACATTCATGTAATGATGGAAAAAAATGTAACACACATAATTTATGGCATGAACTTAATCAAGTTGTAGATAATTATTTAACTAAAATAACAATTAACAACCTTGTAGAATCAAATAAAAACCCATATATAGAGTTAAGAGAAATATTATGACTATCAATTCAACAATATATTTAGATTATGCGTCCACAACTCCTGTTGATCCAAGGGTTGCATCAAAAATGATGCAATTTTTAACTCCAGATGGGGAGTTTGGTAATCCAGCTTCACGCTCACACAGATATGGCTGGAAGGCTGATGATGCAGTGGAAGAAGCTAGATCGCATGTCGCAAATTTAGTTAACTGTGATCCAAGAGAAATTGTCTGGACATCAGGGGCTACTGAAGCTGATAATTTAGCTGTCAAAGGTGTTGCAAGATTCTATAAATCAAAGGGTAATCATATTATTACTTCAAAAATAGAACATAAAGCTGTCCTTGATCCATGTAGACAACTTGAAAGAGAAGGCTTTGAGGTAACTTATTTGGAACCTGATGATGGAGGTATTATTCACCCTGGTCAAGTTAAAGATGCCATTAAAGAAAATACAATATTGGTTTCATTAATGCATATCAATAATGAGCTTGGAACTTTAAATGATTTAGATGCAATCGGCGAGATCACAAGAAATTCTGGTGTTTTTTTTCATGTAGATGCAGCTCAGAGTACTGGTAAAGTTGAAATTGACTTATCAGTTTTACCCGTCGATCTTATGTCATTTTCAGCGCATAAGACTTATGGTCCAAAAGGAATTGGCGCATTGTTTGTTAGAAGAAAGCCTCGAGTTAGAATTGAGGCCTTAATTCATGGCGGTGGGCATGAAAGAGGCATGAGATCAGGAACACTGGCTCCACATCAAATAGTAGGTATGGGTGAAGCATTCAGAATTGCTAAAGAAGAAATGAAAGAAGATCATGCAAAAGTTACAGCATTTCATACAAAATTTCTTAAAGAAGCTATGAAAATTGAACATGCTTATATTAATGGAGACATTAACAATAAAGTACCTAACATACTCAATATAAGTTTTAATTTCGTTGAAGGAGAGTCGCTCATCATGGGACTAAAAGATATTGCAGTCTCATCAGGGTCTGCATGTACATCCGCAAGTCTAGAGCCATCATATGTATTGAGGGCGTTGGGAAGAAAAGATGAATTGGCGCATAGCTCAATAAGATTTTCTTTTGGAAGGTTTACGAATGATGACGAAGTAGATAATACATTATCTATTTTACATAATGTTGTAGATAGATTGCGTGAGCTTTCACCTTTATGGGAGATGCATTTAGACGGAATTGATCTAGACACAGTAAAATGGGATGCACACTAAATATGGAGATAAATTATGGCTTATAGTAAAAAAGTTGTAGATAAATTTGAAAATACTTTAAATAATCCTAAGGCTTTTAATGTTGGCAGATTTGATCCGTCTGAAGAAAATATTGGAACGGGTATGGTTGGAGCTCCAGCATGTGGAGATGTCATGAAATTACAAATCAAATGCGAACCATCAGGTAATACCCATGTTATTAAAGATGTTAAATTTAAGACTTATGGCTGTGGCTCAGCTATAGCATCATCTAGTGAGCTTGTTGAGATGTTAATTGGGAAGACACTAGAGGAAGCGAAAGAGATAAAAAATAAAGAAATTGTTGATGCTTTAGAGCTACCTCCAATTAAGATACATTGTTCGGTGCTTGCAGAAGATTCAATTAAACAAGCAATCGAAGATTACGAATCTAAACAATAAATACATTATGAAAGTTTTCAGTTCATCAGATTTAAATTTTTCAGATGAGGCCATTAATCATTTTATATCTAGCTTAAAAAATAGGGGCAAAGGGGAAGGTATTAAAATTGGAGTAAGAAAGGCTGGATGCTCAGGTTATGAGTATTATTTTGATTTTGTTGATAACTTTGAAAGTAATGGGATAATTTTTGACCAAAATGGCTGTAAAATTTTTGTTGATCACAACAGTCTTAGCTTCTTAAAAGGAAGTTTGGTCGATTACAAAAAAGAGGGATTAAATCAAGGTATTAAATTTATTAATCCAAATGCTAAAGCTGTTTGCGGATGTGGTGAAAGCTTCACAATATAATTAATGAGTAGAATTAAAATTTTACCTCATGAGGAATTATGTCCAGAGGGTATTACTATAGAAAGTCTTCCAGATGAAACAATATGCGAGGCAGCACTAAGAAATGGAATTCAGATAGAGCATGCTTGTGAAATGTCTGCGGCATGCACGACATGTCATTGTATTGTAAGAAAAGGCTTTGAAAGCCTTGATGATGCAAGTGACATAGAAGAGGATTTATTAGATAAAGCATGGGGCCTTGAACAAACCTCAAGATTAAGCTGTCAGGCCTTTCCAAAAGACCAAGACATAGAGATAGAAGTACCTAAATATAATATAAATATGGTCTCAGAAAATCACTAATGACTAATATAGAATGGCTTGATACAAATGAAATAGCTATGGAGTTATTCGATAAATTTCCTGAAATTGATCCTCAATGGATTAGTTTTCCTGATCTGCATAAAAAAATATGTGAATTAGACGATTTTAATGGCGATCCACAAAGTTCAAATGAAAAAATTCTTGAAGCTATTCAGATGTTATGGATAGAAGAATATCTATAAGTCCCATATAATAGCTAAAATTTTTTATAAGGAATTTAAACATGGCAATTGAACAAACATTATCTATTATTAAACCTGACGCAGTATCTAAAAATATCATTGGAAAAATAATTTCAAGATTTGAAGAAAATGGTCTTCATTTAATAGCTGGCAAGCTAATACAACTTGATGACCAAGCGGCATCAGGTTTTTATGCTGAACATGAAGGCAGGCCATTTTTTAACGATTTAAAGAAATTTATGACTTCAGGCCCAGTATTTGTCCAAGTTCTCGAAGGTGAGGGAGCTATTATAAAAAATAGGGAGCTAATGGGAAATACAAATCCTCAAGATGCTGCTCCTGGAACTATAAGGGCTGATTTTGCTAACAGTATTGATGCTAATGCTGTTCATGGATCCGATTCAGAAATAAGTGCAGTGAGGGAGATTAATTATTTTTTCAAAGATGAAGAAATAGTATCTAAATAAATTTGTCTGAGAAAAAGGTAAATCTTTTAGGGTTTTCACTTCAATCTCTAGAAGATTTCTTTGCAAAAATTGGTGAACCGAGGTTTAGAGCTAAACAGCTTATTAAATGGGTCCATCAAAAAGGTATTCTAGATTTTGAAGAAATGTCTGATTTTAATAAACATTTAAGATCTAGGCTAAAATCTTTGGCTATATTATTACCACCAAAAATTGAAGAAATTCATACTTCTCCTGAGGGGACTATAAAGTATTTAGTAAAACTCGAATCAGGTTCAATGGTTGAGATGGTACGGATACCTGAAAAGAAAAGAATGACATTGTGTATCTCTTCACAGGCTGGTTGTGCACTTCAGTGTACATTTTGTGCAACTGGAGCTCAGGGCTTCGAAAAAAATTTAACTGCAGATGAAATAATTGGCCAGCTTTGGCTTGCAAACTTTAGTAGCAATAATGAACCTCTAATAACGAATGTTGTTTTTATGGGAATGGGTGAACCTTTACTTAATTTTATACCAGTGATTGAATCAGCAAAAATAATGAAAGAACAGCTTGCATATGGCCTATCCAGAAAAAGAATTACAATTAGTACTTCTGGAATTACTCCGCAAATTGATCAGCTTTTTAATGAGATTGACGTATCACTTGCAATATCTCTTCATGCTCCAACTAATGAGCTTAGGGATGAAATAGTTCCAATTAATAAAAAATACCCAATTAGTGTATTAATGAAGTCATGCAACAGGTATCTAGATTTTTATGATGGTAAAAGAAGTATTACTATTGAATATGTTCTTATAGATGGAGTTAATGATTCTGAGGAGCTTGCTAAAAAGTTAGCAAAGTTGTTATCAAACATTTCATGTAAAATAAATTTGATACCGTTTAATCCATTTGATGGCTCAAACTATAAAAGATCTAATAATAAAAATATAGAAGTTTTTAAAAAGGTTCTAATGAATAAGGGTTTTATAACAACACTTAGGGTGACTAGGGGTGATGCTATAGATGGAGCTTGTGGACAATTGGTTGGTAAATTAGCTAAATCAGTTAAAGGAAAAAAACTTATATCACATCAATCCATATCATGACACTAGAAGCAAAGTCAGCAAATTCTGTAAAAATTGGAAAAGTCTTTATAGCAGGAAGAATAAAAGCTGGCCTTAGTAAAAATGAAGTAGCTAAAGCTTCTATTATGAATATAAAATATATTGAAGCCATAGAATCTGGTGACTATTCTATTTTTCCAAGCGAGAGTTTTGCTAGAGCTTATTTTATAAAATATCAAGATTTCTTATCTCTTAGTTGTGACTTCCCATCAATTTATGATGAAAACTTAAGAAAATCTGAAATCATTGAAAAATCAATAACAAAACTTAATTCTTCATTAACACCCAATATAAAAAAAGGTGCGGTGATATTAGCCGTATTTATTATATTATTTATTTTATCCAAGTCTTTCTTTTTTAATCAAATAGATATTGAAGATGTTTCAAAAAGCACTGTGGATGATATTAAAAATACAGATATAAAAGAAATACCAATAAATACTAACTTGAAAGTAACTGACAATTTAATAGATTCTATAGAGCTATATGAAGAGACTGATAAAACGAATAATTATATAGAAAATAGATTAACTTTAACTTTTTCAGATGAATGCTGGATTGAGGTTTACTCAGGAGACGAATTAGTTGCAAACCAACTCTTTAAATCAGGTGATACCTATTTGTTAGATATTAAAAAACCCTTCAAGGTTGTTGTTGGAAATGCGGACCATATAGAGGGAACATATAATAGAGATAGCATTGATTTTATTACTAATGCTAATAGACTTAGAGTAAATACTATTATTTTTAATGATGAGTAACTGGATTACTAGAAAAGATACAAAAGTTGTCAACGTTGGCGATGTTTCAATAGGTGGATCTAATCCAATAGCTATTCAATCTATGACAAATACTGATACACGTGATGTCTTGTCAACTGTAAAACAGATCAATGATTTAGAAGCAGCTGGAGCAGACATAGTTAGAGTTTCAGTTCCAGGGTTTGATGAAGCAAAGGCCTTCAAAGAAATAAAAAGTGCTGTAGCTATTCCGCTTGTTGCAGATATTCATTTTGATTACAAGATTGCTCTTGCGGTTGCCGATACTGCAGATTGTTTACGTATAAATCCTGGTAACATTGGAAAAGAATCAAAAATTAAAGAAGTCATTTCTGCAGCTATCTATAATAATGTTCCCATTCGTGTTGGAGTTAATGCAGGATCATTAGAAAAAGATCTCCAAAAAAAATATGGAGAACCCAATGCTGATGCCTTAGTCGAGTCTGCTTTAAGGCATGTTGATATCTTAGATAAATTTAATTTTGAAAATTATAAAATGAGCCTAAAAGCATCGAATATTGAAATGACGGTTGAGGCTTATAGAAAAATATCTAATTTAATTAAGCAACCTCTTCATCTTGGAATTACAGAAGCTGGAAGTTATAGGGCAGGAACTGTAAAGTCATCCATTGGTGTTGGTATGCTTTTGTCGGAAGGTATTGGAGATACTATTAGAATTTCTCTAGCATCTGATCCTGTTGATGAAATTAAAGTAGGCTGGGATATTTTAAAAAGTCTTAATATCAGGAGTAGAGGGGTTAAAATTATCGCTTGTCCAAGCTGCTCAAGACAAAACTTTAACGTTATAGAGGTCGTAAATGAATTAGAAGAAAGACTTGAAGACATCTCTGAAGATATAGAGGTCGCTATTATTGGATGTTATGTAAATGGTCCAGGTGAGAGTAAAGCAGCAGAAATAGGTCTTACCGGAGCAAGCCCAAGTAATTTATTATATGTTGATGGCGCTCCTGATAAAAAAATTAGTAGTGAAAATCTTGTTGAAGAAATCGAAGAAAAGGTTAGAGAAAAACTCTCACTAAGAAATTCAACAGAAATAATAGCAAGGAGCTAAATTGGACAAGATTAAATCATTGACCGGCATGCCAGACCATCATAGTGATGGCGATAAAAATAATTTATCTTTTAAGCTCTTTGAAGTAGAGCAAATAATTAAAGAAATTTTTATTAGTTATAAGCTAGATGAGATAAGAACACCTGCTCTTGAGGATGCAAATCTTTTTAACAGATCAGTTGGCAATACATCAGACATTGTTAATAAAGAAATTTATATATTTAATGATAGAAATGATAAAGCTATTGCTCTAAGACCAGAAGGTACAGCAAGTGTAATAAGGTCTATTATAGAAAAAAAATTAGATCAAACATCGCATAAACTTTGGTACATGGGTCCAATGTGGCGGTATGAAAGACCTCAAAAAGGTAGATATAGGCAATTCAATCAAGCTGGTGTAGAAATACTTGGAATAAAAGAAGGATTTCCAGAATTTGAAATGATTTCTCTAGTATGCACAATTATTAATAGATTTAATTTACAAAATTGTTCAATAAAGATTAATCATCTTGGAACAAAAGAAAACAAACAAGCATTCTGTGATGCACTTGTTAAGTATCTTCAGCCATTTAAAGATTCGTTAGATAATAAAGATCTTCAAAGACTCAGTAAAAATCCTTTAAGAGTTCTTGATAGCAAGAGTATAAAAACACAAGAATTATTAAAAAATGCTCCTTCAATTAAAGACTTTATAGATAAAACATCTATAAATTTATTAAGGTCAATTCAAAATGAATTTTCAGATTTATGCAATATTGAGATAGATTATTCATTAGTGAGAGGTTTGGATTACTATTCCGGATTCGTATTTGAGGCTATTTCATCAGAGCTAGGTGCTCAAGATTCTTTTTTAGGAGGTGGCAGATATGATCATCTTTGTAAAAAGCTAGGGGGCAAAGATTTGCCATCAATCGGAATGGCGATAGGAATAGAGAGATTTGCGGATTTGGTTAGCATTGATGTTCCATCTAGAAAAATTGTTTCATTTCTTGTTGTTACTAGTAATTTAGAGCCAAAAGCATATAAAATAGCCCACCAACTTAGGTCTTTAAATAAAAAGATAGTTTTAGATATTCATTTATCAGAAGGTAGTCTTAAATCAAAATTAAGAAGAGCTAATAAAGATAATGCAGATTATGCAATCATCATTGGTGAAGATGAGTTAAAAAATAACACTGCTGTTATAAAGCATTTAAATGATGAACTTAAAGATCAGCAAACTGTCTCTATTGATGAGTTATACAGTTTCTATCAAACTATTTAGGAATAAGAATAATTATGAATGAAGTATACGAACACAATGCTGGATTAGCATCAGTAAGAAATTTTTATGAAAAGTATCGTAATTACATTTTAGTACTTACTGCCATATCAATAATAGCAGTATCCAGTTTTATTATTTTAAATCAGCTATCAAAAGTCAATAATGAAAAAGCAGCAAAGATTTATAATGATTGGATTGCGCAAGAAATAGAAACGGAAGAAGGCCAGATGTTGTCTGATCAGCTATTTAATGAACTCGTAGATTCCTATAAAAACACTGGATACACAAAAGTTGCATTACTTAATCAAGCTTCATCATATGCAAGATTAGGAGAGCTTACCAAATCTCTAGAATTATTTAAATTACTTATAGACATAACCGATGGTATTGGTGGGAATGACTTATTTAACAAGATTGCCAGAGTCAATGCCGCAAGATTGCTTTATGTGGATAAAAACTATGATTCAGCATTACAAATGCTTGAAAAATATTCTTCCTCTTCAAGCCCTATTATTCATGAGCTTTCTGGTGATATTTTAAATAAACAAGAAAAAAACCAACTTGCAAAAGAACAATATTTACTTGCAAAAGAGCAGTATTCTGATGAAATGTCTATTTCAATAGTTGCAATGAAAATATCAAATCTATCTTTATAAACTAAAAATGTATCAGCAATTTAAGAAATCTAAAGCTCTAAATTATTTTTTGATTATATTTTTAGGGTCACTACTATCATCATGTTCTTCATTAAGCTCTTTAAAATTTTGGGGAAGTGAAGAAAATGATTTCGAGCTAGATGAACCTAGAAAATTAGAAAAAGTTGCTAACAATAAAAATATTAACGTCAATTGGGATATTTCATTTTCAGGCAATAACTCATTAGGAAATTTTATTCCATCATTTGCGGGAGATGATATATATTTTGCTGACTCTTCTGGAAACATTAAATCAATTAATTCCTTAACTGGACAAACTAAATGGACTAAAGAAACAAATTTTCTATCAGCTGGAATATCTGCCGGTTTTGGAATATTGATTATTGCAGATGTCGATGGAAACGTTATAAGTTTAGACCAAAATAATGGATCTACTTTGTGGACATCTAATGTAAAGGGCGAAGTATTGGCGCCGGCTACAATAGATACTAAATTTGTAGTTGTAAAAACAGGCTCAGGTGAATTACTTGGGCTTGATAAAACATCTGGTGAAATTGTCTGGTCATATAGATCAAAGCTACCAGCTTTAACTATTAGAGGTAGTAGCAGTCCCGTTATAGATAACAATATGGTTTATGCAACTTTTGATAATGGTAGACTTGGTGTGTTTGAATTAGACTCAGGATATCCTGTCTGGGATGGAGCTATTTCTTATGTAACTGGCTCATCTGAGCTTGAAAACCTTATTGATTCTGATTCAAGCCCAGTTGTTGATAATGGTTTAATTTTTACTACTAATTATCAAGGTAACATTAATATATTTGATATTGCTCAAAAAAGATCTATTTGGCAGTCCGAAGCATCTTCTTTTTATTCACCTTTATTAATGAGAGGCTTAATAATTCTTGTAGAGTCTAAATCAAATCTAAAAACCTTTGTTAGTAAAAACTTAGAAGAATCTTGGAAATCTAATGAGTATTTTAATAGAAGTTTGTCAAATCCAGTCAGTTTTAACGGATATCTAGTTTTTGGAGATTTTGAAGGTTATATTCATATTATTGACCCTCTTAATGGTAAAACAATTGGAAGAAAGAAGATATCAAGGAAACCAATAAAAAAAATTATAAGCAGGAGTAAGAACTTCTATGTTCTTGATGAGGCATTTAATTTATTTTCATTAAGCATATAAGATGCTAATTAATAATGTTTACCTCAATTGCAATCATAGGAAGACCAAACGTCGGAAAGTCAACCTTATTTAATAAGTTAACTAAATCAAGACAAGCCATAGTTTCTGATTTTTCTGGTTTAACAAAAGATAGAAATTATGGATACATTTCTTTTGGAGATCAAAAAAGTTTAGTAATTGATACTGGTGGCATTGCACAAGATAATTCTATTTTAAAAGAAGATATCGCTGAGCAGGCTTGGATAGCTGCAGAAGAATCAAGTTTAATACTTTTTCTGTTAGATGGCTCTCAAAATTTAACCAAAGAAGACTTAGACATACTAACTAGATTAAGAAAGTTAGATAAAAAATTTATTACAGCACTAAATAAAATAGATAAAAAATCTGAATCTTTGATAAAAGAAGATTTAATTAAAAAAGGTATTACTGATATTTTTGAGATAAGTGCTGAACACTCTAAAAATATATTAGATCTTAGATCTTATATTAAACAATCTTTACCAGAAGAAAAAATTAAAATTCCTGCAGGTAAAAAAATAGCAGTATTGGGAAGACCCAATGCTGGAAAATCTACCTTTATCAACAAATTTATAAATGAAGATAGACTCATTGTTTCAGAAATAGCCGGAACAACAATTGATGCAATAAGTATTCCATTCTCTGTAAATGAAGATAATTTTATATTTATAGATACTGCTGGAATTAGAAAAGGATACCGAAGTGCTCATAAAATAGAATATTTTTCTTACGTTCGCGCAATGCATTCAGTTGAAGAGTGTGATGTTGTAATTTTTATCTGTGATGCAGCAGAGGGCCTGGTTGATCAAGATCTTAAAATAATAAATATGATATGTGAAATGGGTAAGCCCACTGTCGTAGCTTTAAATAAAATGGATTTACTCTCTAAAAAAGAAAAAGAGGAGTTGTACGAATCTAAAAGAGCTCAGTCGAACTTTGTCGCTGATTTTATTAAAGTAGAAATTTCAGGTATTAAGGGTACTGGCCTTAAAAGACTGTTTAGGGTAACTAATAATGTAATTGATAGAGCTCAAAAAAAATATACTACGGCATCTTTAAATAAATTATTAAATAAGTTTACATCACAAAGTGCTCCTCCATCTGTCGGAGGAAGGCAATTGAAATTAAAACATATTCACTTTGGGGGCATTAATCCTACAACTTTAATTATTCATTCAAATCAAGATAAAAAAATACCACAAAACTATAGGAAATATTTAGAGAATTCATTTAGGGCATCTTTAAAGCTCCAAAGTATTCAGCTTAAACTAATTTTTAGGAAGTCAGAAAATCCATTTGAAAATAAAGTGAATAAGTTAACTGAAAGACAAGTTAAAAAGAGACAAAGATTGATAAAGCATGTGAGGAGAAAAAAATAAGTATATTTCTTATTTTTTTTAACAATTCAATTATTTAAATTCCTTATAATCAGTTATAATTATGGCATAAAAGCACATAAAAAATGACATTTGTCACTTTCTGAATGACACATAAAAGACCAATAAATATTAATCTCTTTAAAATACAGCTGCCTTTGTCTGCATTGCTTTCAATTACTCATAGAATTAGTGGAATACTCATATTTTTTTTAGTACTTCCAATTTCTGCAATTGCCTTATCTTTAATATTTGAAAGCCAGGATTCATATGATAGTTTCATTAAATTTTATTCAAATAGTTTAACTCTTAAATTGGCTTTCGTAGTCCTGGTCTTAATATTTCAATATCATATTTTTACAGGTACAAGGCATATGTTGATAGATTTTCATTTTTTGAATGAAACTCTTACTTCGTCATTCCGTTCAGCAGTTATAACTTTATTTTTATTTTTATTAAATGCAATTGCAACTATTTGGATAATGCTATGAATATTGGAAAATTATCATGGTTTCTGCAGCGTTATAGCGCTTTTTACTTTTTATTTTTTTTAGGTTATGTTGAGTATCTATTTTGGACTTCCAGCCTATCATTTAATTTTATAACTACTTCTTTTTCGTTTAAGGCCCTATTATCAATTTTTATACTATTAGTTTGCATTCATGCTTTTATTGGACTTTGGACAGTTGGAACTGATTATTTAACAAAAAGAACTTTAGGTTTTATCTCTATTAGACTAAGTAACAGTGCTGACATCATTAGAAAAATATATGAAACTTCATTTTTTATCTTGGGTTTGGTTATCATTTTTCTTTATTTTTCAATTATCTGGTTTTAAATATGACAAACTATAATTCTACAAATATTAAAACTTTAGAATTTGATGCTTTAATTATCGGTGGGGGTGGCTCAGGTATGAGGGCATCTTTAGAGCTTGCCAAATCTGGCTTAAAAACAGCAGTAGTCTCTAAAGTATTTCCAACAAGATCTCATACAGTCTCAGCCCAAGGAGGCATAACATGTGCTATTCAAAGCGCAGATCCAAATGACGATTGGAGATGGCATATGTATGATACAGTCAAAGGTGCAGATTTTATTGGTGATCAAGACGCAATTGAGTATCTTTGTTCAGAGGGCCCTAAGGCAGTTTTTGAACTTGAACATATGGGATTACCATTTTCTAGATTTGATAATGGAAGAATATATCAAAGGCCATTTGGAGGTCAGTCAAAAGATTTTGGAAAAGGTGGTCAAGCTGCGAGAACATGTGCAGCTGCAGATAGAACAGGTCATGCATTGCTTCACACGCTTTATCAAAATAATGTAAAAGAAGGCACAGATTTTCTTAATGAATGGTTTGCTGTTGATATTGTTAAAAATGATAAAAATGAAGTTACAGGAGTAATTGCTTTTTCTATTGAATATGGTGAAGTTGCTTATCTAAAGGCTCAATCTACAGTAATGGCTACCGGAGGTGCTGGAAGAATCTATGCCTCAACTACTAATGCATTAATTAATACTGGTGATGGTTTAGCCATGGCACTAAGAGCTGGGTTTCCTGCTCAAGACATGGAAATGTGGCAATTTCATCCAACAGGAATCTATGGTGCTGGATCTTTAGTTACAGAAGGATGTAGAGGGGAAGGAGGTTACTTAGTCAATAAAGATGGCGAAAGATTTATGGAAAGGTATGCACCTAATGTAAAAGATTTGGCTGGCAGAGATGTAGTTGCAAGATCTATGGTTTTGGAAATACTTGAAGGACGAGGGTGCGGAGAAAACAAAGATCATATTTATTTAAAATTAGACCATTTAGGTGCTGATGTATTAAATGCAAAGCTTCCAGGCATATGTGAACTATCTAGAACTTTTGCTCATGTAGATCCAATATTTGAGCCTATACCCGTAGTTCCAACCTGCCACTATATGATGGGAGGAACTCCTACAAATATCAATGGACAGGCATTCAATAGAATAAATGAAATAGATTCGATAGTGCCAGGTTTATTTGCTGCTGGAGAAGCCGCATGTGTATCGGTTCATGGAGCAAACAGATTGGGTGGGAATTCTTTGCTTGATTTGGTTGTATTTGGAAGAGCTACTGGAATGTTTATCCAAGAAGAAATTAAATCTGGTGGAGGAGTAAAGTCCGCAAATGTAGATGATATTGATTCAGCACTAGAAAGATTAAATAGATTAAATGAATCTAATAGTGGATATGACACAGCAGAGGTTAAGAAGCAGTTGCAAGAATGTATGCAAAATTATTTTGGTGTATTCAGGCGTGGAGAATTTATGAAAAAAGGCTTAAACGAGCTCAAAGATATTAGAGAAAAAGTAAATAACCTTCACCTAAAAGACAAAAGTAATGCTTTTAATACAAGTAGAGTAGAGGCTATTGAGCTTCAAAATCTATTTGAAGTGGCTGAAGCAACTGCTGTTGCTGCATACAGTAGAGATGAAAGTAGAGGAGCTCATGCAAGAGATGATTACCCTGACAGAGATGATGAAAAATGGTTATGTCATTCACTTTATGATCCTGAATCTAAATCAATCTCAAAAAGAGACGTAAACTTTAGTCCCTCTGAAGTTGAAGCATTTCCACCTATTGTAAGGACCTATTAAATGCCAAAAGATAAACTCGAAATTAATATGTATAGATACAATCCTGAGCAGGATAAATTTCCTTACATTAAAAATTATATTATAAAAAAACCCACAAAAGATATTATGGTTCTAGACTTACTCCACCTATTAAAGGAGCAAGATGAATCAATTTCATACAGAAGATCATGTAGAGAAGGTGTTTGCGGATCAGATGGTATGAATATTAATGGAAAAAATGGTCTTGCTTGCATCACGCCAATTTCATCAGTGTTAAAAAATAATAAAATAGAACTCAGGCCACTGCCTGGACTTCCAGTAATAAGAGATTTGGTAGTTGATATGACTGAATTCTATGCTCAGTACGAAAAAATTAAACCTTTTTTACAAAATAGTACAACTGCTCCTGAGCAAGAAAGACTCCAATCACCTGAAGATAGAGATAAATTGGATGGTTTATATGAATGTATATTATGTGCATGCTGTTCAACAAGTTGTCCATCTTTTTGGTGGAATCCTGATAAGTTTTTAGGTCCAGCTGCTTTACTTCAAGCATATAGATTTCTTGCTGATACAAGAGATTTAAAAACAAATGAAAGGCTTGATGAATTATCAGATCCATTCAGTGTTTATAGATGTCATGGAATTATGAACTGCGTAAGTGCATGTCCAAAAGGTTTAAATCCAAATAAAGCTATAGGCAAGATAAAAACAATGCTTTTAAAAGATAAAAAAGAAATTATTACATCTGATGGAGTTATGAATTAAATAGCGATGAGTCAATCAATGCAAGAACTATGGGGGAGTTCACACTTGTCAGCAGGACATGCGGCCTACCTAGAAACCCTATATGAAATATACCTAACAACTCCAGAAAATCTTTCAAAAGAATGGTCTGATTTCTTTTTCAAATCTTCCTAGTGAACAAGATAGAAATGGAGAAATATCGCATCAAAGCGTAATTAATGAATTTAAAAATCTTTCAAGAGGAGCTGTTTCTGCAAAAGAGGAGATTGATGAAAGACAAGGTAAGGTAATAAGACTTATTCAATCATATAGAAATAGAGGTCATCAAGAGGCAACTTTAGATCCGCTGGACATGATGGATAGAAATCCAATCGAAGATCTTAAAATTGAGTTTCATGGACTATCAGAAGATGATTTAGATACTGAGTTTTATACAGATACTTTTAATTCAGGCTCAAAAAAATCATCTTTAAAAAATATTTTAGACGATTTAAGAAGAATTTATTGTGGAAATATAGGTATCGAATACAACTATATTATGAATTCAAATGAAAGAAGGTGGTTCCAAAAGAAATTTGAATCAAAAATTGAATCTTATTCTTTTTCAAAAGATGAAAAATTGCATATATATGAAAGACTAAATTCTGCAGAGGGTTTAGCAAAATATTTAGCTGCTAAATATCCTGGTATGAAACGATTTGGTATAGATGGGAGTGAATCATTAGTGCCTTTAGTTGATGCTGTTATACAAAATTGTGGAAGTCTTGGTGCCAATCAGATATGTTTCGGAATGGCCCATAGGGGAAGATTAAATTTATTAGTAAATGTTCTAGGCAAATTTCCAGCTGACTTATTCTCTGCATTTGATGAAAGTGGAGAGCTAGAGGGTGCAAATACTGGAGATGTTAAATATCATTTAGGATTCTCATCAAATATCAATACCCCTGGCGGTGAGGTTCATGTATCTCTTAACAATAATCCATCTCATTTAGAAATAGTAGATCCTGTTGTTCTTGGTTCAGTTAGAGCAAGGCAGGATAGGCTAGATGATAATGATAGAAAAAAAGTAGTACCAGTCCTACTTCATGGAGATGCTTCTTTTTCTGGCCAAGGGGTTGTGATGGAATCCTTGCAAATGTCACAAACTAGAGGTTTTAATGTTGGAGGCGCAATCCATATCATTGTAAATAATCAAATTGGTTTTACTACGAGCAACAAGAATGATGCAAGATCAACAGATTATTCAACTGATGTTGCAAAAATGATCCAGGCTCCAGTAATACATGTAAATGGCGATGATCCAGAAATGGTTATCAAGGCTGTAAAAATTGCTTGTAAATACAGAGAAAAGTTTCACAAAGATGTTGTGATTGATTTATTTTGTTATAGAAGAAGGGGGCATAATGAGGCAGATGATCCATCTGCAACTCAACCTTCAATGTACAAGAAAATTGCAAAACATCCTTCAGTTTTAAATCAGTACCAAGAAAAATTAATGAGTGAAGGGTTTATAACTAAAGAATCTGCATTAAATATTAAAAATAATTACAGAGAATCTTTAGAGGCTGGTAAAACAGTAGCAAAGAGCCTTTCAGATCATTCAAATAACTCTCTCTGGTTTGACTGGACTGACTATATGGATGTTCTATGGTGGCCAAAAGTTGATACCTCATATAATGCTAAAAAATTTACATCTTTAGGCAGGAAAGTTTGTGAAGTACCTGATTCATTTCAACTAGGAAATCAAGCGTTAAAAATCTTTAATGATAGAAAAAAGATGACCGATGGAAGTCTAGATATAAACTGGGGTTATGCTGAAAGCATGGCGTATGCCTCATTATTAGAAGAGGGTTATCCGATTAGAATTACAGGCCAAGATGTAAGAAGAGGTACATTTTCTCACAGACATGCATGTGTTTTTGATAAAGATTCAGGAGAAGGGTTCATCCCTTTATCTAAAATAGCTAGAGAGAATAATACTAGGTTTGATATATATGATTCATTGCTTTCAGAAGAAGCTGTTTTAGCGTTTGAATACGGGTATTCAGCTACATGGCCAACAGGTTTAACTATCTGGGAAGCTCAATTTGGTGATTTTGTTAATGGAGCTCAAGTTGTTATTGATCAATTTATTGTTTCAGCTCAACATAAATGGGAAAGGCTATCAGGCCTTGTTATGCTTTTACCTCATGGATATGAAGGCCAGGGGCCTGAGCATAGCAGCGCTAGAATTGAGAGGTTTCTTCAGTTATGTGCATCAGAAAATATACAAGTTTGTATTCCTAGCTCTCCTTCACAGATTTTTCATTTATTAAGACGTCAAGCGATTAGAAAAATGAGAACACCATTAGTGGTTATTTCTCCAAAAAGTTTATTAAGAAATCCTAAGGCAACATCTTCACTCAAAGATCTTACAAAAGGCTCATTCAAATGTGTAATTGATGATGAAGTTAAAAATAAACCTTCAATAACGAAAGTTGTTTTATGTTCAGGTAAAGTTTTTTACGATCTCAAAGACAGACAAAATAGTGAACAAAAAGATAACATTGCAATAGTAAGAATAGAACAGCTTTATCCATTTCCATATGATGATCTTGAAGAAATTCTCATGGAATATGAGAATGTTAAAGACATTGTTTGGTGTCAAGAAGAACCTCAAAATCAAGGTGCTTGGTTTAGCCATAGACATAGACTCCAGAGAGTATTAGATAGACTTGGAAAAGATAAAGAAATTACTTTAGTTAGCAGACCTCCTGCTGCAGCTCCAGCTGTTGGAATGATGAAATTACATCTCGAGCAACAAAGTAATCTTGTTACAGAAGCTTTACAATAGGGAATATTATGACGATTGAAATTAAATCACCCACATTTCCAGAATCAGTTGCAGATGGGACTGTGGCAAATTGGGTAAAAAAAGAAGGAGAATCTGTAGATCAAGACGAAATTATTGCAGAAATTGAAACAGATAAAGTTGTTTTGGAGGTTGTTGCCCCATCAAATGGAGTATTAACAAAAATCATTAAGCATGAAGGAGATATTGTTAATAGTGCAGAAATTATTGGAGAATTTGACGAAACAGCTGTAAAAATAAAAGAAGAAAAAATTTCAAAAGAAGTTAACTTGCAGAGTTCAAGCGCTGAAGAAGATGACCCAAAAATTAAAGACGATGTAAATCACAAAAAATCTGGACCAGCAGCAAAAAAACTTATTGTTGAAAATAATTTAGATTCATCTTTAATTCAAGCCTCTGGAAAAAATCAAAGAATTACTAAAGCTGACGTTATTAATCATCTAGAATCTAAATCGCCAGCAATGGAATCAAGTGATAATGCCTCTTCAATAAGCTCATCAAGCAGACCTGAAAAAAGAGTTCCAATGAGTAGATTAAGAAATACTATTGCAAAAAGACTTGTATCAGTTCAGCAAGAAACCGCAATGCTAACAACTTTTAATGAAGTTGATATGCTTCCAATAAAAGAACTTAGAGCAAAATATGGACAAGAATTTGAAAAGCAGCACGGCATTAAGCTTGGTTTTATGGGTTTCTTTATAATTGCTGCCGTCCAAGCCTTAAAGAAATTTCCAATTGTTAACGCTTCAATAGATGGTTCAGATGTTATATATCATGGTTATCAAGATATTGGCGTTGCAGTATCAACTGAAAGAGGTTTAGTAGTTCCAATTATTAAAGATGCTGATACAAAGTCTTTACCCGAACTCGAAAAGTCTATTCTTGAATACTCTGAAAAAGCTAGAGACAGCAAGTTAACAATTGAAGAAATGCAAGGCGGAACTTTCACTATTTCCAATGGCGGTGTATTTGGTTCTTTATTATCTACTCCAATTCTTAATGCACCCCAAACAGCTATTTTAGGAATGCATTCTATTCAAGATAGACCTGTAGCTATTAATGGTGAGGTTGTAATTAGGCCAATGATGTATTTAGCCATGAGTTATGATCATAGATTATTAGATGGTAAAGAGGCAGTAAGGTTTTTAGTTTCGATTAAGGAACAATTAGAGTCGCCTGAAAGATTGTTATTAAATTTATAAATTAGAGGAATTCTATGTTTGATGTTGTTGTAATAGGTGGCGGTCCTGCAGGTTATGTAGCTGCTATAAGGTCAGCTCAATTAGGATTAAAAACTGCCTGTATTGAGGAGTATGTTGATGCTAAAAATAATCCTACATTTGGTGGAACGTGTTTAAATGTTGGCTGCATACCTTCTAAAGCTTTGCTTGATTCATCACATAGATATCAAGAAGCAACTAGCCATTTAAAAATTCATGGGATTGAGGTTGGCTCTGTTGCTTTAGATGTACCTGCAATGATGAAAAGAAAAAATGATATTGTTGCTAAATTAACTGGCGGTATTGGCGGATTATTTGCTGCAAATAAAGTAACTCCAATAGCTGGTAGAGGTAAGGTTTTAGCAGATAGCAAAGTAGAAATTACAAATATCGAAGGCAAAAAAGAAATAATTGAATCAAAAAATATCATTATCGCATCTGGTTCATCACCAATTGAAATTAGTTCAGCTATTTTTAATGATACAAATATATTAGATAGCACTGGAGCTCTTGAAATTGATAAAGTACCTGAAACTTTAGGTGTAATTGGTGCTGGAGTAATTGGACTTGAATTAGGAAGTGTATGGGCAAGATTAGGTTCAAAAGTTACTGTAATAGAGGCAATGGACGATTTTCTCTTCATGGCTGATAAAGAAGTTGCCAAAGAAACATTTAAAGATTTTAAAAAACAAGGTCTAGATATTAGGCTTGGCTGCAAATTAACATCATCAAAAAGCTTAAAAAATTCTGTAAAAATAACATACGAAAACAATGGCACTTCAGAAAATATGGAATTCGAGAAATTAATTGTTGCTGTTGGAAGAAAGCCTAATACTTCAGATATCTTTGAAGAAGACTGTGGTATAAGTCTTGATGAAAAAGGTTTTATTTCTGTTAATCAAAATTGTCAAACAGATGTAAAAAATATCTGGGCCATTGGTGATGTTGTTAGAGGACCTATGCTTGCTCACAAAGGCAGCGAGGAAGGAATTATGGTTGCTGAAAGAATAGCCGGCAAGCATGCAGAAATGAATTATGATTTAGTACCTTCAGTTATTTATACCCATCCTGAAATAGCTTGGGTTGGAAAGAATGAGGAGGAACTTAAAAACGATAATATTGAATATAAAGTTGGCAAATTCCCGTTTGCTGCAAGTGGCAGAGCTCTAGCTGTTGAGCAATCAGTTGGTTTTGTAAAGCTTTTAACTGATGCAAAAACTGATACGATTATAGGTGTTCATGTTTTTGGTCCATCAGCAGCAGAAATTGTTCAGCAAGCACTTATATCTATGGAATTTGGGGCAAGTTCTGAAGATTTAGGACTAACAATTTTTAGTCATCCAACAGTTTCAGAGGCACTTCATGAGGCTGCTTTATCAGTAAGCAACCAAGCAATACATATAGGAAATAAAAGAAAATGAACTTACACGAATATCAGGGCAAGGCTTTGTTTGCAGAGTATGGCTTGCCTGTATCAACTAGCAAAGTTATTTATGAAGCCGAAGATGCTCATAATGCATGCAGAGATATAGGTGGATCAAAGTGGGTTGTAAAAGCTCAGGTTCATGCCGGCGGCAGAGGAAAAGCTGGTGGTGTTGAGTTAGTAGATTCTCCTGATGATGCTATAGCATTTGCTAGAAAATGGCTTGGAAAAAGATTAGTAACTTACCAAACAGATGCAGATGGACAGCTAGTAAATTCTATTCTCATAGAAGAATGTACCGATATTGCAGAAGAATTATATCTAAGTGCTGTTATAGATAGAGATTCACAAAGAGTAGTTTTCATTGGATCTTCTGAAGGAGGAGTGAATATTGAAGAAGTTGCAAAAAACACTCCTGAAAAAATTATTTATGAGGCTATTGATCCTCTGTGCGGAGCTCAGGGATTTCAAGCAAGAAAAATTGCCAAAGTCCTTAAGCTTAACAACCAGCAGACAAAACAGTTCACACCAATGTTTAAAAATCTTATGAAGTTATTTATTGAGAAAGATCTTAGCTTATTAGAAATTAATCCTCTTGTTATTACTAGTGGTGGTTTACTTCACTGTTTAGACGCAAAAATAAATATAGATTCCAATGCTATTTATAGACAACCTGAGATTGCAGATATGCATGACCCATCTCAAGAAGATCCAAGAGAATCTGAGGCTGCTAAAAATGACTTAAGTTATGTTTCATTGGATGGAAATATTGGATGTATGGTTAATGGAGCCGGATTAGCAATGGGGACTATGGACACCATTAAATATTTTGGTGGTAATCCTGCAAATTTTCTTGATGTTGGAGGAACTGCAACCCAAGATAGAGTATCAAAAGCCTTTAAAATTATATTAGATGATCCAGAAGTTAAGGTCGTTCTTGTTAATATTTTTGGCGGCATTGTAAGATGTGACCTAATTGCAGAGGGTGTGTTAGCTGCAATTAAAGAAGTCGGTGTTGAGATTCCTGTTGTTGTTAGGCTTGAGGGAAACAATGCTGATCTTGGCTCAGAAATCCTATCAAAAGCAAATATAAAAATTGAGAGTATTAATGATTTAGGTGATGCGGCCAAAAAGGCAGTGGAGCTAGCACAGTGAGTATTTTAGTTAATAAAGACACAAGAGTAATTGTCCAAGGGTTTACTGGCTCGCAAGCCACTCTTCATTCAGAACAAGCTATTGAGTATGGAACTAATATTGTTGGAGGTATAACGCCTGGCAAGGGAGGTCAGACCCATTTGGGTAGGCCTGTATTTGATACCATGGAGGAAGCTGTAAATACAGTTCAACCCAATGCATCATTAATTTTTGTTCCTGCTCCATTTTGTAAAGATTCTATTCTTGAAGCTGCTGAATCAGGCATTGAACTTATTGTTTGTATAACTGAGGGAGTGCCAACATTAGATATGTTAGATGTTAAGAAAAGGGTAGATGAACTAGGTTTGACATTAATAGGGCCAAATTGTCCTGGTCTGATAACTCCAGGCGAAGCAAAGCTTGGTATTATGCCAGCAAGTATTCATAAGCCTGGATCGATAGGTATTATCTCTAGATCGGGTACTCTTACTTACGAGGCTGTAAAACAAACAACTGATTTAGGTTTTGGACAAAGCAGTTGTGTTGGAATAGGGGGAGATCCAATACCAGGCTCATCTTTTATTGATATCTTAAGGCTGTTTGAAAAAGATGAACAAACAAAAGCCATTGTTATGGTTGGTGAAATTGGTGGAACTGCTGAAGAAGAGGCTGCAGAATTTATTAAAAATAATGTAACTAAACCAGTTATCTCATATATTGCAGGTCAGACTGCTCCTGCAGGAAAGCGAATGGGTCATGCTGGTGCTATTATTGCTGGTGGTAAAGGAACTGCTGCAGATAAGATTTCTAAATTAAAAGAGTGTGGTGTTCATATTGCTGATAATTTAGTAGAAATTGGGACTAAAGTAAAAGAAGTTCTCTAAATACTAGATCTTAAATTTTTCCGTATAACCCATCTTAGTCTCAATATAGAAAGGAACGAGAAAATACTCAAACCAACAATCATTCCTATCCACATACCAGAAGCCCCAAAAGGGCTTCCAAAACCAATATTGGTTAGGTAATAACCAGCAGGCAATGCAAAGATCCAATAAGAAATAAATAATAGCACCATTGGAACAAAGGTATCTTTATAACCCCTCAAACTTCCTAAAGCTCCCATTTGTATTCCATCAGGTAGTTGGAAGATGGCTGCAAATATTAATAAACCAACTGTTAAGTTAAATACGACTTCATCTGTTGTATAAATACCAACTATAAATTCTTTAAAGCTTAGAATAATTACTATATTTAATAATGCAGCAATTATGCACATATATATTGTTGAATAGGATGCAGTTTTTGCTTGTCTAGGATTTTCTTCTCCAATTAAGTTTCCAGTCCTCGTAGCAGCTGCTAATCCTATAGATAATGGAATCATAAAGAATAAGCTAGCTATATTAATAGCAATATAGTGACTTGCAACAATTGATTCTCCCAAAACAGCTAAGATAATTCCAGCACCAGAAAACATGCTTAATTCTATAAATATACCTAAACCGATTGGAACCCCAAGCTTTATTGCTTCTTTTGTAGTTTCTGAAGATGGCCAAGAAAACTTTGAGAAGGGCTCTGTTTTCTTATAGTTTTTACTTACAGATATATAAATAAATAAAGTTACCATCATAATAAATGAAACAATTGTTGTTGCAATTCCACACCCAACTCCCCCAAGCTTGGGCGCACCAAACCAACCATAAACAAATATCAAATCTAGTGGAATGTTTAAGATCATTCCAAAGAAGGCTATTACAAAAACCGGAACAGTAAGTTTCATTCCTTCGCTATAGCATCTTAAACAAGTAAATATTGTTAGAAAAGTAAATCCCAGTGCTATAGCTTGTAAATATTTTGTTGAAATATCTGTAATACTTTTTTCAATAGGGAGACTATTTAATATATATCCCATGTTCATAAAAATTAGACCTATTAAAATACCCAAAAACATTGCTATCCATAAAACTTCTCTAAGCTTTTGACCTATTTCTTTAAACTTTTTTGCTCCATAAAGTTGAGCAACAATTGGAGTTACTGCAAAAATTACACCAGAAGTAAACATGAAAATCGTCATTGATATCGAATTACCAACCCCTAGTCCAGCAAGATCAGCCGGGCTTGCTCTTCCAGCAATAATTGTATCAGTTGTTCCCATAAGCATATAAGAAAGCTGGGATCCAAATATTGGAACCCCTATCTTAATGAGCTGCTTAAACTCTATAATGTACTTACTTATCGATATCACTTTAAGAAATAATTTTTTTGGCTACTTTATCATATTAAAATAACTTAAAAGGAGATTAATATCAGAAAAGATAATAGACCATATTGGTTGAAAAAAATTAATACAAAAATTGTAAAAATTTACGTTAGACATTTTATCAAACCACAATTTAAATCCCTTGGTAAGGGAGGGGCCTATTTTAAACCAAGATATATTAATGTTTTTGGAGGTAATGTTTCTATTGATGATTATCCAACCTTGATTGGATCAAGCGATGCAAATATTCAGTTTACTTCCTGGGATATTGGAGATCATCATGGTGAGATTAAAATTGGTAAATTTTGTCTTATAACTCCAGGCGTAAGAATAATGTCAGCAGAAAGTATAGTCATAGGAGACGCTTGCATGATTGCTCATGGAGCGTATATTTCTGATGCAGATTGGCATGGAATTTATGATAGAGCTAAGCCAGTTGGAAATACAAGACCTGTAATTTTTGAAGACAACGTTTGGATAGGAGATAGCGCTATTATTTGCAAGGGAGTAACAATAGGAAAGAATAGTATTATTGGTGCTGGAGCTGTTGTTACAAAAGATGTTCCACCTAATTCGGTTTATGCTGGCAATCCTGCAATATTAGTTAAGAAGTTAGAAAATAAAGAATTTAATACAAGAGCAAATTTTCTTGCAGACCCTATTCAACTAGCTAAAGATTTCGATGCTTTAGACAGATATTCACTTGGAGGCAATTCATTATTTGGCTGGTTAAAAAGTCTAATAATGCCTGATAAATCTAACTAGCTAATGAAAGTTATTGTTGATAATGGCATTAAGTCAGTAAAAGAGATAATTCCTCTTTTAAATGGCTTTGAAGCTATTGAATTAATATTCTTGAATTCTTCTGATTTCAATAATTCAAATATAAAAGATGCTGATGCATTATTAATACGATCAACTGTTCAAATTAATGAGACATTATTGGTTGATACAAATGTACACTTTATTGGCTCAGCAACTGCTGGCATTGATCATATGGATACTGACTATTTAAATAAGAAAAATATTAAATGGTTTTATGCTGCTGGTTGTAATGGTTTATCAGTTTCAAACTATGTAATGTCTTCAATATGTTTTTTGATGGAAAATAATATATTTAATTCAGATAATTCCGTTGGAATAATTGGATATGGGAATGTTGGAAAACAACTAAAGAAAGCATTAGATTACTTTTCAATTAAAAATTTTGTTTATGATCCTTTTTTACATTTTGATTTCCTTTCTAACTTAGAGCTAGTAAAAAACTGTGATTTAATCAGCTTGCATGTCCCCTTAACCAATAAAACAGAATTCCCCACAAATAATATGATCAATAAAGGTTTTCTAGAAGACATTAAAGGAAAAACTTTAATTAATACATCAAGAGGAGGAGTTGTAGACGAAAATAAACTTATTCATGAGAATAACATTAATTATATAAGTGATGTTTGGGTAGGGGAGCCATCCCCATCAAATAATATTGTTGATTTTGCATTACTAGCAACACCTCATGTAGCAGGCCATAGTATTAATGGAAAAATTAATGGAACAATTATGTTAATTAATTTTCTGCAAAGATATATCAATCTAGAAGACAGAGTAAAAATTTTAAATATTCAAACCATGGATAATTTTATGTCATCTAATAATCATTTAGAAATAGACGCTGACCACCAAATTGAAAAATATAAAAAGGAATACGATATAAAACTTGAGTCTGATAAATTTAAGAAAACATATTTAAATTCTAAAATAAATGAACAAAAAGATACTTTTATAACAGCAAGGTTAAATCATCTTATTAGACAAGATATAAAAATATAAAATTATTTTCGGTAATGTTGCCTAAATGATACAAAATATACTAAAATTGTACATATTAAATGTATATAATTATTTACATTGAGTCATAAGTTTATTATCATGTAAATGATTATCATTCGCATTTATTGTTTCTAGAACAGAATAAATATTTAATATCAGAATGAGTGCAAATTAAGTACGTACTTTTGGCATATAAATTGCATATATAAAGTATATATATTTCGTTAATAAAGGAGAGACTGTGAATATTGCAAAACTTGATGAAAGTTCGATTAAGAATTCAAAAAAACTAATAAGAAGGGTTCTTAGCGCTTCTATAGATAACCCAAACAATCCTGAATCCCTTAATTTCTTTCAAGCTGACACTTATAGGTTTTATTTCTTGATGAGCTTTATGTGGGAGTCTTTTGAAGGTAATGAAATATCCCAGGAATATGCAATATCATTAGTCCCTAAAAAGTTTGCTTCACGCATAAAGAGACTACAAGTTCTTAAGCAAGCTGTTCAACTAGATTATATTATCGAGAAATCTTCTGAAGTTGATAAAAGAAGAAGAATATACTTTCCTTCTGAAGTTCTTCTTAATGACTTTATTCGATACGCGAATGACTCTGATAAATCAATTCAGCAAGATAAAAGCTCTTAATATAGTTTTTTACTCTTTAACACGCTAAAGCTACCTATATTCATAGTTGTTCTTTACAATTATGTTATGTCTTACATAAAAAAAACTGAAGAACAGTGGAAATCTGAGCTATCAGAAGAAAGTTTCTATGTAACAAGACAATCTGGAACTGAAAGACCGTTTACAGGAAAATATTGGGACTTTAATAAAAAAGGTTATTACAACTGCATTTGCTGTAACGCACAACTATTTGAATCAGATGCTAAGTTTGATGCTGGATGTGGCTGGCCGAGTTTTTTTGTTCCTAAAGATAAAAATTTAATAATTGAAAAATCTGATCAATCTCATGGTATGTCGAGAACAGAAGTCAAATGTAAGGAGTGTGATGCTCATTTAGGCCATGTATTTAATGATGGACCTCAACCAACTGGATTAAGATATTGCATTAATTCTGCTTCATTAGATTTCACAAATAGTGAATGAAGTGAAAAAAAATAAAATTTATTTATCTTTAGCAAAAGTATCTTCTTGGACTGGGCTTTCAAGAATTTTTGGGCTTATAAGAGATGTAGTTACTACAAATTTGTTGGGCGCTTCAGTATTTCATGATATTTTTGTTGTAACTCTTAAAATACCGAACCTATTTAGAAGATTTTTTGCTGAAGGTGCATTTAATCAAGCTTTTATTCCAATCTACAGTGATTATCAAAAGGGTAATGATGAAAAAAGTACTCAAGAATTTATTAATTCTCTAGCTGGGTCCTTTTTAAGTATATTGTTTTTATTTACTATTCTTGTTCTCCTTATTACTCCTATATTTATTTTTATTTTTGCTCCAGGTTTTTATTACGATGATTCAAAAAGAATAATTGCTATAGATCTTCTTCGAATAATGTTTCCTTATTTAGCGTTAATATCATTAGTTTCTTTTGCAAGCGGTATTCAAAATACGCATGAAAAATTTTCAATACCCGCATTTACTCCTCTTATTTTTAATATTTCTTTAATTGTTGCAGCAATTTTTATTGCTCCAAGAATTAATTTGCCAGTGTATGCATTGGCATGGGGTGTTCTTATAGCTGGATTTTTACAATTATTGATTCATATATACGCTTTAAAAAACATTAATAGACTTCCAACACCAAAAATAAATTTTTCACATCCTGGTCAAATAAATGTTCTAAAGTTAATGATACCTGCGATACTTGCTGGAGGAATTGTTCAAATTAATTTATTAATTGATACTATTTTTGCTTCATTACTTCAAACAGGAAGCCCAACATGGTTATATGTTTCTGATAGGTTAATTCAATTTCCTATGGGAATTTTTGCAATAGCAATAGGGACAATCCTTTTACCGACCTTGTCAAAAATTGATGTTGCCACTAATAAAAAGCTATTTATTCATGAGCTTCAAAAAGGGCAAAGATTTGTATTATTGATTGGAATACCATCACTTATTGGGTTGTATTTATGTTCTATAGATTTAATAGGTACAATTTTCTTTAGAGGTGAATTTACCGCTTATGATGTTCAGCAAGCCTCATTAAGTTTAATGGCTTATTCCATAGGACTACCATTTTTCATGTTAATGAAAGTCCTTACCCCGGCATTTTTTTCAAGAAAAGATACAAAAACTCCAATGTATGTAGCCTTATTATCATTATTTTTAAATGCATTCTTAAATTATCTTTTTGCGTTTAGGTTTGGTTATGGTCATGTTGGAATAGCCATCGGAAGCTCCATAGCTGCAATTATTAGTGTCTTAATTTTAGAAATAATTTTAATTAAAGATGGATTTATTATAATAAAAGGTCTTTTAAGCAGATTTAATCTATCAATTGCCATATCTTCAATATTTGTTTTCGTATTTCTCATTTTTTCTGCAGAGTTTTATGACTTTTATAGTCTAAGCCAACTGGAGAGAACTTTTGCGTTATTGTTCAAAGTTGTTATATCGATGGTAATTTATTTTACAATCTGCAGATTAATTAGAGGTAATTCATTAAAAGAAGTGTTTGAGTAAAATGTACTTAATAAGAGGAAAGCACAATCTAGAGCTTTTTAAAAAGCTTTATAAAGATACAAAGCTTCATGCAACTATTGGAAACTTTGACGGGTTGCATAAAGGACATCAATCTATTTTATCAAAGATAAAAAAAAGAGCTGAAGAAACTAATGCTTCATCAATAGTATTTTTTACAGAACCTCATGCATCAGAATACTTTGCTATATCAACCAATACTAATGCTGAAGCGCCACCAAGAATTTGTCCTTGGAGAAAAAAGTTTGAATTATTAGAAGAATACGGAATCGACTTTGCTTTCTTTTTAAAATTTAATAGCTCTCTAAGAAAGATGACTCCTGAAACATTTATATCAGATATTTTGGAGCCAGTTGGTTTATTGTCTCTTACAGTTGGAGATGATTTTAGATTTGGAGCCAATAGAGCCGGTGATTTTCAGCTTCTTCGGGAATGGGGTTCAAAAAATAATATCAACGTAACTAATACCGAAACCTATTTACATTTAAATGAACGTGTTAGCAGTACAAGAATTAGAAAAGCTCTTTTGGAAAATAACTTTTCTTTGGCAAAAGAGCTTCTAGGAAGGCCTTATACTTTTGCTGGCAAAGTTGTTCATGGCCAGCATCTTGGAAGAACAATTGGAATACCGACTGCAAATATTTGGCTTCCAAAGCAAAAACTTCCAATTTCTGGAGTATATGCCGTTAGGTGTTCTTTAGATAATAAATCTATAGACGGTATTGCAAATATGGGAGTGAGGCCAACTGTTGGAGGTTCCCATCCAGTTTTAGAAGTCCATTTATTCAATTTTAATTCTAATATTTATTCCAAAAGATTAGATGTTCAATTTATAAATAAAATAAGAGAAGAAAAGAAATTTAAAAACTTAGACATGTTAAAATCTCAAATTCAAGAAGACATAAAAACTGCAAAATTTTTTTTAAGTAAAACAATATGACAATTAATTATAGGGATACATTAAATCTTCCAGAAACTGATTTATCCATGAAGGCTGGATTGCCCAGAAAAGAACCAGAAATATTAGATTTTTGGGATAATATTGATATCTATAAAAGAATAAGAGATCTAAGAAAGAATAGTGATAATTTTATTCTTCATGATGGCCCGCCATATGCCAATGGCTCAATTCATCTTGGTCATTCAGTTAATAAAATTTTAAAAGATATAACTATAAAATCAAAAACCTTATTAGGTAAAAATGCTCCATATGTTCCAGGCTGGGACTGTCATGGATTGCCAATAGAACTCAATGTAGAAAAAAAACATGGAAAAAGGAGTGAATTAGTCCAAGACAAAAAAAAGTTTCAAGAGGCCTGCAAAGAATATGCATTGACTCAAATTGAAAATCAAAAAAAAGATTTTATCAGGCTTGGTGTTTTTGGAGACTGGGATGATCCATACAAAAGTTTAGATTCATCTTTTGAAGCAGATGCAGTTAGAGCATTGGGAAAAATTTATGAAGGTGGGCATCTCCAAAAAGGCGAAAAACCTGTTCATTGGTGCCAGGATTGTGGCTCTTCTCTTGCTGAGGCTGAGGTTGAGTATCAAGATAAAGTTTCAAAATCTATCGATGTTGCTTTTAGGCTAGATGATAGAAGTCTTGAAGATGTAAAAAAGATATTTAGCTTTGATAGGGATGAACCTATTTCTTTTGTTATTTGGACAACCACCCCATGGACAATTCCTTCTAATGTTGCGGTTTGTATTAATTCAGAATTAGAGTACGCCTTAATTAAAATTGAAAATTCATTTTATATAATAGCTGATTCTATGATCGAGTCTTGTTCTGAAAGATGGGGTGTGAGTGTTTTAAAAGTATCAACAACAATGGGAAACACTCTTCAAAACATTCAATTACATCATCCTTTTTTAGATCGAAAATCAGTTCTTCTTCATGGTGATCATGTAACAACTGAAGCTGGAACCGGTTGCGTTCATACAGCGCCTGCGCATGGCATGGATGACTTTGTAATATGTAAGAAGAATAATATAGAAACATATAAAGCATTAGATAGTAATGGACTTTTTAAAGAGGAAATAGATTTTCTTACTGGACTACCTGCTATCAAGGCAGACCCTTTGGTTATTGAAAAATTAGATGAAGTGAATGCATTAATTAATTGTGATGACTATCATCATTCATATCCTCATTGTTGGAGGCATAAAACACCTTTAATATTTACCTCAACAGCTCAATGGTTTATTTCAATGGATCAAGAAAATCTGTTAAATCAAGCAGTGGGTAGCGTCAATGATGTTCAATGGGAGCCTTCATGGGGTCTTCAAAGGATAGAGGGTATGTTAACTGATCGACCTGATTGGTGTATTTCCAGACAAAGAAATTGGGGCATTCCAATTACCTTGGTAATTCATAAAGATACCGGAGAAATTCATCCAAATCAAAAAGAACTTTTTGAAAAGTTTGCAGATGCGATTGAAAAAAATGGAATCTCAGAATGGGATTCCATTGATTTAAATGATTATATTGATGATGCTGATTCATATATAAAAACTTTAGATACCTTAGATGTTTGGTTTGATTCAGGTGTAACTCATTCTACTGTTTCTGAAAAAAGATTTGCTAAAAATATTGTTGCAGATTTATATCTAGAGGGCTCAGATCAGCATAGGGGCTGGTTCCAGTCATCGCTTTTGACAAGCATAGCTATGAATGGAAGAGCTCCTTATAAAGCGGTCCTTACTCATGGATTTGTAGTTGATGAAAATGGTAGAAAACAATCTAAATCTTTAGGTAACGTTGTTTCACCTCAAAAAGTATGGGATAGCTTAGGCGCTGACATTTTAAGGCTTTGGGTAGCTTCAACAGATTTTAGAAGTGAAATGGTTGCTTCCGACGAGATTTTGAAAAGAGTATCTGATCAGTATAGAAGAATTAGAAATACATTTAGATTTATTCTTGGTAATTTAAATGATTTTAATGAGACTGAAAAAATTAAATTTGATGAACAAATTGAGCTTGATAAATGGATTATTTTAGAAGCTCAAAAACTTGAAGAGGATGTTATTAATTTTTATGAAGCATACTCTTATCATAATGTCGTTCAAAGAATTCATAATTTCTGCGTGAATGAGTTGGGCGGAATCTATTTAGATATAGTAAAGGATCGTCTTTATACATGTAAAAGTGATTCACTGGCAAGAAAGTCATGCCAAACCAGTCTTGATTCTGTCTTAAATATTATGGTTAGATTAATTGCTCCTATTTTATCTTTTACTGCAGAAGAACTATGGCAGACTCATGAGAGTTTAAAAAATCAAGGAGATTCAGTATTTCTAACAGCCTATATGCAAGAAACCCTGGATCAATCTCAGACAATTGGGAGCGATGATTGGACAAGAATTTTTGAAATTAAAGATTTAGTAAATCAATCGATTGAAAGTTTAAGAAATGAAAATAAGCTTAAAGGATCTTTAGATGCTAACGTCATTATTTCTGCAGATGAGAAAGATAAAATTATTCTTGATAAGCTAGGCGATGAGCTTCATTTTGTTTTTATATCTTCAAAAGCCTCTGTCAAACCTGGAAAAACATTAGAAATTTCAATTGAGAACATTGATGATGAAAAATGTACAAGATGTTGGCATAGAGATAGTTCGGTTGGACAAAGTAAATCTCATCCAGAAATATGTTTACGATGCGAAGAGAATATAGATTCAAGTGGGGAAGTAAGATATTTTGTTTAAAAATAAATATTATCTATATATTCTAATTTTTTTACTATTGGATATTTCAGCAAAACAATTTGCATTAACTTTCCTAAATGAGTTTGAATCAAAAAGCTTCATACCTTTTATAGACCTTTATTTAACATTTAATTCTGGTATTGCCTTTGGATTTTTAGATTTTGGTCAAAGGTCATTATCAAACTTATTAACTATTCTCGGTATTGGTATCGTCATTTATATTTTCATACTCCATAAAAAAGAGGATGATAGCTCAAAAAAGTTTGCTTTATCTATGATAATAGGAGGAGCTTTAGGTAATATATTAGATAGAATTCCTGACGGTTACGTTACTGATTTTTTGCATTTAAATGTTAACAAATTTTCTTTTTTTATCTTTAACCCTGCTGATGCATTCATTAGTATTGGAGCAATTCTACTAATTTATCTAGAATTATTTAAAAGAGATCATGTCAGCAAAAGTTAAGGAAATTAAGTTAGCTAATCCTAGAGGTTTCTGTGCAGGTGTAGACAGAGCTATTGATATTGTAAATAGGGCTCTTGAAATATATGGTAGCCCTGTTTATGTAAAACATGAGGTAGTGCATAACAAATTTGTTGTAGAAGATTTAAAAAGTAGAGGAGCAATTTTTGTTGAAGAAATTAATGAAATCCCTGATAACTCTTTGGTAGTTTTTAGTGCTCATGGAGTTTCAAATGAGGTTGAAGAAAATACTAAAGCAAGAAATCTACAATACTTTGATGCTACATGTCCTCTTGTAACTAAAGTTCATATGGAAGTAATTAGACATGCAAGATCACAAAAAGATATTATCCTAATAGGTCATGAAGGTCACCCAGAAGTTGAAGGCACAATGGGAAGACACATCAACACCAATTTCAGCAATATATATTTAGTACAGGATGACAAAGAGGCGGCTGAAATAGAAGTTTCAAAACCTAGTGAATTAGCACTAGTAACACAAACTACTTTGAGTGTTGATGATACAAAGTCTATTATTAACATTCTAAAAAGAAGATTCCCGGATATCAAAGTTCCAAAGAATGATGATATTTGCTACGCAACACAGAACAGACAAGATGCAGTGAAGCAATTGGCACTAGAATCTGACTATATGATTGTTGTTGGGTCTGTAAATAGCTCAAACTCTAATAGACTAAAAGAACTAGCAGAAAAATGTGGATGTAAGTCAATTTTAATAGATGAATTCGAAGAGCTTAATTTATCTGAATTAGATGGTTGCAAGACTATCTCAATTACAGCTGGAGCATCTGCGCCAGAAGAAAGAGTTCAAGAAATAGCTAAGGCACTCAAAAAGCATACAGGCGCAGTAATTAATGAAAATGGTGAAGATAAAGAGAGCATATTTTTTAAATTACCGCCATTATTAAGATAGATGAAAATTAAAAACCATAAACTCCAAGACATAAGTTTCTTAGAGTCGCCCAATTTCAATGATAGGCCAGTTGATGAGGATATAAGTTTGCTGGTAATTCATTCAATAAGCTTGCCACCAAAAAAATATAATACAGATCACATAGAAAGATTTTTTTTAAATGAGTTAGATTTTACTTCACATAATTTTTATAAAAACATAGAAGGTATGAAAGTATCCGCTCATGTCCTTATCAAAAGGAATGGGGAAGTAATACAATTTGTCCCATTTAATAAGCGCGCATGGCATGCCGGAGTATCCTCATATAAGGGTAAAAATGACTGTAATAATTTTTCAATAGGCATTGAATTAGAAGGTAGTGACGACGATATCTTTGAAGATATTCAATATAAGAAACTCTCTTTAATAACCTCATTATTAATTGAAGAGTATGATTTAATAACTAAAGATAATATAAAAGGGCACTCAGACATTGCACCAGAAAGAAAAACTGATCCAGGAGTATTGTTTGACTGGGATAGATATTTAACTAATGTATAACTATAAAAAAATGTTCGTTATGCTTTTCTTAGGCTTCGGTTCTGGTCTGCCATACATCCTTTTAATAAGCACCTCAACAGCATGGTTAAGGGATGTAAATGTTGATTTAAGTTATATTGGTTTTTTTACTTGGATAACTTTCACATATACTTTTAAATTTGCATGGGCACCATTAGTTGATAGGTTTTCAATACCTTTTTTAGCTCAATATGGACACAGAAAAAGTTGGATTGCTTTCATGCAGATACTTATATTTTTAAGTTTATTGTTTATATCTAATATAGATCCTATTGAAAACTTTATTTTATTCTGCATGGTTGGAGCAACAATTGCATTTGCGGGGTCAATTCAGGATATTGCAATAGATGCTTTTAGAATAGAGTATGCGCATATTAGTGATCAAGGAAATTTAGCAGCCTCATATCAATTGGGTTATAGACTAGCAATTATTGCAGCAACATCAATAGCTTTAATTTTTGCCGATATCAATGGGTGGTCTATGACTTTTAAATTAATGGCAGGCTTAATGTGTCTTGGCTTGCTAGGCGTTATATTTTCCAAAGAAGAGAAAAATAAAGAACTCGGTAAATTAAATTTTATAAATTCTATTGTTGAGCCCTTAAGAGATTTTATTTCTCGTTTTGGTATGTTTATGGCATCTATACTTTTATTAATTATAGCCACATATAGACTTACAGATATTGTAATGGGGCCTATGGCAACTCCATTTTATATTGATATGGGTTTTACTCTTACTGAGATAGGCGCTGTAGTTAAAGTAGTTGCCTTATTTGCTTCAATATTTGGTATTTTTCTTGGAGGCCTTCTCATTAAGAAAATACAAATTTTTAAATCTCTTCTTCTTGGAGCATTTCTTGTAATGCTAACAAATATTTTATTTGCATACGTAGCTGTCTCAGAAAAAAGTATTACTTCATTGGCAATAATTGTGGCAATGGATAGCTTGGCTGCCGGAATTGTTGGGACTATTAATATTGCTTTTCTGACAAGTCTTGTTTCTAAGAAATATACAGGATTTCAATATGCACTATTAACAGGATTTATGGCAGGACCGGGCTTCGCACTCAAAGGCTTATCAGGTGTATGGGCTAAATATCTTCAAGAAATATTTGGATTTGAATATGGTTGGATGGGTTTTTATATAACAACATCTATGCTGACTATTCCTTGTATATTGCTATTGTTATCTTATAAAAATTTCTTAACTAAGCATGAAAATACTATATAGAGTAACTTTTATATTTTCTTTAATTCTAATAATGTACTTTAGTATTTTGCCTGCATCATCCATACCAAATATTGCGGCATTATCTTTTTTAACAGATAAAATGATTCATGCTTTAATTTTTTTATATCTTTCATATATAGGTCTTAAAAGCTATTTTAATATATCTAAGTTATTGTTACTTGCACTGATATTTTCATTTGGACTCGTTATTGAAATTATTCATTTTTATCATCCATATCGTTTTTTTGAGATACCTGATTTAATAGCAAATTTAATTGGTATTCTCCTGGCATTGGCTATTTTCAATAAAAAAAGCATTTAAGCTATTGATTTCTTTTTTTTCGACCTTAACTAGTGTTTAAGTTAGAAAACTAACATAAAATTCATGGAATTATTTAATAGGAGAAAGAAATGAAACTAAGACCTTTACATGACAAAGTTCTGGTTAAAAGAACTGAAGAAGAGGAAACATCATCTGGGGGTATCATTCTTTCAGGGTCTGCAAAAGAAAAACCATCACAAGGTGAGGTTATTTCAGTTGGTCCTGGTAAAAAAAATGACTCAGGAGAAGAAACTCCAATAAATGTTAAAGCAGGCGACACTGTTCTGTTTGGTCAGTATGCAGGAAATGAAGTAAAACTTGATGGCGAAGATTATCTCATCATGAGTGAGAGTGATATTTTCGGCGTTATTGAATAAAAATATATTAATTATTAAGGGAGAAAAAAATGTCAGCTAAAGATGTAAAATTTGGAGATAGCGCCAGAAGCCATATGCTTGATGGTGTTAATATACTTGCAGATGCGGTCAAAGTAACACTTGGACCTAAAGGAAGAAATGTTGTTTTAGACAAATCCTTTGGTGCGCCTACGGTTACTAAAGATGGAGTTTCTGTTGCTAAAGAAATTGAGCTAGAAAATAAATTTGAAAATATGGGAGCTCAAATGATCAAACAAGTAGCCTCTCAAACAAATGACGAAGCCGGTGATGGTACAACAACTGCAACTGTTCTTGCTCAATCAATTGTAAATGAAGGCAACAAAGCTGTTGCGGCAGGAATGAATCCAATGGATTTAAAAAGAGGTATAGATAAGGCGGTAAGCGCTGCTGTTGAACATGTTAAAGGCTTGAGTGTTCCTTGTGCAGATAGTAAAGCTATAGCGCAAGTCGGAACTATATCTGCTAATGGAGATCATGCTGTTGGTGAGATTATTGCTGAAGCAATGGAAAAAGTAGGTAAAGAGGGCGTTATTACTGTTGAGGAGGGAAGTGGTATAGAAAATGAACTTGATGTTGTTGAGGGTATGCAATTTGATAGAGGTTATTTATCTCCTTATTTTGTTACCAACCAAGACAGTATGACTGTAGAGCTTGAAAGTCCACTCATCTTATTATTTGATAAGAAAATTTCAAACATTAGAGACTTATTACCATTACTAGAATCAGTTGCTAAAGCTGGAAAGCCACTTTTGATTATTGCAGAAGATATCGAAGGCGAAGCATTAGCTACATTGGTTGTAAATAATCTTAGAGGTATTGTTAAGGCGGCTGCATGTAAGGCTCCTGGATTTGGTGATAGAAGAAAAGCAATGCTAGAAGATATTGCTATCCTTACTGGCGGAACGGTTATATCTGAAGAAGTTGGTCTTTCATTAGAAGGCGCTACCGTAGAAGATCTAGGAACTGCAAAAAGAGTAGTACTTAATAAAGATAACGCTACTGTTATTGATGGTGCTGGTGATGAGAAAGATATAGCAGCTAGAGTAAATCAAATCAGAGCTCAGATTGAAGATACTTCATCTGACTACGATAAAGAAAAACTTCAAGAAAGAGTTGCAAAACTTGCTGGCGGTGTTGCCGTCATTAAAGTTGGTGCTGGATCTGAGGTGGAGATGAAAGAGAAAAAAGCAAGAGTTGAAGACGCGCTTCATTCAACAAGAGCAGCTGTTGAAGAAGGGGTTGTTCCAGGAGGAGGCTCAGCTTTAATAAGATGTCTAGAAGCAGTTGAAAAGGTTGCTGGTGATAATGATGACCAGAATGTTGGTGTTAATATAGCTAGGAAAGCTTTTGAGGCTCCTTTAAGACAAATCGTTTCAAATGCTGGTGAAGAATCATCCGTTATTTTAGCTAATGTCAAAGAAGGAAAAGGCTCATATGGATTTAATGCATCATCTGGTGAATACGGAGATATGATTGAAATGGGTATCCTTGACCCTGCTAAAGTAACTAGGACTGCAATTCAAGCAGCGGGATCTGTAGCTGGAATGATGATTACTACAGAAGCTATGGTTACAGATATTCCTAAAGATGACGCTCCAATGCCTCCAATGCCTGATATGGGTGGAATGGGTGGTATGGGTGGAATGATGTAATTCTTGAACTCTATTTAATTAAAAATGGGGCTTTAAGCCCCATTTTTATTAGATTTACATATAGAATTAATTTAATATACCTTAAGCACATTTAATAAGGAGCAACATGGATATTTTAACTGACCAATCTTTCTTCAGAGCTTTTCATATTCTTTTTGGTATTGCATGGATAGGATTACTTTACTATTTCAATTTTATTCAAGGTGAATACGTAAAGGTTGCAGATCCAGATGCAAAGGCAGATGTATTTAAAAAATTAGCACCTAATGCTTTATGGTGGTTTAGATGGGCAGCGTTATTTACTTTCCTTACTGGAGTGATTCTTCTTCATCAGATTAGTGTAAGGATTGGAACTGAAATTATACTTGGTGCCACAATGGGTACATTAATGATGCTTAATGTTTGGGGAATCATTTGGAGAAACCAGAAAATTGTATTGGGTATGAAAGAGGGTGATGCAGCTGCAGCTGGAGCTAAAGCTGGTTTAGCATCGAGAACTAATACGCTTTTTTCAGTTCCTATGTTGATGTATATGGTTTACTCAGCCCACGGACAAGACCCAACAGGTTTGATAATTCATCCTGAGTGGAGCAGCACAAGTCTAATAGTAGGTTTAGCAATTATTTTTGCAATTGAGGCAAATGCTATATGGGGTAAAATGTTACCTGCTATAACTTCTGTTAGAGCTGTAATTATCTCATCTTTTGTTTTAGCAATAGTGCTTAAAGTTATTACAGATTTAGTTTAATTTAGTTATACTCTTGATAGGGAGCAATTAAAGCTCCCTTTTTTATTAAATATTTTTTAAATTTATTAATTATCATATAAAATAATTCTATATTTACAGGAAACATAATGAGTAACAAACCAAGTGAAGTTGAAGTTTTAGATGCAGTAAGAAAACTAATTCTATGGGCTGGTGATGATCCAGATAGAGAAGGTCTAATAGAAACACCTAAGAGAGTTGCTAAAGCTTATAAAGAATTTTTCTCAGGCTATCACGATGATCCGGTTGAAATTTTAAACAAAACTTTCGAGGAAGTAGAGGGGTATGATGATGCTGTAATTGTCCGTGATATAAGAGTTGAATCTCATTGTGAGCATCATATGGTTCCAATCATCGGGGTAGCTCACGTTGGCTATATTCCTAATAATAGAGTTGTTGGTATTAGTAAACTTGCCAGGCTTGTAGATGCTTTTGGTAAAAGGCTTCAAACCCAGGAAACTATGACCGCACAAATAGCTGATACTATTAATGATGTTCTTCAACCAAAAGGTGTTGCTGTTGTTATAGATGCAGGACATGGATGCATGAGCACTAGAGGAATTCACAAGACTGAATCTAGTACCATAACATCAAGAATGCTTGGTATTTTTAGAGATGATAATAAAGCAAGAGAAGAATTTATTAGTTTAATAAACTCACCAAAAAAATTCTAAATGAGTTCGGAAAAGGTACTTTCTGCAAGTATCAGTCCAAAAATCCCATTAATATTGGCTTCTGGTTCTCAAAGCAGAAAGCAAATGCTTGAAGAGGCAGGAATCTGCTTTGAAGTTATCAAAACAGATACCGATGAAGATGCCTTAAAAAAAGAGATGCATAGACTTCCATTCGAACAACAGGTAATCAAGCTTGCTAGTGCAAAAGCTATTAATGTTAGTATTGATAATCCAAATCATGTAGTCATAGGTGGTGATCAGATGTGTGTTTGTGATTCACAAGTCTTTGATAAGCCTGGCTCGGTCAAAAAAGCAGTTGAAAATCTTAAATTACTATCGGGTACAGTTCACTTTCAACATAGTGGGGTATGCTTATTTAAGAATGGAAAATCATTATGGGAATACTCTGAAGTTGTCACAATGAAAATGCACAATCTTTCAGAAGAAGAAATTATCAATTATGTTGAATTAGAGAATCCAATTAATGCTGCTGGTGCATATAAATTTGAATCTCTGGGATGTAATTTATTCTCTTCAGTTGATGGCTCTTCATACACTGTAAGAGGCATGCCATTATTACCATTATTAAATGCTCTAAGAGAAATGAATGTATTAGATCTAAGTAAAAAAGCATGAAAGACTTAAAAATATTTAATACTTTTTCTGGAAAAAAAGAAAACTTTATTCCTCTAGATCAGAATCATATCAAGATTTATGCTTGTGGCCCAACTGTATACAATTATGCTCATGTTGGTAATGCAAGGATGGCAGTTGTATTTGATACCTTTGTAAGAGTATTAAGGTATGCGTACCCTAAGGTTACATATGTTTCAAATATAACCGATATCGATGACAAGATAATTGATGCAGCTAATGAGCTCAATGTTCCCATAAATGAAATAACTCAAAAATATACTGATATTTACAATGAGGATATGTCAAAGCTACTAGTAAAGGCTCCTGACATCCAACCCAAAGCAACTGAATACATTTCAGAAATGATAGAGCTTATCGAAGATCTTATTTCTAAAAATCATGCATATGAAAAAAATGGCCATGTTTTATTTCATGTTCCTTCATATGAGAATTATGGAAAACTTTCTAAAAGAAATCGTGATGAACAAATTGCTGGAAGTAGGGTTGAGGTTGCTCCATTCAAGAAAGATCCAGCTGACTTTGTTTTATGGAAGCCAAGCAATAATGAGCAGCCAGGATGGCATTCACCATGGGGCTATGGAAGGCCAGGCTGGCATACTGAATGCTCTGCAATGTCAGAAAAAACTTTAGGACTCCCTTTTGATATTCATGGTGGAGGTAGAGATTTAACTTTTCCACATCATGAAAATGAAATTGCTCAAAGTTGTTGTTCTTCAGCAGGTACAAGTGATCCAAAATCTTATGTTAATTATTGGATGCATAATGGATTTGTTACGGTTAATGGAGAAAAAATGTCTAAATCTTTGGGTAATATTTCTTTAGTTAAAGATTTAACAGAGAATAATCATGGTGAAGTAATTCGACTGTCACTCCTCTCTTCTCATTATAGACAAGCTTTGGATTGGAACGATAAAGTTATCCATCAAGCAAAAAAACTATTAGATAAGATATACAAAGTATTATCTGATCTAAAAGATATAAAGCCCTCAGAAATAAACGAATCTTCAATGGGTTTCATTTCACCTCTTTTAGATGATTTAAATACCCCAGGCTTGTTAGCAAATCTTAATAAAATGATCAAAGATTTTAAAAATATTTCTGATAAGGATTTACCAGAATTTAAATCTAAATTACTTTTAGCAAATGAACTTATGGGTATTTGCCAAGAAGACTACTCAGATTGGTTTAATCATGACAAAGAGGACTTAGATACTAATATGATCGATGCTCTCATCCTACAAAGACTTGATGCAAAAAAGGACAAAGACTTTGATAAAGCAGATTCCATAAGGCAGCAATTGTTAGATATGAATATTGAAATTAAAGATACTGAATCTGGAACTGACTGGACCTTAAAAGTATGAGCATTCAAAATAGCTTAGAAGCTGAATTGCCTGATGAATATAATGAAATCTCTCAAACCCTTGAAAGTGCAAATTTAATACTAACCAATGCTGTTGAAAATGCTAAAACCCTTTTTCATACCTTGGCAGTATCCTCTATAGATAATAATCAGATAGCAACAAGAGTGATGGTGCTTAGAGAGTTTAATTTAAAAGAAAGGTATATAAGATTCCATACAGATTATAGAGCTGCAAAGATAGATCACTATAGTGAAAATAATTCAGCAAGTGTTTTGGGCTATGATCCAAATTTAAAAATTCAAATTAAACTTCAGGGTTCTATATCTGTTCACTATAATGACCAAGTAACACAAGCTGCATGGGAAGGTTCTACAACAAGATCAAAAAAGTGTTATTCAGTTAAAGGTGGCTCAACACTTGAAATATCAGATCCAAAAGAATACGACTTGAAAGATGGAAACATTGAGGATGGTTATATAAATTTTGCAGTTCTTAAGTTCTCTTTTAATAATCTTGAATTCCTTCATTTGAAAAGTTCAGGTCATAGAAGGGCATTGCATTCTTGGAATGAATCTTTTGCATCTACCTGGCTAGTTCCTTAAAACTGTAATTTTTTCTGATTTTATAATGTATTATTAACAATCATTAATTTAAAGGAGAGAATAAGAATGAAAAAATATTTATTAAGCACTTTAATACTGTTTTCAGCTAGTTTTGTCATTGCTGATGGCCATACTTCAGCAGAAAAAAAAGTTCTAAATGCTTTAGAAACTTACTTTGAGGCAAGAAACAATCAGGATTGGGAAACAGTTGTTGCTTATGAAAGCAACTCGGGAACTTATGGAACAAACTCAGATGGTAGTTTTCACAAACCTGTTGTTGTTCAATCAGCTCAAGATTGGGCTAATTCAAACCAAGGTGGTACTTTAAATATTCACTATCCTGAAGCAATTCAATTGTCAGAGGATGTAGTTCATGTCAGGTTCTATTATGAAGGAATTATTGAGACTGCAGGAGTTAGCAAGCCTTATAGAACAAGAGTTACTATGAATTGGGTTAATGAGAGCGGTAAGTGGGTTGCTAAAACGCAACATTTTTCTTCAGCAACCTATGGCGGAGTTCATATATCTCAATCAAGCGATTTTGAAGACTAAATCTAAAAATTTTTAGATATAAAACCCTCTTTTAGAGGGTTTTTTTATGGCGCCCTCTGCAGGAATCGAACCTGCAACTAATCCTTAGGAGGGATCTGTTATATCCATTTAACTAAGAAGGCAAAGTAAAAATTTTAATTGTTCTTAGAAATACTATTTTGAACTAATACAGTTTTCTATTTACCTATATAATATACTCGATATGAATATTACATTGCCAGATGGAAGCGTTAGAGAGCTTAATGCAGGGTCAACTGGTCTCGATTTAGCTTTGGACATTGGACCAGGTTTAGCAAAGGCTGCAATTGCAGTTTCAGTAAATGGCGAACAAAAAGATCTGTCCGATCCTATTAATCAAGATTCCGAAGTTTCTATAATTACTATTGATTCATCAGAAGGTCTCGAAATTATGAGACATACTTTAACTGCTCAAGTTTTAGCCCGAGCGGTTAAGAATTTATATCCTGATACTAAACTTGCTATTGGTCCAACAATAGCAGATGGCTTTTATTATGACTTTGAGTTCAAAAAACCAATCTCCCCGGATGATCTTCAAAAAATAGAAAAAGAAATGAAAAAAATTATTGATTTAAAATCATCAATCACAAAATCATTTCACTCTAAAAAAAATGCGATCAATATTTTTAAAGAGAATGCAGAGCCATATAAAGAATCTATTATTCAAGAATCTGACCAAGCAGATAATTTCCAGCTCTACTATCAGGACGACAAAAAATTTGTTGATTTATGTCGAGGGCCTCATTTACCTAGCTTAAAACATATAGGTTCTTTCAAGTTAACAAAATTAGCAGGAGCATATTGGAAAGGGGACTCTAAAAATAAAATGCTTACAAGGATCTATGGTACTGCTTGGAAAAATGATAAAGATCTAAATGCCTACCTTCATTCAATTGAAGAGGCGGAAAAAAGAGATCATAGAAAGCTTGGAAAAGAAATGCAATTATTTCACTTTCAAGAAGAAGCTCCCGGAATGGTTTTTTGGCATCCCAATGGATGGACGATATACAGATTACTTCAAGATTTCATCCGTAATAAACTTCAAGAATATGATTATCAAGAGATTAACACCCCTCAAGTAGTTGATAGAAAACTCTGGGAAGCTTCAGGCCATTGGGATAAATATAGAGAAAATATGTTTATTACTGAAATAGATGAAGAGCATGCTAATGAAAAGAGAACTAATGCATTAAAACCAATGAATTGCCCTTGTCATGTTCAAGTCTATAATCAAGGACTGAAATCTTACAGAGACCTTCCATTAAGATATGCAGAGTTTGGTTCATGTCATAGATACGAAGCTTCAGGAACTATGCACGGTTTGATGCGAGTTAGAGGTTTTACCCAAGATGATGGTCATATTTTTTGCACCGAAGAACAAATTGAATCTGAAACTAAGCTTTTTATTGAGTTACTTTCTGGTATTTATAAAGATTTAGGTTTTAATAAATTTGATATAAAGCTATCTACTCGTCCCGAGACTAGAGTTGGATCTGATGAGGTTTGGGATAAGGCAGAAAATGCTCTCGAATCAGCAATCAAAAAACTTGATTTACCGTATGAGATTGAAGAGGGTGATGGAGCATTTTATGGTCCTAAATTAGATTTTGTTTTAACAGATGCTATTGGAAGGGAGTGGCAGTGTGGAACATTCCAAGCAGATTTTAACTTACCTGATAGGCTGGATGCTGAATTTGTTGGTGAGGACGGTCAAAAACATATACCAGTTATGATTCATAGAGCTGTTCTTGGATCATTTGAAAGGTTTATCGGGGTTTTAATAGAAAACTATTCAGGTAAATTACCTTTTTGGCTAGCCCCTGTTCAAGTGGTAGTTGCAACAATAGTATCTGAGGTTGATGACTATGCAGCTAATGTAATTACTTCATTAGAGAAAACTGGAATCAGATGTCATTCTGATCTCAGGAATGAAAAAATTAGTTATAAAGTTAGAGAACATAGCGCAGCTAAGGTTCCTGTAATTATGGCATTAGGCAAAAGAGAAAAAGAATCTAACTCGGTCTCAATCAGAAGAATGGGGAGTGATAAAACAGAAAGCATGGACTTAAATGAAGCACTTAAGATTCTATCTAATGAAAATGCTAATCCGCAATAAAAATAATGGTAATAAAAAAATTATTCATACTACCAATAAAGTTTTATAGATATTTTATATCTCCCTTATTTCCGCCTTCATGCAGATTTAACCCAACATGCTCTCAGTATGCTATTGAATCAATTGAAGAGTTTGGTGCTTTTCAAGGAAGCATCTTAGCAATCAAACGAATTTCAAAATGTCATCCCTGGCATAAAGAAGACTAAAGACTTTATTTTTTTATAAGCATATAGCATATACAGTATAGTTTATATTTACACATATTTAATATATCTAAAAAATATGTATAAATATAATAATTAATGCTATAGTTTTAATAATAATTAGTTTGATAAAACCAATAGGGGGGTTTCTATGAACAAGTTATCAAAATTTTCTTTTGTTACTTTCACTGCTTTATTTTTCTTTTCATTAAGTACTTTGTCTCAGGAAGTTGAGGAAGTCGTTGTTACAGCAACTAAGAAAAGCGAATCTATTCAAGATATTGCATTATCCATTGAGGCATTTACTTCAGAAAGTATTGCTGAAAATATGATTGAAGATATCAGTGATCTTGCTGAGGTTGTTCCAGGTTTAGTTATAGACAAGGGTATTGGCTCTGGTGCCAGTTATTCCATGAGAGGCACAGGATCATATGGGGTTGGCGCAGCTGTTATTGGCTCAATAGTTACAGCCTCTAATGGCCATAACTACAATTCTTCATCCATTGCTGATATTGGATTTTTTGATGTGGAGAGAATAGAGGTTTTAAAAGGACCTCAAGGAACTAAATTTGGAAGAAATGCTGTTGGCGGTATTATTAATATGATAACTGCCAGACCCACAAGAGAATTTGGAGCTTCATACAACATTGAATTAGGTAATTTATCAACTAAGCAATTTAATGCTCATGTAAACATACCTATTACAGAATCTATAAGAACAAGACTTGCGTTAGTTTCAAAGAAAAGAGACGGGACGACACATAATATCAATACAGGCAATGATTTTAATGATATTGATAGCTGGGGCTTAAGATTTTCTATGGATTGGGATATTGGAGACAGCACAACTCTAAAGCTAACCACAGAACAATTTGAAGGAGATGATAATAGAACAAATGTTGGAACTGTATATTGTGATCCTCATCCTTTATATGGGTGTAACCCTTTAGAGAGAGGTCAGCCAAATGCAACTCCTGATTCAAGAGGAAGTACAGCTGCTTTATTTAACTTAATTGCAGCTTTGGACTTTACTGCCAATACGAACTCATATGCTAATACAGTGAGTCCAGATAGTTTTAGATTTGCAAACTTAGATAGGGATCCTGTTCATCAACAAACAGCTAGATTTTCAACTCTTGAGTTAAATCATGAGCTTAGAGACGATTTAACATTGAATTTTAAATATTCATATGGCCATAGAGACTATTATCATATGAATGATAATGATTATTCCGTTGCTAGCGAACCTTTTGTAGGTCTTGCTCCTCAATTTGGTCTCGGACCAATCTCTTGGAACGGTTGTTTTGGTGGGTTTGGAAAAGGTTTTTGTGAAGACATTGATTCTGACAGAACATACGAATTTTCAAATGTAAGAACATATGGCAAACAATTTGAAGCTTCACTGATCTCTAATTTTGATGGACCATTTAATTATACTGTTGGGGCATACACTCTTGATTCAAAAAATCACAATGTATATCAGATTCAAACTGCGGCCTGGAATATGATTAGTATAGCTGCACAACACCCATATAATATACCGGTATTCGGCGGAGCTCTTACTGGTTATGGCTCTACTGATTTATTTCTACCTTTAGTTTTAGGAGCTCCTGGAACTTTAACACCTGCAGGCCTAATGGCATTACTAAATGCTACACCGCAATATGAAGTACCCACAGAATTACAAGGTTATTTAAATGATGATCACGTTCATACAGAATCTTTTGCTTTATTTGGTGAAATGTATTTAGACTTTTCAGATGCAACCAAACTAACTTTAGGCTTAAGATACAACGATGACACAGTGACTGATAATATTCAATCATGTATAACTACCTTTAGTTGTGGTTATGATAGATATCCATTATCTCAAAGAGTATCAGGTGAATATGGTTTCTTCCCAACAACCGTTGTGGAATCTGATGATTCAACAGCTTATAAAGTAGCACTTCAACATGATCTTTCAGATGATGTAATGATTTATGGAAGTTATACTACTGCTGTAAAAGCAGGTGGTAATAACCCAAACGAAACTGGAACACCAGATCCATATGATCCTGAAGAAACAGGTGTTTTTGAATTAGGTTTTAAAGGTATTCTCATGGATGGAGCAATGCTTCTAAATTCTACCTACTTTCAAAACTCAACTGACGGAATGTTAATTTCAGCAATCGTAAATGCCGGATCAAGAAATAATAATGTTGATGCAGAAATAGAAGGTTTAGAAGGCAATATGGTATTCTTTTTGAGCGAAACAACTAGACTTGATGCCACGTGGTTATTTGTTGAAAGTGAAATCAAAGAATTTTCTACTATATCGCCTGTAAATATAAATCAAGCAACTGCAATTCTTTCACCGCCTGTATCTGTAGATCCTCAAGGGATTCTTAGGTATGTTCTTACAGATAAAGGTCTTCTATTTAAATCTGCAGGTTATGTATGTACATTACCGTTTAATCCTGCAGCTGGAGTAATGTGTCCATCAGCAGGCCTTGGAACAGCGGTCGATGTTTCCGGAAACAAGCTACCACAGTCACCAAAGAAATCTTATAGTATTGCAATAAATCATGATATTAATCTTACAAATAGCGTTACAACAGCAAGGCTTACATATAGGTATATGTCAGAAAGAGAGGGGAATGTCTTTAATACTGATAGATCAAGAATGCCTGCTCATGATTTCATGGATTTAAGCATTACTTATAAACCAAATAATAAAGACTGGCATGCCGCATTTTATGTTAAAAATATTCAAGACAATGTTCTAATTGGTTCATGGGCTGCAGCAAGCGCGCTTCAGGGTGGAGCTCAATTTGCTACTTACACTGATCCAAGGACCTTTGGCATAATGTTTGGAAGCAGCTTTTAATATACCATATATTTTTATATATAAAATTTATATGCAATTTATATGCAATATAGCTATAACTAGCCTAATCTACACTTATTAATCGAATATATAGGGGACATTTATGTCAAAATTCAGTTTATTATTAAAAAACACATTACTATTTAATATAGTATTTTTCTCATTTGCTATAACAGCTCAAGAAATTGAAGAAGTTGTAGTTACTGCAACTAAAAAAGAAGAGTCTCTTCAAGACGTTGCAATATCAGTCCAAGCTTTTACCCAAGAAGATATAGCCGACCAGCTTATCTATGATATGGGTGACATAGCTGAACAAGTACCTGGGTTGGGTGTAGGTAAATCAGTTGGTTCTGGTTCTGCTTATACAATCAGAGGAATAGGTTCTTTTGGTGTTGGTGCAGCCAATGTTTCATCAGTAGTTACAGCGTCAAATGGACACAGTGTTAATGATAGTGTTTTTAATGATATTGGTATGTTTGACCTTGAACGAATTGAGGTACTAAAAGGACCTCAAGGTACTTTAAATGGTCGTAACGCTACAACAGGTGTTATTAACTTTGTTACTGCAAGACCAACTAACGAAGTTGGTGGTTCAGTTGATGTCACTTTAGGTAATTACAATCAACAAAGAATCAATGCAGTAGTAAATTTACCTCTTGGTGATAGCGTTAATACAAGATTGGCTTTAGTTTCAAATTATCGTGATGGTTACATGAAAAATCTAGAACTTAATACTAGGTACGATGATAGAGATGAGCTAGGATTTAGACTATCCGTAGATTGGGAAATTGGCGATACTATGATGTTAAAGTTTACTTCACAACATCAAACAGCTGATGATAATAGACCGCAAGAACAGTTATCATTCTGTAATCAAGATGCTTTTTATGGTTGTGATCCTTTTGAAAGAGGCGCTGCAAATCAGATAGCAGATACTAGAGGGCATTACACTGGAATATTAAATTTACTTTCTCACCTTGAATTGGGTGTAATTTCAAATACTTATGCTAATGCAAAAGTAAGTGATAACCCGTTCAGAGAAACCTATCTCAATAGAGATCCAACGCATGAATCAGATACATCTTTTTCAACTCTTGAGTTTGTAAAAGAATTTGATAATTATACTTTTATTGCTAAGTACTCATACGATACAAGAGAATTCCATCAAATGAATGACAATGATGGAACTGTTGCAACAAAAACATTTCCTGGTTTAGCAAAATTACTGAATCCAGCAATACCTGATGTTTCAGCAACATTAGAATTCTTGCATTTTAGTGAGTTTGTTGACACTGACAGAACTTATGATTTCTCAGACGTTTACTCAAATGACCAACAGTTTGAATTGAATGTTATTTCAGACTTTGACGGCCCATTTAATTTTACTCTTGGTGCCTATACATATGATGGACGAAATGATAATAATTACACCGTTCAAACAGCTGGTGGGGGTTTCTTAAGTGATTTTGGAAATCACCCTTACAATCTTATATTCCAATCATTAGGACTGCCTGATATGTCAGCTTATGGTGGTATAGCATTCAACCAAGCTCTTGCTGGTGCTGCTTTACAAAACTTTTCTCCTGCTGCTATGTGTCCAATAGTAGGGTCATGGACTGTTCCACTTGCACCAGGTGTAATGGGTGACGTTTGTGCTGCGATGGGCATAGGTGGAGATGGAATGCTTCAATACAATACTCCTGTAGAAATATCTGGAGTTCTTCAAGACTCAAACGTTAGAACGAAGACTAAGTCACTCTTTGGTGAGTTTTACTTTGATCTCTCTGAAGTAACTAAGTTAACCCTTGGTCTTAGATACGATGATCAGACCGTTGCTAACAATGCTATAGCTTGTTTAACAGCATCTCAATTGTGGTACTCCTACAACTTCATGGTTAACTGGAACAGGTCCCTCAACAGGAACCTATGAAAGAGATAATAATACTGGTGCAAGATATGGTATCCAGTCAGATGATTTCCTAGCATATAAGATTGCTTTACAACATGATTTAAGCGATGACATCATGATGTATTTAAGTTTTGCTACAGCTGCTAAGCCAGGTGGGTTTAACCCAGGTCTTGCAAGTGCTTCTGTTCCATTTAAATTTGGTAATGAAGAATCAGAAACTTTAGATTTAGGTTTTAGATCTATTCTCGCTAACGGAGCTATTCTTCTTAATATGAACCTTTATCTAGATACTAGAAATGGTATGCAGGTTGGAGCAATTAAGGATACTTCAGCGATTAACTGGAATGTTGATGCTGAGATTATGGGCTTCGAGGGCAACATGGTTGCTTTCCTATCTGAAACAACTAGATTGGATTTAAACTGGTTATTATCAGATAGTGAAATATTAGACTCATCTGATGATCTTATAGATCCATTAAACGTAGCGAATGCAAGTTCTGTAGCTGCTTACTTAGGTCCAGTTGGTGATACCACAGGAGCTATTACAGCTGCTGTTATGGATAATGGCACGACGGTATTTAAATCAGCAGGTTTTGTGTGTTTAGCTTTTGCAGCGCCGTTAAGTGGAATACCTTGTACTAACGATGGTGTTGCTCAAGACGTATCAGGTGGAAGAGTTCCAGCACAGGCTAATACCTCTTATTCACTTGCTCTAACACAGACAATAAATCTACCTAACAGCACTATAGATGTAAGATTATCAAAGAAATATGTAGGTCAAATGTATGCTGATATTTGGAATACTAAAAGATCAAACATTTCTGGACGTGCAAACACAGACCTTCTTGTTAGCTACAAACCAAATGCTGATGAATGGTATGTAAACTTCTTTGTGAAGAACGTTGATAACTCTAGAGATATTTTTTATCTAAGAGCTGGTAGTAACTTCCAAGGTGGTAACTTATACGGTAGCATCACTGAACCAAGAACTGTCGGTGTTCAGTTTGGTACAAAGTTTTAAACCTTATACCTAATATCAAAAGCCCAGTTTACTGGGCTTTTTTTTTACTTCATAATTAGTACATGCAAAATCTTCCATATTCATCAGAAACTATAATAGTTTCACAAGACATGTGTGATCATAATGGACATATGAATGTAAATTACTACTACCAACTTTTTGATAGTGTTTACAGTGAAATGTACTGTGAGAAGCTAGGTTTTGATGATGATTATTTGGCAAGTGGTTTTTCAACGTTTACTCTTGAGGACAGCATAAGATACCTTAAAGAATTTAAATTAGATGATGAAGTTTTCCCTTCGTTTTACCTAGCTAACGTTAACAAAAAGCTTTTGCATTTTGTTGGAATACTGCAAAATAAAGATAATGAACTTTCAGCAGTCTTCGAAACAGTTTTGGCTCATATGGATTTAAATGCTAGAAAAGTTACTGAGTTTAGTAATACTAAATTAAATCATATTTTAGAATATAAAAAGAATAATGCTCTTAACCAAGAACTTCCTTTTGAAATAAAGCTTAAAATTAAGAATCTTTAATGTTGAATACAATAAGAATTATCTCTATTTTTTGCTTATTAATTCCTTCTTTAAATGCTGAAAGTATCAGTGTTATGTCTATTAATGCACAAAATTTATTTGACACGGTTGACGATCCTAAAAAAGATGACAAAGCTTTTTTACCCATTGAATTAAAGCAATCAAAACTTCATAAAAATGAGTGCAACAATATAAGTGTTAAAAGATGGAGAATGGAGTGTTTTTTTCAAGATTGGAATGAAGAAACTAAGAATGCAAAGTTAAATAATCTTGTAGAGGTGATTATTTCATATGGAAATAATGGTGCGGATGTTGTTGGTCTTCAAGAAATCGAAAATATAAACATACTAGGTCAATTATTTCAGCTATTAAAACCTTATGGATATTCAGATTTCAAATTACTTGAGAGCAATGATAAAAGGGGTATTGATACCGCATTCATTTCGAAATATACGATAAAAAATCCAATGCTTCACTATGTAAATTTTTCATCAAAATTTGAGACCATTGATACGAGGCCAATTTTTGAAGTGGATATTGAGATTAATAATAAAGTAATCAAATTTTACAATGTTCACTTTCCATCTAACTTTCATCCTGCTCAAATGAGAATAGAATCTTTTGATAAATTAAAGGATCTTATAAGAAGCCATGATAAACCCTCAATAGCATTAGGAGATTTTAATTTAACAAACAAAGACGATAATAAATTTAATATTTACAAGGGACAAGAAGATTTTTGGTATGTGGCACATAGAGAGGGATGTGATTCATGTAAAGGCACATACTATTATGGTAGGGGAAATTCATGGGATTTTCTTGATACCATAATGGTCTCAAAAGAAAGGGGTATTGGTTTTGATAATAAGACTATTAATGTTTTTAAAACAGAATTTAATACATACAGGGATACTGAAAAACCTTTTTGGTTTGATTCAGAAAAAAAACAAGGTATTTCTGATCACTTCCCCATGGTTGCTGAGGTTAACATTAATTAATAGCGCAGCTTAGAGATATTATTTTCTCCAACCACCTCTGTCGAATATTCTAAGATATGTAAGTTGATCATGCTCAGATAGATTTATAACCTTACAGTAATCCCCAGATTGCACCAAAACAACATCACCAGCAGTTAAATCATAAGAGTCTTTATGTTCTACGCCATAGGATGGGTCTGATCCATGTCCCTCATCTGAGTTCATATACTCTACAACTTCCATAGAGCCTCTGCCATTCGTTACTACATAAACAACATCTGAATCTATCAGTTTATGACCTTGTGTAGACTTACCGGGTTGTATAACTGTTTTACTTGCTATCACTCTCTCAAGTAGATCATTAGTCCATACAGCATAATCTTCATTGACATTACTCGGTGATCCACCGACTCTGAAATTGTTATATTTTTTTGCCATAATTATTCGTTATTGTTTTTGTATAATTATAGTTATTTAAACTAAACATGCCAGTAAATACTGACTTGGCCTGTTGTTATTGACAGATATAAAATATAATAAATCTGCGCCATTTGATATCAGCTTGCCGGCGCTAAAAAATAGGCTAAAGAGAACTTGTAATTATTTTCTCTCAGTTGATGTTTTAAATAACCACAGGAAACATTATGAGCAAAACATACACAAACCCAGAAACTATAGGTCTTCATGCAGGATGGAGAAAAGATGAAAATACTAATTCAGTAGCGGTACCCATTCATCAAACTACCAGCTTCCAATTTGACGATACAGAACATGCAGCAAATTTATTTGCTTTATCAGAACTTGGTAATATCTATTCAAGAATAATGAACCCAACATGTGCTGTCTTAGAGGACAGAATTGCTGCTTTGGAAGGTGGTGTGGGAGCATTAGCTGTTGCATCAGGTCAAGCCGCTTCGGCTTATGCAATTCAAAATTTAGCCAAGAATGGAGATAATATTGTTGCTTCAGCGCATCTCTATGGCGGAACTTACAATCAATTTAAAAATGTTTTTTCAGATATGGGAATTGAGGTAAGATTTGTTGATCCAGCAGATCCTCAAAATTTTGCGAATGCAACAGATGATAAGACTAGAGCCTATTATGGTGAGGTTCTTCCCAACCCAAGCTTTGAAGTATTTCCGATCTCTGAGGTAGCAGAAATAGGAAGGCCTCTTGGAATTCCATTAATTGTAGATAATACTGCAGCACCGGTTATTTGTAAGCCATTTGATCATGGCGCAGCAGTGATAATTCATTCAACAACTAAATTTATAGGTGGACATGGAACGTCAATTGGAGGAATTATTGTCGACAGCGGTAATTTTGATTGGGAAGCTTTTCCAGAAAGACAGCCTGCATTGAATACTCCTGATCCATCATACGGTGGAGCCATTTGGACTGAAGCAGTTAAGCCTTTAGGCCCAATCGCATATATACTTAAAGCAAGAACAACAATCTTAAGAGATATGGGTGCTGCAATGAGCCCATTTAATGCTTTTATGTTCATTCAGGGGCTTGAGACATTAGCTCTTAGAATGAGAGAACATTCAAGTAATGCTGAAAAAGTTGCAAAGTATCTTTCAAGTCATGATTCTGTTGAAAGAGTAAGCTATCCGTCTCATATGGATGGCTATGCTAAAGAAAGAGCTGATAAATACCTTACCAAAGGAAATGGTGGGCTTATGGGCTTCGAGGTAAAAGGTGGTATCGAGGCTGGCAAGAAATTTATTAATGCATTAGAGATGGTTTATCACGTTGCCAATATTGGTGATTCAAGGAGTTTAGCTATTCACCCAGGAAGCACAACCCACAGCCAACTTAATGAAGAAGAATTATTAGCTGCAGGTATTACTCCTGGATATGTAAGACTTTCCATTGGATTGGAGCATGCTGACGATATAATTGCTGACTTTGAGCAAGCTTTAGCAAAGATATAAAATAATTTTGAGCCAAGAATTAGTTACTTTTATAGTTCTTGGCTCAAAAGCTAGACTAAGAGGCACAAAGCTTCCATTAGATAATAAATATGAAGAGTATATTCACTTAAACTTTGATTTAAAGAAAGATATTCAAAAAAAACTTGATAATTTAATAACACTCTCTAAGGGTGAATTAATTGTATTACTTCCTCCGTCATCTTTTCCAAACACTGATGCTAAGGAAGCATTAAAAAAAATTGCTTTAATAGGTTTTTCTTCCTGGGGGTGGTTTGAGTTCAACACTAATAGAAAAAATTTCTTTCAAAACGTAAAAAAGATTAATACCTTAGTTAGAAGTATTCCTGATTTAGAGCAAGGAATTTACTTTTCTAAAAGCTTATATTTTTCAATTGGAGGCATTGGCTCTTTTGGAGGGTCTCCATTTTCAGAAATATCAAAAAGACTTTATTCTAGAATTGACCCACAAAAACCTCTTTCGCCACTTATAATAAGAACAAAAAATCTTACATTAGATTTATAAAAATGTATCCAAAAGTTAAAGCAAAAAATTTAAGTTATAAAATTAATGAAAAGAGATTATTTCAAAATATTTCCTTTGAGCTTTTTCCAAGCAGAGCTATTCATATTCAGGGTGATAATGGTTCTGGCAAGACAACACTTTTAAAAATTATTTCTGGCTTAACAAGACAAGTGAAGGGAGATTTGGAGTTAAAACTAGATAAAAGTTTATGTTTTCTAGGCCATAAAAACGCCCTAAAACAGTATCTTACAGTTGAAAAAAACCTATACCTACTTGATGTAATGGGCCATCCTGATCTCACAAAACATCTAACTCAATTTGGACTTGATAGAAGTCTTGATATTAATCTATCAAATCTCTCTTTTGGTCAGCAGAAGAAAATTGCTCTTCTAAGAGTATTTTTAAATGACTCAGACTTACTTATATTAGATGAACCATGTGTGGGCTTAGACCACCAATCCCAAGAGTATTTATGCACCTTTCTTAATAATGAATTAACGCTGGGTAAATCTATTTTATTTTCTTCCCATATATCATTAGATATAAATTCAGAAATATTAAATTTAAATAAATAGATATGAATGTAATTAAATTTGAATTACTCAAACTAAGAAGCAAGTCTAGAGGATGGCTTGGGCCAATTTTAGTTTTTATTTTAATATTGGTTGCTTTCCCTTTGACTCTTGAAGTTTCAAACAAAGATTTAGGACAATCATTTTTCTCAGTTTTGTGGATCGCAATGCTTCTTGTAATGATGCTCGCAACCGAAGATATTTTCTTAGAAGATTACAACGATGGATCATTAGAACAGTTTGCAATTTCTAATATTAATTTGTCTTATGTTATTGGTGTTAAGATTTTTATATATTGGCTTTTAATAGGACTTCCAATATCTTTACTTGGATCTGTATTTTGCATGGGTATAACAAGTTCAACCTATCTTGCCGCCCACATATTTCCAATCTTGCTAATCACTTCTTATATATTTATTAACGTATTCAGTTTTGGTAATGCTTTAAGCCTAACAAAAGGATCAGTTCTTGGTACTTTGGTAACTTTGCCATTATTACTTCCATTACTAATTGTACTGGGAAAGGTTGTTATTTCTATAAATCTTAATTTAAATTATTTGGGGTTTGTAGCTCTGCTTTTGGGTGTCTTATCGATTATAATATTTCTAATTCCATTAATTATTTCTTATATTATGAGAGCTCACTTAGAATAATTTTGGTCATAGAGAATATCTTATTGTGATAAAAAAGTTTATACATCAATTCGCATCGCCAAAAACCTATATGCATCAGGTTCATAGGGCATATCCTTATATTTTTTATATTTCTATAGTCTTATATTTAGTTTCTATTTTTTGGGGATTATTTTTAACACCAGAGGATTTTGTTCAGGGTAATTCTTATAGAATTATATATCTTCATGTCCCAGCATCTTTTATATCCCAATCTTTATATATGGCCATGGCAATAGCTAGTGCTATTTTTCTTATATGGAAGGTTAAACTTTCTGTATATCTTGTTAGGTCTATAGCTCCAATAGGTGCAATTACAACATTTATAGCATTAATTTCAGGTTCTATATGGGGCATACCAACATGGGGAACTTGGTGGGTCTGGGATGCTAGAATTGTTTCTACATTAATATTATTTATCATGTATCTTGGATTAATTTCTTTGCATGATTCGTTTTCTAATCATGAAAAAGCAGACAAGTTTCTTTCAATATTAGTTCTTGTTGGATCAGTGAATATACCAATCATTAAAATGTCTGTTGAATGGTGGAGTACACTTCATCAACCAGCATCATTAACTATTTCAGACAAGCCTGCTATTGATTTGGTTATGTTATATCCACTATTAGGCTCAATAATTGGTTTCACTGGAATAGTTACATGTTTAGTAATACTTTCTTCTAAATTACAGATACTTAAAAGAGAAAGAAATAAATCGTGGATAAAAAACTATGTTTAAATTTCGCATTTAATTCATTGTCCGAAGTATTTTTAATGCAAAGTCAAAATGGTCAAAATCATGGTATTTTTGTTTGGTCTGTAGTCATTATAGTTTTTACATGCATTCTAGTTACTTTTATGTTTTATAAAGTGAATATTAAAAAAATTAGCAAGAAATTAAAATGAAAACTATAAGAAAACAAAGGTTAATAACAGTTTTATTAATTTTAACTACCTCAGCATTTGGATCATTTTTAATTATTCGTGCTCTTGATTCTAATTTAGACTTTTTCTTTACACCATCTGAATTATTTAAAGAAGAAATTCCTAATAATAAAAGAATTAAAGTTGGTGGTATGGTTTTAGAGGGGTCTGTAACGAGAGACAAAACAAATATTTCTTTTGTGATTACAGATTATGAGGGGTCGATAAATGTTGAGTTTGATGGCCTAGTTCCCGATTTATTTAAAGAAGGCAGTGGTGTTGTTGTTTTGGGCTATCTAAAAGACAAAACTTTAATAGCAGAGGATGTTCTAGCAAAACATGATGAAAATTATATGCCTCCCAGTATTGACCTAAAAAGTTAGATGTTAATAGAGATAGCTCATTTTCTTTCTATTTTAGCAACTGGATTGTTCTTTTTATGTTTTATTTTTTCATTTTTTTTAAACTCAAAAGATATATATATTATTAATCTAGTTTCAAGAATATATACTCATAGCTTTCTTATATTTCTCTCTTCATTCTTTATTTATATATGGTTAGCAATAACCGATAATTTTTCTGTTTTATATATTGCACAACACTCCAATATTAATCTTCCAGTTTTTTATAAAGTTTCATCTATTTGGAGTGCGCATGAGGGCTCAATGTTTCTCTGGATTATTTTCTTAACATTCTGGGGCGCCATATATAATATAGCTACTTCCAATAAGCAACTTTTAAAGGCTAGAACGCTTGGAGTTATATCATTAACTTCTGTTGGCTTCTTATTGTTTTTGCTTTTGACATCAAATCCATTTGAAACTATTTTACCTTTACCTCCAGAAAATGGGGCTGATATAAATCCAGTTTTACAAGATCCACTTTTAGCTATTCATCCTCCAATGCTATATATGGGTTATGTAGGATTTGTAATAGCCTTTGGCCAGGCTATAGCATTTTTATTTGAAGGAGATCCAGAAATTAAATGGGAAAAGCAAGTAAGATCTTGGTCAGTTGCTTCATGGTCTTTTCTTACATTAGGAATTGCATTAGGCAGTTGGTGGGCTTATTACGAACTCGGCTGGGGAGGTTACTGGTTCTGGGATCCTGTTGAGAATGTTGCTTTAATGCCATGGCTCGCAGCTACTGCATTTATTCATTCCCTAAGCGCGTCTTCAAAATCATTTATTTTAAGAATTTGGACACTTTTATTATCTATTCTTGTCTTTTCTTTAAGCTTATTCGGGGCTTTTATAGTAAGATCTGGAATCATTGACAGTGTTCATTCATTTGCCAATGATCCTGAAAGAGGGCTATACCTTTTGTCATTTATCGGACTTCTTGTAATGACTTCTTTATTACTGTTCTCATATAGATTTAATAATCTTCAATCAAATAAAAAAATTGTCTCTTTATCAAAAGAATCATTTATATCTATCAATAATATCTTCTTTGGTACCCTAATCTTTTCTACAATGCTAGGAGTCTTATATCCTTTAATATATGAATTTATATATGATCAAAAGATTAGTGTTGGTGCTCCTTTTTATAATGCAATCTTTGTTCCGATAACCCTAATTGCATGTATTTTTTTATACTTTTCAATTGATTCAAAATGGCAACAAAGTTTCAATTTTAAATCTCTCTATCAACCATTATTTTTATCAATAACAGCTTCCTCAATTATAGTTGCGCTAGCATTTTATAAGTTTTTGATAGTAAATTTCTGGACATTGGCATCATTGCTAATAGGGTCAATAATAATCACACGATATTTAATTGTGATTTATTTTTACTTTGTATATAGAAAGTTTGCTAACTTCTTCAGCATTATTGCGCATTGTGGTCTAGGCCTTTTGATTATATCGATAGCTTTAAATGACAATCTAAGTTCTGAAAGAGCTTTAAATATTAAAATCAATGAAACAGAGGTCTATAAAGACTATCAAATAAATTTTAAAAATTTGAGGGTAGTTCCTGGACCTAATTTTGACTCTGTAAAAGCAGATTTTGTAATAACCAATCCAAATGGAAAAGTCTTTACATTGACTCCAGAAAAAAGAAAATATTTTGCAAGAGGACAAGTGACCACTGAAACGGCTATTCATGCATCTGCTTTGAAAGATATTTATATGACAATAGGAGACCAGCTTGATGATGGAAGTTGGATTGTAAATATTCAATTTAATGTCTTTATTAGATGGATATGGTTTTCTGCAATAATGATGGTATTAGCAGGACTATTGCTTACCCATTCTTTATCGAGATCAAGATCATGACGGTGCTCATTAGATTTATAATAATTGTCATTACATTGATGTTTTTCACATTTTTTTATTTATATATTAATGATGATAAATATTATCCAGGAGCAGATTTCACCACCTCTGATATGCCAGATTTTGAAATTAAGGATTTATATTCAGAAAGGCTATTTAATATAAAAGACTTAGAAGGTAATTATTTAATTAATGTTTGGGCAAGTTGGTGTATAACATGTCGAGTTGAGCATAGCTTTCTAGCTAAACTGGACTCAAAAGATATACCAATTATTGGCTTAAATTATAAAGATGAAGCTGAAGATGCTATTAATTGGATAACTAGGTTTGGCGACCCATATAAATATATTATTCATGATTACAAAGGAGAGCTTGCTCTCGACCTTGGAGTTACAGGAGCGCCAGAAACATTTTTATTAAGTGATGGCAAAATTATCGTTCATTACAGAGGTGAAGTGAATGATATGATTTGGGGTGATGTTTTCATGCCTATTATCAAGAAGGAGAGTCTCTTTAATGCTAACTAAGTTTTTTTTATTCTCTACAATAATATTTTCTACTTTTACAATAAGTGAATCACTTTATAAGTTTGATAATGCTGAAGATGAAAAAAGATTTTATTCTTTAATAAAAGAGATTCGTTGTCCAAAATGTACAAGTGGTTCACTAGCAAGCTCAAATGCACCAGTATCCGAAGACATAAAATCAAAAATAATTGAGCTAATCAAAGAAGGCAAATCAGATCAAGAAATAAAACAATTCTTATCTGATAGATTTGGAAATCAGGTTTTATATAATCCAGGTTTTAGTAAAGATACCTATTTCCTTTGGTTTGCGCCTGGTTTATTTTTAATATTAATACTTCTTATTTTCTTTTTTAGAAAAAGAGCATAATGTTGTTAGTTTATTTATCAGCATTCATTGCATTACTACCTATATTTGCATATTTGTTATCCCCGAAAACGAAAAATAAAGGATATATCTTTGGAATTTCATTTTTAGTTTTAATATTTTGCTTATTTTCATTCACTGGTACATATGCTTTTCTTGGATCTATTAAAGAGCAAAAAATAAACACCCAAATGTTATTAGTAATAGAACAGGACAACGAAATACCAATAAATTTATTCAACTCACTTGAGAGTATTCTTGATAATGAGAATAAAATTTACTGGATTCAAAGCTACATAAAAAAAGCGATGTCAGCTGATAAGCTTCAAGCAGCTGAGAGTCTTATATCTCAATCAGAAAGATATTTTAAAACTTCAGACGAAAAGTTTATTTTTTATAATTTATATACCGAGCTTCGAGATTTAAAGTTTCCCAATTTTTCAAATTCTCAATTTATACTTCAGTTTTCTCCACCAAGTGGATGTGTAAAGTTTGAGGGAAATGTTGCATTGTTTATTATGAATGGCCCAAATATCCCCATTGCTAGTCTGGACTTTCAGGATTCTATAGAAGTAATTTTAAATAACAAAAATGCATCAATTCCTGGTTTTGATCTTGCCTCGGCATACCTAAATCAAGAAGCTTTGGAACTCAAAGCATCATTATTTTGCATTGAAAATAACTTAGATTATTTTTCTGAGAACGCACTATTATTTGATCAAAATAACCACATAAATTCATATAATATTAGGCCAAATGAATGGTTAAAAAGGGAACAATAGTTTAATATAAACGTAAGATAAATATTCTCAAAAATGCAGCTAAATCATATAAAACTATCAGGTTTTAAAAGTTTCGTAGATCCAACGAAGATATCTTTTCCCTCAAATTTAGTCGGTGTAGTAGGTCCAAATGGTTGTGGTAAATCTAATGTCATCGATGCGGTGAGATGGGTTCTTGGTGAGCTTTCTGCAAAAAATCTTCGTGGCGAATCTATGGTAGATGTTATTTTTAATGGATCAGAGAATAGAAAGCCATCAGGGCAATGCAGCATCGAGCTATTATTTGATAATTCAAGTGGAAAAATTGGTGGTGAATACGCTTCATTTAATGAAATTTCTATAAAAAGAGTTATGACCAGAGATGCACAGTCTACTTATTTTATTAATAGTACAAAGTGTAGAAGAAAAGATGTTCAAGATATATTTTTAGGTACTGGTTTGGGACCTAGCTCTTATGCAATTATTGAACAAGGTATGGTAAGTAAATTAGTAAGTGCAAAGCCTGAAGAATTAAGAACCCATATTGAAGAGGCTGCAGGAGTTTCAAAATATAGAGAAAGAAGAAGAGAGACTGAGAGCAGAATCAAGAAAACTAAAGAAAACCTATCAAGAGTTAAAGATATAAAAGATGAGATTGAAAGATTGATAAGAAGACTAGAAAATCAGGCAAATGCAGCAGAAAAATACAATCAATTTAAAAAGGAAGAAAGTCAGAAGCAGACTGATATAGCAATATTATATTCACTTGAAGCAAAAAATAATCGAGATACGCTGCAAAAAGATCTTGATGCTTTAAATAGAGATTTAAAAATTAAGCAAGCTGAGTCTGATTCCAAACAAGCTCAAATAGATGAACATAGGACTGAAAATGCTTCTGTAGTTGATGCATATGAAAATGCTCAAAAAAACTTTTATTCAATTGGTGCCGAAATAGCTAAACATGAATCAGATCTTCATAACATTAATAAATCTGAAATCGCCAATAATGATGCTCTTGAAAGATCAAAAATAAGCTATCAAGATGCTTTGGAAAAGGAATCAAGCTTTAAGGACCTTAGCCCCAAAGAAAAAGAGTTAAAGTTAGATATTGCTGTTGTTAAAGCGCTCGATGCTCTTGAGCAAAAAAGTATTATTGATATATCTATAAAGCCTCTTGAAGAGAAAATCACTCAAAAACAAAATGAGCTAGATTCCAAGCAAAGTGTAGTTGATGCTGCTAAAGGTGAGCAGGAAGAAATTACAGGAGAAATAAAGGAACTTCAGCAAAAAAAGTATGCAATTGAAGCTGATATTGCAAGAATTGAGGGAGCTTTACAAAACCTAAATAAAATAGAGCAAAATGCTAAGTTAGATTTTGAAAAAGCAAAAAATAATTATTCAGAAGCAGCAAAAAAAGAAGCTAATAACGAACACCTAAGTCCAAAAGAGAAAGCTATTCATCTACTAGATTCAGTTACTGATCTTCTTAAGGCTTTTGGCACAAAGGCAGATTCAATAAATTCAAAAGTAATTGAATTAAAAGAGTTATTAATAAATATTCTAAAAATTGCATCAGACCAATCAAAAAGCTATACAGCTGATTTTTTAAATAGAAAGAATCAGATAGAAGAACATATCAAAACGACATCTGAAGACATACTAACTAAAAACAGTGAACTATCAGCATTGAAAGCTCAAAATATTACTATTAATGATGATCTAGAATCTAAATTGCAAAAACAATCTAATGTTGATGAAAAAATGAGAGAGTTAGATGGAAGTAAGTCACTTGTCTCAAATGAATTAAGAAGCTTAGAAAAAGATATTGCAGATTTAAAACTTGAATTAAGAACACACGAAATTAATTTAGAGAATGCTTCTACGGTATTAGATAAGGCTGGAGTTAACATATCCGATCTAGATCCATCTAAATATCAAGGTGCTGATCTTCTTAGTTTAGAAAATTCTCTTGATGAGATTCAAAAAAATATTGCAGAATTAGGCTCGTCTAATCTGGCTTCCCCAGAGGTATATCTCGAAAGACAAAATGATCTTATTAAGTCAATATCAGAAGATAAGACTAAAAAACTTGAAATTCAAAAAACTATGTCAGAGCTCGTTGAAAAGAGCTCTATTGCTGAATCCAAATTAACTAATATCAGGCAAAAGCAATCAGAATTTAATAACAGTTTACGAGAAATAGAAAATCAAAAATCTATTGCAGAACTGGATTTAAAATCGATTGGAGAAAAAGTAACTAATTTAAGGTTAGATCTTAAAACTCATGAGATAAATTTAGATAACGCGAATATCAAGATTAAAGAATCTGGATTAAACCAAGAAAATATTGATTTTTCTATATACCAAGATATGAATATTAATGAGTTGCAAAATAGTCTAACTGATATTCAAGCTAAAATTATTCGCCTTGGAGCAATCAATTTAGCAGCACCAGAAGAAATAGCATCAGAATCGAAAAGAAAAGAAGAATTAGATATTCAATACAACGATTTAACCGATGCTCTAGAAAAGCTTACTGGAGCTATTAAGACCATCGATTTGGAAACAAAAACAAGATTCCAAGATAGCTTTGATGCAATTAATAATCGAATGAAAGAAGTATTTTCTAAATTATTTGGTGGCGGTATAGCGGAATTAGCTCTTACCGAAGATGATGCATTAAATGCTGGGGTGGTGATCATGGCAAGACCTCCTGGTAAGAAAAATTCCTCAATCTCTCAACTATCTGGTGGTGAGAAAGCTTTAACTGCTTTAGCATTAGTTTTTGCTATATTTGAGCTTAATCCTGCACCTTTTTGTATTCTGGATGAGGTAGATGCTCCACTTGATGATCTTAATACAATGCGTTTTATAAATATGGTTGAAGAGATGTCTAAGACAGTTCAATTTATCTTTATCACTCACAACAAAGTATCTATGGAAAAAAGTGATCATTTAATGGGTGTGACTATGCAAGAGGCTGGTGTTTCTAGGATGGTATCAGTTGATGTAAAACAAGCATTAGAATTTGCTGAAGCCTAATGGAACAGAATATTGATATATATTTAATAGGTCTATCAGTTCTAATTTTCTTGATTATTACTTTTTTATTTATTAGAAAAATTTCTAACTCAGGAGAATTAAAAGTAAAAATTGAACCTGTCACAGACTCTTTTGAAATTAAAGAAATAGACGAAATAGAGGTTAAATCACAAAAAGCTTTTGATTTTAATGATCATGATCATATTGAATATCCAGAACAACAACTTGTTGCCCTTAATTTAATATCTGTTGATAAATCTATATTCGATATTGACCAAATATATGGCTTTATGACTAATTCAAATGCCATTCTTGCCCATGGTTTTTTTGTAATTAAAGATAGTAATGACAAGGAATCATTTCGCATAGCAAATGCTATAAATCCTGGCACTTTTGAAAATGAAACAAAAACTTTTGCTATTCTCTTAGCTACAGACCTCAATAACGTCACTGATCCCTTAGGCTCAGTAAAAGAAATGGTAAATTTTGCCTATCAATTCTCAGAAAAATTTTATGCAAACATATGTGATCAAGAAAGAATGCCTATAACGAAGCAAATGATTTCACATATAGAATCTCAAGCCCAAGAAGTTATGAGGTTAAAACAGTTAAGCACAACTGAAAATACATAATTATGATTTTTAATTAAGATGAAGCCTTGGAAAATAATACAGAAATTAGAAAGCGATAATAGTAGGCTATTTAAAGAAAGCGTTATTGAAGACAACCTTAAAGATATTATTTTACAAGAAGGATTATCAATGTGCTTAGATGCATTGGTAACATTTGGTGTTAAACAGGTTCCAGAGTCAAAAGAAAATGGTAAAGGTCTTAGTTGGGAGAAATTTAAATCTTCTGCAATACTTTTAATAGATAGAGAAAGAACTGGTCATGCTGCTAGAGATGAAATAGTAAATTTGATGTCTCAGGCTACATCTGAACAATGGAATGATTGGTATAGAAGGATCTTAATAAAAGATCTTAGATGTGGAGTAAGTCAAAAAACAGTCAATAATGTTTCAAAAAAAATGGGCTTGAAATATAGTGTTCCTGTTTTTTCATGCATGCTTGCTCATGATGGCGCTAAACACCCAAAAAAGATTCAAGGTAAATGCCTTGTTGAGTACAAATATGATGGGGTGAGAGTTATAGCAATTACAAAAAACAATAGCACAACTCTTTATAGTAGAAATGGAAAAATTCTCAGCAACTTTCCTCATATAGAAAGTGCCTTAAATAAATCAGAATTTAATAATTTAGTATTTGATGGTGAGGTTGTTAGTGATGATTTTCAGTCTCTTATGAAACAAGTTCATAGAAAAACTAATGCTAAGACCGACGATGCGTATCTAGCTTTATTTGATATCTTGCCTTTACATGAATTTAATAAGGGTAAAAGTAGTCTTAATAGTTTGGAAAGAAAAGACATGCTTGATGATGTATCAAAGAATTTTGATTCTTGTATTAAGCCAGTTGAATATGAAATTTTAAATTTTGATACAGAAGATGGCCAAAAAACATTTTCAGATATGAACAAAAGAGCACTTGATGAGGGTTATGAGGGGTTAATGATTAAACCAGTAAATGATATCTACGAATCTAAGAGAAGCCATGCCTGGCTAAAAATTAAACCTTTTATAGAAGTCACTCTAAAGGTTACTCAAGTACAGGAGGGCACTGGAAAGCATGAAGGAAAGCTAGGTGCATTTTCTGTTGAGGGTGAGGATGATGGAAAGTTTTTTTCTTTGAGTGTTGGCAGCGGCCTTACAGACGATGATAGAGAAAAATTTTGGAAAGCTAAGGATTCTTTAATAGGACAATTAATTGAAATAAGAGCTGATGCTGTAACCCAAAGCATAGAAGGAGAAAACTATAGCTTAAGATTCCCTCGTTTTAAAACTTTTAGAGGATTTGAGCCAGGTGAAAAAATCTAATGAGTATTAAATACATCAAAGTTTTATCAGCCTTATTACTGGTTTTAGTACTTCAATCTTGTATGGCAACACCTCCAAAAAATCCAGATAATATCTGTCTGATTTTTGAAGAAAAGAAGAGTTGGTATAAAGCAGCAATGAGATCTGAAAAGAGATGGAAGATACCACCATATGTTTTAATGTCTTTTGTTTATCAAGAATCAAGTTTTCAATCGGATGCGAAACCCGAAAGAACAAAATTACTATGGGTTATTCCATGGAAAAGAAAATCAACTGCTGTTGGTTATTCTCAGGCTCTGAGCATGACTTGGGAAGACTATAAAGAAGAAACAGGAAATACAAGAGCTAATAGAAAGGATTTTAAAGATTCAGCAGATTTTATAGGTTGGTATGCTAGCAAGGGGTATTATCAAGGTTTTGAGAAGCTAGATGCTCGCTCACTCTATCTTGCATATCATGAAGGATATGGAGGATTTAAGAAAAAAACTTATAGAAAAAAACCATGGCTTATCAAAGTAGCAGACAGAGTGCAAATAAGGTCAACTAAATATCAACAGCAATACTGGGGATGTGCAAAACAACTTAAAAAGAAAAGATTCATTTTCTTTTAAATTAGATATTTTTTATTGCAAAACCTAGGTCAGTAAGTTCTTTTATAAAATTTTCACCTGCTATTACTGATTTTTTTGAATCATTAAATAAATATTTTTTTGATACTCTTGCAAGGTCTGAAAGAGTACATTCTTTAACTCTAGATCTAAAAAGCAATCGCTCATTTTGAGTTTTATTATCAAGCTCGCTCATGAAATCACTAATTGCCTCACCATATGGAGATAATGGTTTATCAATGCTTGAAATAACTCCCAGGATACCTTCTTCAAGTTGCTCCGCTGATATCTGCTTTAATGACCAATCGCGTGACTTTTGAAATTCTTCAAAGGTTTCAGAGCATTTTGGATCTCTGTATGAGAAAAATTTGAATACTTTATTATTTGAGTCTTGTGCAGCTCCCGATCCATATGCTCCACCTTTCTCACGTATTGCCGAATGAAGATAGCCATTTCGTAATACTGTCGCAAGAATAGTTAAAGCAGGAGCATCTTCATGCTTAGAATCAACTGATGGAAAAGCTTCTGCACAAAAACATACTTGTGAGCCAGTAATCCATCCAATAGAACTATCTTGTGTAGCAACAAAACTTTGATTATTAAAATTAGTAGACGCTGATTTAAATATAGTATTCAGCTTAAGATCATTTATGTCTAAAGAAGAAGCTGTAAATAAATAATTTGGATCACTTGATAGCTTATTTTTTATTGAATGAAGAGTATCTAAATATAGCTTAAATTCATTTTCATCATTCATTATTCTAGATAAGTTATTAGTATTATGAATGAATTGAAGGCCTGAAGTTAAGTCATTCGTTGCAGCAATACTTGATATTTGAGATGCAGCATTGCCCATAGAAAGAATGTGACCATTTTGAATTACTGATTTTTCATTATCTGCAGAAATAAACTCTAATAGCTCTTTAATTCTATTTTGCTCAAGGAAACTAGATTCATTCACAGTTTTGAGCATTAAATCTTGCATTAATAAATCATTTTTTTCTAAACTCTTTGAAGAAACTTTTAAAGCTAACTTGTATGAGTCATCTTCTTTGTTAGGCAATGTAATAAAAGAGGCTGAAATACCTCCTGTTATTGAAGATTGATATTTTTGAATATCTTCGTAAGAGTCTTCACCAAGACCAATATCTGTCAATGTGCTTGTGAAAAGGCTTGCAACTTTAAGTTCATTTTGATTTAGTGCATCACAAGGAAATAACATTGAGTGGTAAACAATACCGTTAGTACCGGTTTTATAAAAGTAACTTGAATTCGAATTATGTGATGAGATTACTGGACATGCATAGGTTCTTGATTGAGGAATATCATCTTTAGTAACCTTTGGAAGAATTTCAGGATCATCATGTGCATTTTGTCTAGACTCGAGATCATTTGCCAGTTGAATTATATCTTCCTTATCTTTGTGTGATAAATCTCTAGTTTTTTCTATTACCTTTTGCTGAATTTTTTCTTCATTTTTTCTATTAAACTCAGTGTCAGGTATAAGCGAGTAATTTAATCTATGAGAGTTAGATATAAGATTCTTTTCTATCAAACTTTCAATATAGTTTTCTGATTTAAGATTTTCTTTTATGGTATTAAATGCGTTGTCTAAATCTAGAATTTCAAGCGGGTTATCATTATGTATGCAAGCTGGAAGACAATTTAACATTATTTGTAATCCAAATGGCATGCCTGAACCTGTTATCTCTCTCTGTCTAATTTCAAGCTGATGTAAGGAAGAATGGATTAAGTCTTCAGGAACTCCATCTTTAATAAGTGATTTGAGGCAGTTAACTATTAATTCTTCAACTTCAAAATGCTTATTAGCAGATACTCCCTCAAGACCTGCTGCAAAGACAAGCTCTTTTTGATCTGCTTCTAATCCAGTAAGAGGAGAGGGTGATGTCCCTAATTTTGATCCCTCAAGAGCTTTTCTTAAAGGAGAGGCAGAATTATCTAAGAGTATGTTAGACATTAAATAAGTTTCTAGTAATTCCACTGGATTATGACTTTCATTTAGAAGCCAGCTTATGACGACATGATGATTATCTTCGTCTCCAGGTTGAGGATTATAAAAGTCGGAGATTGTCTTAGGTGCAGATAATCTTTCTTCATTCTTAACTCCAACAACATCGTCAGATGGAGAGAAGCTATCCAAGACATTAGCTTTAATAAAATTTTGAATTTCTGCAGGATCTAGTTTGCCAAAGGTGAAGAAAGTTGCATTAGAGGGATGATAATGTTTTTTATGAAAATTTACTAAATCTTCATGAGTAAGATCAATAATATTTTCTGGATCCCCGCCACTATTATGTTTATAAGTTGAAGAAGAGTATAAATGTCTGGACATACCATGCCATAGCTGACTTGTGATTGAGCTCATAGCTCCTTTCATTTCATTGTATACAACACCTTTAATTTCAATCTCACTTTCAGGATTATTTTTTTCTTTAAACTCTAGTCTGTGACCTTCTTGTGCAAAATCTAGACCATCAAGGTTTGGAAAGAAAGATGAATCTAAATAGACTCCCAGTAAATTATCAAAATCTTTTTTATTAAGAGTTGCGAAAGGGTATGCTGTCCAATCGCTTGACGTAAAAGCATTCATAAATGTATTCAAAGACCTTCTGATCATCATAAAGAAAGGATCACGAACGGGATATTTCTTTGATCCGCAAAGAGCTGTATGCTCAAGAATATGAGCAACTCCGGTTGAATCCTCTGGTATAGTTCTAAAAGCAACCATAAATACTTTCTCGTCACTATCTGCATCTAGGTGAACATGCTTGCAATTGAATTCGGATTCGTTATATATTTGAGCATTGAGGCCCAATAAAGGAATATACTTTTGTTCTTTGAGGTTAAACATAATATCTATATAAATTTATAATTAATTCTATGAAAAAAATAACAACACTGCTAACACTGCTACTAATAATTGGTTGTAACAGTATTCAAACTAATATTGAAGTTGATTCGGTTGATACTTTCAACTTAGACAATTATAACGACTTTTATATAAAGATAAATGAATCTAATATTAGTGCTGAAATAAATCCCATTGATCTCGAGAGATTTAAAGAAAATTTAAAATCCGCTCTTCAGGAAAGAGGGCTTAATTACTCTTCCGATTCCAATCTCACGTTTGATATAAATCTAACCACAAAAGATAAAGTTCAATCTGACAGAATGAATCATTATTATTCAAGATACTACTGGGATAGATATATGTATCGTGATGATATTAGAACAATCACAGAGAACATCCTTAGGGTGAATCTTAAAGATAGTACTGCAGACTCGACCCTTTGGACGGTTGTTACTGTTTGGAGATCAGGCTCCGCAAAAGCAGCCACCTCAGAAGATGGTTCTGATTTAATTGTAGATGAAATAATGCTTAGCTTTTTATAAGAAAAACGCAACTCTGTGATTTATAAAAATATACTATGCCTATCATTATGTGTACTTCTTTTTTCGTGCACCCCCTCAGAGGAACAAATTGAAATTCCTACCACTTCTAAAGTAGAAGATCTTATTGAGCACTCAAAAGAATTTGAAAAAAATATATATTCTTATGACACTCCTGGGGGGAAAATACATATAGCAGTTGGTTTTGGTATTGCTAATTCAATAATGGTTGAAGGAGATAATGGAAATATAATCATTGATGCATCAGACAGTACTTATGAAGCCAAAGAGATATATAAACTGTTTAAACAAAAAAATTCAAATCCTATAAAGGCTATTATTTATACTCACAATCATGGCGATCATACTTTTGGTACTGCATATTACCTGACAACACAACCAGAAAGGCCCAAGATTATTGCACATCAATCTACGGATTATTATATGCAAAGAATTTTGGGAATAATAAACCCTATCATCAGTACCAGAAGCACTAGAATGTTTGGAACTGCTTTACCAGAAGATGATCTTATAAATGTAGGTATAGGTAAAAGTCTTAATGTTTCAAAATCACCATTTGGTTATGTTAAGCCTGATACCACCTTTGAAGATGAGCTTAAAATTAATATAGCTGGTATTAGTATTGAGCTTTATCATGCTCCTGGCGAAACCAATGATCAGTTATTTGTTTGGTTGCCAAATCATGAATCATTGATGCCCGGAGACAACATATATAAGACATTTCCAAACCTGTATACAATAAGAGGAACAACTCATAGAGATGTAATGGGTTGGATCTCAAGCCTTGATCATATGCGCTCATTTCATCCTAAGTATGTATTTCCAAGTCATACAAAGCCAATCATTGGATCAGAGACAATATCAGATACCTTTATTCTGTATCGAGATGCAATTCAGTTTGTGCACGATCAAACTGTTAGGTTAATGAATCAAGGCTACTACCCTGATCAGATTATTGAGCTAGTTGATTTACCAGAAGCTATAAAAAAATCTCCTTTTTTAAATGAATTTTATGGCACGGTTAGATGGTCAGTTAAAAGTATCTATAATGGCTATCTGGGTTGGTTTAATGGTAATCCTGCTGAATTAGATCCATTATCTAGAAAAGATGAAGCTCAAAAGTTTGCAGATCTAATAGGCGGAGAAGAGGCTTTATTTTTAGCTCTCACAAACGCAGTTAATCAGAATGAAATGCAGTGGGCTCTTGAACTTAGTGACAGGCTTATAGCATTAGATTTTTCTACATCTGAAGTTGAGTCTCTCAGGAGACAGGCATTACTTTATATAGGAGCAAGATCCTCAAATCCTAATAAAAGAAATTATATTCTTTCATCAGCACTTGAATTAAGCGATGATTTTGTTTCTTTTCCAGAGACTGAAAGAACCTCAGAAGGAGTTAAAGAAATTTCAATAGATACGATTTTTAGTATTCTATCTGTTAGATTAAATCCTGAAAAAGTTATAAATAAGAATATGAATGTTTGTTTTTATTTTTTATCAGGCCTTAGAAAAACAATATCTATTAGAAATCAGGTTGCAGCAATATCTGATAAGATTGCAGATTCATGTGATATTTCAGTTAAAGCAACAGAATTTAACTTTAAAATGGCAATATCAGGACTAACGAATCCTGTAATGGCTATAGCTACTGGTGATATTGAAGTTAATGGAAGTAATACAGAGTTTCTTAATTTTTTAACCTATTTTAGATAGCCTTTACCATCTGTATTTATCAAAATTTTCTGGATTTGCCCAGCCTTCAGCATTATTCCATGACCTTTTGTTATTATAAGTTTTAAGGTTATATGAAAAACATAGTATTTTGTTTTTACTGTCCTCTAGCTCTACCTGAAACCCAAGCTTGATCATATTTGATTCTTTAACACCATCCCTAGGAATAGAGAAGATAACTATCTTTTGACTTAAGAGATTTTTAATAATGCCTATTTCACTTTCTTTGAGTTCTATATCTTCTAATACAATAAAAAGATCGCTAGTCTCTTTAATATCTTGAACTGAAGGTGATATGTTTAACTGTTCTACAGACGTACTTTCAATTAATTTAACTAATTTAGATATATCTTGATTTGTTATAAATTGAATATTTAAGGAATTTTCTTCTTTAAGCGTATTTAGGATAAAGTTATTTAGAATATTTCCTTTTTCTTTCATTTTAATAAATGTTTTACAGCCTCTCTCTCAGATTCAAGTTCATCAATAGATATTTGGAATTTTTCTTTTGCAAATTGAGACATACTCACATCTCTTTTAATTTCAACACTTCCATCAGAAAGAGTTATTAGCGGATAGCCACATATAAGACCCTCAGGAACATCATAAGCTCCATCACTTGAAACAGCTGCACTAAATGAATCTCCATCTTCTGTAGGTTTTTCACAAGCAATAATAGTGTCCAATGCTGCTTTCGCAGCTGATGTTGCAGAAGAAGCACCTCTGGAATCTATAACAGCCTTACCTCTTTGCTGAACAGTGGGCAAGAAATACTCCTCAACCCAATTCATATCATCAATAGCATCTTTGCCTAGTTTTCCATCAACTAAAACATTCTCTATATCTGGATACATGGTTGGACTATGATTACCCCAAATAATCATATTCTTAACATTTTTTATATTAGTATCAGTCTTTTTACTTATTACTGACTTGGCTCTGCTTGAGTCAAGCATAGTCATAGCCATCCAAAGCTGAGAGTCTTTTCCAGCTGCATTTTTACCTATTAATGCATTTGTATTTGCAGGATTGCCAACAACAAGAATTTTTGCATCATCTTTAGCATATTTACCTATAGCTGAACCTTGATTAACAAAAATACCTCCATTAATCTTAAGTAAATCTGATCTTTCTTCAATTTTTTTACCTTCATATACTATTCCTCTAGGAATACTTCCCACTAGGAGGAACCAATCAGCATCATGTGAAGCTTCATCAAAGTTATCTGTATAGGTTACTTCACCCATATTTGGAAAATATGAATCCTCAAGCTCCATAACCAAACCTTCAAGCTTGCTTACAACTTGTGGGATCTCAACAAGACATAAATCTACAGTCTTTTCACCAAATGTTTTTCCATCAACCAATCTTGGAATAAGAGAGTAGGCTATTTGACCTGCTGCTCCAGTAACGACCACTTTTACTCTTGAACTCATTTTTTTCCTTTTGAATTATGAAATTTAATTTGTAATTATATTCCTAAAAGTTAAATTTATTCTTGGCTTTTTAAATTTTTTTGTCTTTTTTATTTCATGTTTCCAATATTTTTGTGTTTGACCATACATCACAATAAGCTGACCACTAATTTGGGGAATATTTATGCTTGTTTTTATATTTTTATGCTTGAAGTGAATATCCCTGGATTCTCCAAGTGACAAAGATGCTATTACAGGATTAATTCCGAGTTCTTTTTCATTATCAGAATGAAGTCCCATAGAGTCATTTCCATTTCTGTACAAATTTGCAAGAACAGAATTAAATTTAATAGATGTAATACTTTCAATTTCTTGCTTAATCTCTATTAATGTTTTATTCCAATTGTGTCTTTGAAGTTTTTTTCCAGAGTATGTGTATTCAATACCATCGTCTGCATACCATGATTGTAGTCTAGGTATTTGATGAGTTTTACCAAAGATTTTAATAAATCCTGTTTCCCAATTTAAATCATGCAAGCAGGATTGAAACCATAGATCTTCTTTTTGTCCTAAGCCAATATTCTTATATATATCAATTTCTAAATTTTCATATCCAGCTATTACTTCTTTTTTAATCAAGAATGCTCCTTTTTTAGATGATAGTAAATAAGACTAATTTTTATTAGAATAACCTTATCTTAAACGTATAACGACTTCCAAAAAAGGGGTGAAATAAATGAGTATTAGATTTGATGATCAAGTTGCAATTGTTACTGGAGCAGGTGGCGGACTAGGAAAAGAACATGCATTAGGGCTTGCAAGAAGAGGCGCAAAGGTAGTTGTTAATGATCTTGGCGGAGGTGTAGATGGAAGTGGTGCTAGTGATGCTGCCAACGCTGTTGTTGATCAGATTATTTCTGAGGGCGGTGAGGCAATTGCAAATGGTGCAAGCGTTACTGATTTAGAAGCAGTTCAAGCTATGGTAAATGAAGCTAAAGAAAAATGGGGAAGAATAGATATTCTTGTCAATAATGCTGGTATTTTAAGAGACAAAAGTTTTCATAAAGACACCATAGAGAGCTTTAATGCAGTTATGGATGTCCATTTTCAAGGTACTTTAAATTGTACTCATACCGTATACCCTATAATGAGAGAGCAAGAATTTGGAAGAATCATTTTTACCAGTTCATCCAGTGGGGTGTTTGGTAATTTTGGTCAAGCAAATTATGGATCTGCAAAAATGGCAATGGTAGGATTAATGAATACACTTAAATTAGAAGGGCAGAAATATAACGTATTTACCAATTCTATAACTCCTGTGGCATACACAAGAATGACAGAAGGTCTTATACCTGAAGATTTTGGTAAAAATATGCAGCCAGAACATGTTACACCTGCTGTTCTATATCTTGCTAGTAAAGATGCTCCTAATGGAGTTGTTATGGCTGCTGGTGCTGGAGTTTTTGCTCGAATATTTATCCATGAAACTATGGGTATTAATCTTGGTACTGCAGAAGATATGACTCCAGAGAATATAGCTGCAAATTGGGATAAAGTTTCAGATATGGATGATGCTAGACCTCTACAAAATGGCGGTGAGCAGACTTTAAAAATATTTGAATTAATCAACAAGGCATAATATTGATTCTATATTCAAGCAAGCTTGCTCCTAGTCCGCTCAAAGTTTTAATTTTTTTAAAAGAAAAGGGCATATTAGATCAGGTAAAAATTATTGACCTAGACTTAGGAAAGCTTGAGCATAAAACATCAGAATATAAAGTTATAGCTCCTAACTCAAAAGTTCCTGCATTGAAGTTGGATGACGATACAATCATTCTAGAAACAACTGCTATATGTAGATATTTAGAATCTTTGTATCCAGAGCCTAATTTATTTGGAGAAAATCCGATTGAAATAGCTTCTATTGAGATGTGGTACTCCAGGGTGACTTATGAGTTGATGGTGCCATTGATGCATGGTTTTAGGCATACACATCCTCATATGAGTCAAATGGAAAATCAAAACCAAGAATATGGACTTGCTCAAAGAGAATTAGCAGTTAAGTCTTTAGATATTTATAACGATATTATTGCCAGTAGAGAATACATTGCAGGAGAAAGGTTTACTTATGCAGATATACAAATGGTCACTTCACTGCAATTCTTGGTCAGACTTAATAAGCTTGATCTAAAAGATTATGAAAATCTGAATGATTATATAAACCAGGTCTCTAGCAGATCGAGTTTCTCTATATAATTAATTTTATCTCTATCCTTTTATCCAACTATAGAATATATAACTATAAAATGTAGTATCGCTGCAATTGAGACTAGAACATGAAAAAACTCATGATAGCCAAAATACTTTGGACTAAAGTTTGGAAACTTTAATCCATAGCCAATAGCTCCAACTGAATATATACCTCCGCCTACAACTGTTAAAATAAAATTAGTTAGACCCATTGCTGATGACATGACCGCTAGATAGGGTAGTGCCATATACCCTGCAACTACATAAATAAATGCTCTTAGTAAACGATGTATGTTTGTAAATATGACTGCTTGCACGATACCTATTCCTGCAATAATCCAAATAATTAATAAAAGCTGGAACCCAAGATTTTTTGGAAGCACCAGAAGACATATCGGAGTGAAGCTGCCAGCTATCATTATAAATATCGATAGATGATCAAGCTTTCTCATCACTTTAAGAACTTTAGGTCTCCAGTTAACCCTGTGGTAAAGGGCACTAAAACCAAACATCATAAATATTCCTACAGAATAAATAATGGTAGATATAAGCTCTGTTGATGAAGTGCTTTTTATAATTAGAGGTATACAGGCACCTATTGAAATAAAAAACATCCACTCATGAAAATAGCCTCTTAAGAGAGGCTTTTCTAATGAGCTTTTCATTTACTCCCAGTTAAGGGCACCGCCTACCTGATACTCAGTAACTCTGGTTTCAAAGAAGTTCTTCTCTTTTCTCAAGTCAATAATTTCAGACATCCAAGGAAAAGGATTTCCCACACCTTTAAACTCTTCTTCCAAACCTATCTGAGTCAATCTTCTATTTGCAATAAATTTAAGATATTCTTCCATCATTGCAGCATTCATTCCTAAAACACCTCGAGGCATGGTATCTCTTGCATACATGATTTCTAATTCAGTACCTTCAAGTATCATTTGTGCAGCTTCAGCCTTCATTTCTTCGTCCCACAAATGAGGATTCTCAATTTTAATTTGATTAATCACATCGATGCCAAAATTTACATGCATGGACTCATCTCTGAGAATATATTGAAATTGCTCAGATGTTCCAGTCATTTTATTTCTTCTTCCCATTGATAATATTTGAGTAAAACCACAATAGAAGAAAATCCCTTCCAATACACAATAGAAGGCAATAAGATTTTTAAGAAGTTGCTTATCTGTCTCCACTGTCCCTGTTTTGAATTCAGGATTTGATATTTCTTGAGTATATTTTAGTCCCCAAGCTGCCTTTCTTGATACGCACGGTATTTCTCTATACATATTAAAAATCTCTCCTTCATCCATTCCAAGAGATTCTATGCAATATTGATATGCATGAGTATGTATCGCTTCCTCTAGGCTCTGTCTTAAAATATATTGCCTACATTCTGGATTTGTTATTAATCTATATAGAGCTAAAACTAAGTTATTAGCAACTAGTGAGTCAGCTGTTGAAAAGAAACCTAAGTTTCTTTTTACTATTGTTCTTTCATCTTCAGTTAAGCCATCTTCTGATTTCCAAAGAACTATGTCACTAGTCATATTAATCTCTTGAGGCATCCAATGATTTGCACTGCCATCTAAGTACTTTTGCCATGCCCAGTCGTATTTAAATGGAACAAGTTGATTTAAATCTGCTTTACAGTTAATCATCATTTTGTCATCAACCTGAACCCTTGATCCAGCCATTTCATCTAGCTCTTCTACTCCTGCTGCAACATCTAAATTTTGTATAGCTTCTCTAGCAATTTTTGCTCTAGAACCTTCTTCAATACTCACATTCTCACTTTTTGTTTCAGCTACTGTATTTACAGGTGCTGGAGTGGGTTGTTGTTCAGCAGCTTGAGGTGTTTCAATAACAGGTTTTGTTGCTGTAACAACAGCTGCTGTATTTACTTCCTCTTTTCCGTATTCATCCCAATTTAACATTTCTTTCTCCTATATTATTGACATGCTTCACAATCTGGATCGTCCAGAGAGCAAGCATCTGGAACAGGAGCCGGCGCTCCAAGTTCCTGTGGTGCAGATTGAGTTGCTTCCGCACTCACTGCATTTAGTTTTCCTTGCGCAACAGTTGACTTTTCAGTTGATGTTGCAGCGATAGATCTAAGGTAATAAGTTGTTTTTAAGCCAGAATACCATGCCATTCTGTATGTGATATCTAGTTTTTTCCCATCAGCATTTCCTATATACAAATTTAACGACTGAGCTTGATCAATCCATTTTTGTCTTCTACTTGCTGATTCAACTATATACCTTGGCTCTACTTCAAAAGCTGTCGAATATATAGTTTTTATTTCATCAGGTATTCTTGAAATCTGAGATAAGCTTCCTTCAAAATATTTAAGATCATTAATCATGACATCATCCCATAAGTTTAACTCTTTTAGCTTATGTACCAGATGTGGATTAACAATAGTAAATTCTCCTGAAAGATTGGACTTAACATATAGGTTTTGATAAGTCGGCTCAACAGACTGAGTTACGCCAGTTATATTTGAAATGGTTGCAGTAGGGGCTATAGCCATAACGTTAGAATTTCTCATACCATCTGAAATAACTTTCTTTCTTAGTGTTTCCCAATCAAGTGTTTCTGATCTATCAACATTTAGATACTCTGAACCTCTATTTTCTTCTAATATTTCTATTGAATCCTTCGGAAGGATTCCTCTGCTCCAAAGAGACCCCTCATAGGATTCATAAGCTCCTCTTTCTTTTGCAAGTTCTGTTGATGCATGAATTGCGTAGTAGCTAATTAATTCCATACTTCTATCAGCAAAGTTGACAGCATCATCACTGCAATAAGCTATATCTTGAACGTATAAGGCGTCCTGGAACCCCATCATGCCCAGACCTATAGGCCTATGCTTTAGATTAGAATTTTTTGCTGTATCTACAGAGTAATAGTTAATATTTATAACGTTATCAAGCATTCTTATGGCCGTTGATACAGTTTGCTTTATTTTCTCTTCATCAAGTTTTCCGTCTTTCATATGCCTTGCAAGATTTACTGAGCCTAGATTACAAACAGCAATTTCATCTGCACTTGTATTTAAAGTAATTTCTGTACAAAGGTTTGAAGAATGAACAACGCCTGCATGTTGTTGAGGAGATCTAAGGTTGCATGAATCCTTAAATGTTATCCAGGGATGTCCTGTTTCAAACAACATTGTTAACATTTTTCTCCATAGTTCTTTGGCTGGCAATGATTTAAATTGATCCATTTCTCCAGCCTCAGCTTTTCTTTCATACTCTTCATATTTCTCTTCAAAAGCCTTACCTATAAGATCGTGAAGTTCTGGTGCTTCTCCAGGCGAGAAGAGTGTCCAATTTTTGTCTTCCTCAACTCTTTTCATAAATAAATCTGGTACCCAGTTAGCAGTATTCATATCATGAGTTCTTCTTCTTTCATCGCCTGTATTTTTTCTAAGCTCTAAAAATTCTTCCACATCTAGATGCCATGTTTCTAAGTAAGCGCACATAGCTCCTTTTCTTTTGCCGCCTTGGTTAACAGCAACAGCAGTGTCATTAGCCACTTTCAGAAAAGGTACAACACCTTGGCTTTTTCCATTTGTACCTTTGATGTAGGAGTTCATTGCTCTTACTGATGTCCAATCATTTCCTAAACCTCCAGCCCACTTTGAAAGAAGTGCATTATCTTTCATAGCTCCAAAAATGCCATCCAGGTCATCTGGTATAGTTGTCAAATAGCAAGAAGATAGTTGAGGTCTTTTAGTTCCTGAGTTAAAAAGAGTTGGAGTTGAGCTCATATAGTCAAAGCTAGATAGCAATCTATAAAATTCTATTGCTCTTTCTTCTCTATTATCCTCCTCCACAGCAAGTCCCATTGCAACCCTCATGAAAAATACCTGAGGTAGTTCATATCTTACATCGTTGCTATGAATAAAATATCTATCATAGAGTGTTTGCAATCCTAGATAAGTAAACTGATTATCTCTTGTGTGGTCAATGGCTTGGCTAAGCTTATCTAGATCAAAAGTTTTTAAGCCAGGATCTAATATGTCCAACTCAATCCCTTTATCAATATATGCTAAGAATGCTTTTGGATAATATTCCTTCATCTGATCGTATGTTGACTCTTCGGCAACTCCTAGAAACCCAAGTGCTTCACTTCTAATTTGGTCCATTAGAATTCTTGCTGTTACAAATGAGTAATTTGGTTCCTGTTCTACCTTTGTTCTTGCTGACATCACAAGACTTGTTCTCATATCCGCTATAGAGACTCCGTCATATAGATTTTTTAGAGCTTCTTCAAGAACAACATTCATTGATACTTCCTCAAGCCCGTCACATGCATCATTTATTAACGCAGCTACCTTATCAATATCAAGTGGCACAGATGTTCCATCCGACTTAGTAATATTTATATTAGGTTTATTTGGTATATCTATTTCTGGTGTTTCTTTTTTTCTTTCTTGTGTTCTTCCAGCTCTATATAGAATATAACTTCTTGCCACTTCGAGCTCTTCACTTCTCATTAGTTGAAGCTCAACCTGGTCTTGTATTTCTTCAATATGAAGTGTTCCTCCTGATGGCATCCTTCTTTCAAAAACCTCAATAACACCAGTCGATATAACATTAACTTTTTTATGAATTCTTTCACTTGCAGCTGCGTTACCTGATTCAGTTGCTAGAAATGCTTTTGTTATTGCAACTTTTATTTTATCTTCTTCGAAAGCAACCACTTTTCCATTTCTTTTAATAACTCTTAGCTTTCCAGGAGCGGTTGTTTCAACATCATTCATTTGAGTCTGCTGTTGAACTTCTAATGTTTTGCTGGTTTCTTGTTGTGTTGTTTCCATTTTTTTCTCAGTTTCCCTATTTATTCGCCGTAACTTGTCCACTCATAAAGAGTTCATTTAAATTTAACTTTCTGGAAGAAGTTTGTGTGTCTGCAGTTACACTTACTTTTTGTTCCGCTAATGTAATATTACTTGTTGTGGATAAAGAATCAAGTAAAAAAACACTATATATTGTGACAATTACGTTTTTTTTCACTATATAGTGTATGTAAGCTGTTTTTTAACTGTTGGCAATCAGTGTATAAATTGTGGATAATTCTTATAATGGAGAAATAATATGAGTAATTTTTTAGCTATAGATCAAGGAACAACAAGCTCGAGGGCAATAATATTTAGTTCTAATCATGAGCTTATAACAGACTCTCAAGAAGAATATTCTTTATCTTACCCAAATGACGGTTGGGTTGAGGCAGAACCAAATGACATTTTAAAAACAGTAAACCAGACACTGGAAAAAGTTTTAAAAGAAACCTCAGAAACAATAACTTGTTGTGGAATAACAAACCAAAGGGAAACTACTGTTGTTTGGTCTGCAGAAACAGGGGAGCCCATTTATCCTGCAATTGTTTGGCAAGATAGAAGAACTCATGAATTATGTAAATCATTAAAAGAAAATGGATATGAGGAAATGGTTAGGGCTAAAACTGGCTTAGTAATTGATCCATATTTTTCTGCTACAAAAATAAAGTGGATATTAGATAACGTGGATGGGGCGAGAAGGGAGGCTGAAGCAGGAAAGCTTAGATTTGGAACAATAGATTCTTTTTTAGTAAGTAAATTATCCAGAGAGGGCTTACATCTGACAGATGTAACTAATGCCTCAAGAACCATGTTATTTAATATTAACGATATGCAATGGGATGAAGATCTATTAAATCTATTTGATATACCAAGATCTATGCTGCCTGAGGTGAGATCTTGTGATTCAGACTATGGAACACTTTCAATAAGTGGCCAAAATATAGCTATAAAAGGTGTTATTGGAGATCAACAATCTGCCTTGGTTGGGCAAAGCTGTTTTAATAATGGAGATATGAAGTCAACATATGGTACCGGCTGTTTCTTAATGGTAAATACCAAAGAAAAATTAATAACACTCGATGAAGGACTTCTCACAACTGTAGGATACGCGCTAAATAACGAAGTCAACTATGCAATTGAAGGAAGTATTTATTCATGTGGCAATATAATTCAATGGCTCAGAGATAAAATGGAATTTTTTAATAATGCATCTGATAGTGAAAAATACATAGATCACAATGGGTTTTCTAATAATGTACAATTTCTCCCTGCCTTTAATGGACTTGCAGCGCCATATTGGAATTCGGATGTAAGAGGTGGTTTCTATGGTATTACACAGGATTCCTCAAGGAAAGACATGATAACAGCAGCATTTAAATCAATATGCTATCAGACAAGAGATATAACTGAGCTACTTATTCAAAATAATATTGAGATAAATTCGCTCTTTATAGATGGAGGCATGACTGCGAACAAAACTTTCTGTCAGTTATTATCAGATACTCTCCAAGTAAATATCCTTAAGCCACAGAATATTGAATCAACCGCTTTGGGTGCTTGTGTTGTATCACAAATATCTGAAGGCGTAAGTATCAATGATATAAAATCACAAATAGAGAAAAAATATAAACCTCAAGATAGCTTGAAAGACTTTTTTGAAATAGATTATAAAATTTGGAGAAATTATTTAGAGAAAACTATATCTAATATTAAGTAGCTTAATTTCTTAAATAATAATTTTTTTTTCTATATAATGCATTTGTTTAATCACAAACATAATTCAAATGTTCACATATAAAATTTTTAATAATATAGCTGAAGATGGCTTAAATATATTAGATGGAAACGATTTTCATATAGATGAGATAGATCCAGATTCTTTAATTTTAAGGAGTCAAAATCTTTCAAATGATGATTTTAATAAATCTTTAAAATGTATTGGAAGAGCTGGTGCTGGCACAAACAATATCCCTGTAAAAGACGCAACAGACAAAGGGATTGTTGTATTTAATACGCCTGGCGCTAATGCAAATGCTGTTAAAGAGCTTGTTGTTTGTGGAATGCTTTTATCTTCTAGAGGAATTATACAAGGGAACATCTATTCCAAAACATTGTCTGGACAAAATTCTGTGGAATTAAACAAATCAATGGAATCACAGAAAAAAAACTTTAAAGGCAACGAGCTTAAAGGTAAAACTCTAGGAATTATTGGTCTTGGTGCAATAGGCTCATTGCTTGCTCAAACTGCAGAAATAATGGGTATGAAAATCATTGGATATGACCCATATATTTCAATTGATGCTGCTTGGCGTTTACCTAAAGATGTTGAAAAAGCAGATTCAATGAATTACTTATTAAATAACTCTGACTATGTTTCAATCCATGTCCCACTAGTTGACGCTACTAAGGATCTAATAAATAAAGAAACGCTTAAAAAATTTAAAAAAGGCTCAAAACTTATCAATCTTTCGAGGGGAGGTATTGTTAATAATGAAGATATAATAGAAGCCCTAGATTCAAAAACTATTGATAACTTTGTTACTGACTTCCCAACTCCTGAACTTGTAACTCGTTCTAATGAATACCATGATGTAATTCTACTTCCTCATTTAGGAGCCAGCACAAAAGAAGCAGAGGTGAATTGTGCAGTTATGGCAGCTGAACAAATCTCTAACTTTCTTAATGATGGGGTAATAGTAAATTCAGTTAATTTTCCTTCTATAAAGTTAGGAAGAAAGACAAAATATAGGATGGTCATTATCAATCAAAATGAACCTGGAATGATTGGTAAAATTACAGATGAAATTGGTTATAAAAATATTAATATAGCGGATATGACCCATAAGAGTAGAGATGCTGTTGGTATTAATTTAATTGATTTAGAGGACGAGCCATCGGAAGAACTGATTGAAAATATTGAAAATATTAATCATGTTATAAGTGTAAGGCTGTGCAATAAATACACGTAATTCTATAATTATTACCGCAACTTATGTCACATTTTATTTTGTAAACAATTAACATATTTTTATACTTGTCAACAGTGTAAAACAATGGTAAATGCTGTTACCTATATTTTAATCGTTAAAATTTGAATTATCTATAATATTTATTTATCTTACTGATATACGGTGTTTTTTTTAATATCTGTATAATTTTTGCTCAACTTTAAGAAAACCTTTATACTGCAAGCTTTATTATAGTAAAAATAAAGTTATCCATAACTTTATCCACAGTTTCTGTGGATAAGATTTACATGAAATATGCACAAATTTACATCTATGATTAAACTTCCAAATAATTGGGAGCAAGAGCTAAAAAAGATAAAACTTTGTCAGGATATTTATTCCCCATTAGAGCATATATACTCTGACATACGTCTTGGCCATTCTGTATATCCAGTCATAGATAATATTTTTAATGCTTTTCATTTATGTAGTTATCACAAGACAAAAGTTGTTATATTTGGTCAAGATCCATATCATCAAAAAGGTGTTGCAAACGGTCTAGCATTTGCTGTGAATAAAGGGCATAAAATTCCTCCATCATTACAAAATATTTATAAAGAAATTAATGCTGATATAGGTACTTGTTTTTATAACTCTGGTAATTTAGAAGAGTGGGCCAAACAAGGAGTTCTTCTTTTAAATACTTCTCTTAGTGTAATAGATTCAATGCCAGGATCTCATGCCAATATTGGCTGGAGTCTATTAGTAGATTCTATTATCGCAACCCTCAACAATAAAACAGATATTATTTTTCTTCTATGGGGAAATAGTTCAGCAAAAAAAGAAAAACTCATAAATAAAGAAGTTAACCATGTTCTTAAATCTGCTCATCCATCTCCTCTTTCATCTTATAAAGGGTTTTTTGGATGTAAGCACTTTTCAAAAACAAACAATATACTATTAAATATGAACAAGAGTCCCATAAAATGGTAAAACTAAATAATAGTAATAGATGGATTTTCCCGTTTAAAAATTTCTAGAAAATCTTTTTTAATTATACACAGACAAACAAAGTTATCTTGAAGCCTCAATGGCTCACATAACATTTTTAAATCTTTATTTTCTTGAATTTCATTTTTTGAAATAATAGTGCAAAACTTTCTTCTATCAACACCAAGATATTTCATTCTTGCAACTATTTCTTGGCCTCTAAAACAACCTTTATCAAATGAAACTCGCTGCTTGTCATAATTTATTTCTAAAGGCCTATATTTACCAATATCATTTTTTGATAGATAAAAATTACCTAATAGCATATTAGCTATAGACCATCCCTTCCATGAAATGGAATCAGAAATATCTTTCACCTTGTCATGTATTTTTACAGATAGTGCAAAATCCTTGTTTTTTAAAAAGACGCTTTTACTAAATGGCTTGGATTCAATAGATGCACAAACATGATTTTTTGTTTCAAGGAAAGTTACTCCAAAGAATTTAGCAAATGGCATCAATTCTTTTATGAAAGTATCAACAAGCTCGTTATTAATTATGATTTTAAATTCATTATTAAATTTGCAAATTAAAAATCCAGCCATTACCAAGCCTTTTTGATTGCATATTGAGGAAAGATGAAAGGTTTCACTAGAAACCAAATTGATATCAGATGTTATCTGACCTTGAAGAAAATTTTTAACTTTTTCTTCATTTCCAATGATCTCAATAACTTTTAAAGTATCTAAATAAATCGAGCCAAATGATATTAATTTTTTTTGAATGTCTATTTTCTTGTAAAATTATTTAATTAATAACTTATTTTAACTAATGAACCAAGAAATAAACAGAATACATTGGAAATGCAGAAGGGGTATGAGAGAAATTGACCTTCTTCTGAGAGAGTTTTCCCAAAAAAAATTAGATTCAATGAAGCATGAAGATATTCAAATCTTCGATGCAATTCTTGATTATGATGATCAAAAGCTATTTGATTATATTTTTAAAGGTGAAACTATTGGCATTGAGACGCATGAAATCTTTATTGATACCCATTTAAAAAATTTTACTCATCAAGGAAACTTTTAATCTTTTTATTTGTCAGATAATTAAAGGAAGCATTTATATATGATCAATAACTCAAATAATGATGATTCCTTGCTAATTGAGAAAGCTCAAAGTGGGCATGAAGGAGCATTTAATTTTTTAATGACTAAATACTATCCAAGGGTTTATGCCTCTTTATACTCTTACACAAAATCAAAAGAGGACTCTGAAGACCTAGCTCAACAGACCTTTGTAAAGGTTTGGCAGCAAATTAGTACATTCAGAGGTGATAGTGCTTTTTTTACTTGGGTATATAGAATTGCAATCAATCTTGCTAAGAACCATTTTGTTAGTTCTGCATCAAAAAAAGATAAACTAAATATTTCTTCTACAGATCTTGAGATTGAGTTTGCTACCTTTACGAATCCAGAATCAGATTTAATGCACGATCAATCACTAAGAAAAATAAGTTCATTTGTTGACCAACTCCCAGAATCTTTGAAAACAGCATTCACACTTAGGGAGTCTGAGGGCAAAAGTTATGAAGAAATATCTTTAATAACTGATACTCCAATTGGAACAGTTAGGTCTAGAATTTTTCGTGCTCGTGAAAATATTCTTAATTTTATATCAGAGGAGCTAGCCGATGAATAATAATATCGATGAAAAATTATCAGCACTGTATGATGGAGAGCTAGATGCTAATGAAATTGATGAAGTTCTTAGCATGCTTGATAAGGATACTAATCTTCAAAAAAAATTATCTACTTATGCTTTGATGAGCTCATCCATCAATAATTTAAATAATGTTCAATCAATAAAAACAAACAGTAAGGTTAGAAATTATAGTTTTTGGTTTTCAAATTCAATCACAGCAGCAGCTACTGTATTGCTTACCTTATTTGCAATAAATCAGTTTGATTTTTCTAGAATGGGTGAAGATATTTCAGCAAAAAATCAATTAAATATAGCTATGAACAGCAAGGAAGCAAAAGAAATTGTTTCTAAAGCTGAAGAAAATCTTGTAGACCATGTAATGCACGTTATAAACAATCCAGATATTGATAATAGTACGCCCTTTGACATTGATTTAAGGAATGTTGGTTATAATAGGATGAGTTCTAATGGAAGAATGTTCAACAAAGGAAATAAAAACTTTTTATTACGTATTGAAAAAAAGAATTTAGGCATTAATAAAGTAAGATACTGGCAGCATGGTAACAAAATGATATATGTTGTCCCTTTAACTGATGGAAGAGTTGTGACCATATATGGAAATATCGATAGTCAATCCGCTATAGATGTTGCCAACTCTATTACTAATTTAAATTAAATTAAACAGCAAAAATGAAATCAACAAAAAAAACATTAACTATATTTCTCTCAAGTATATTTTTTATTACAAATATCTATGCTTCTGCTTTGCCACAAAATATCTCTGAATTAGTTGAGAATACAGCTCCAGCAGTAGTTAACATAACCTCAAAAAAAGAAATAACTCAAAGACAAGCATATGGATATGGGGGAATACCAGATGAGATGCTAGAGAGATTTGGTATACCTAGACAATATAGGGAAATGCCACAGCAAAAAAGAGAATCAGTATCATACGGCTCAGGCTTTATATTAAAAGATAACTATATTTTAACTAATTTTCATGTTGTAGAGGATGCTACAGAAGTCATTGTTTCTCTTTCTGATAGAAGAGAATTTATTGCAGAAATTGTCGGCGTTGATCCTTTATCGGACTTAGCTTTACTTAAAGTGGAAGGAAATAATCTTCCTCAAGTAAACACAGGAAACAGTGATGATTTAAAAGTTGGAGATTGGGTTGTTGCAATTGGCTCACCTTTTAGCTTTGATTTCTCAGTAACAGCAGGAATTGTTAGCGCCAAAGGAAGAAGTATACAAAACAACAATATTGGAAACTATGTACCATTTTTACAAACAGATGTTGCAATAAATCCTGGAAATTCTGGAGGTCCTTTATTTGATTTAGATGGAAAGGTGGTAGGAATTAATTCACAAATTTATTCTCGAAGCGGTGGATACCAAGGTTTGGCTTTTGCAATCCCAATTAATGTCGCCGTTGACGTTGCAAATCAAATTATTGATAAAGGAGAAGTCTCTAGAGGTTATCTTGGAGTAAGAATGAGCGAGGTTGATAGCGATCTTGCTGATGCTTTAGGTATGAAAAAACCTTATGGAGCTCTTATCAATGATGTTGAAGAGGGTGAATCTGCTGACAAGGCCGGACTTATGCCTGGTGATGTCATTATTGAATTTGATAATAAAGAAATTAAGTTTAGCTCTGACTTGCCTCATGTTGTAGGTCAGATACAGCCGCAAACCAAAGCAATTGGTAAAGTCATTAGGGATGGAAAAGAAATTAAACTAAAGTTCACACTTGGTGAGCTACCTGTAAATAATGAATCTTTTGTACCTGCAAAATCACAAAATTCTTCAGACCCCATTGGAATTAAGGTTGCTGAAATAGATAGAGACAATCCATCTATGTCTAATCTTCCAGATGGAGTTATAGTTTCAAGAGTGAACCCAGGATCACCAGCTGCAGGAAAGGTTTCAAAGGGCGACTTGATTACTATGATTCAATATAAGGGTAAAAAATATGACATCATTGACGTAGAGTCATATGAAGAAGCTTTAGATTACTTTACTTCTGGCAATAAGATCGCATTGCATCTTAATAGAAATGGAAGTCGAATAATTAGATCAATCACAATTAATTAGTAGATAAAATAGTCTATTTACTCCTATATTTACAGTATTGGCTGTAAAATAGCTGCATCTTATGAAAAACATTAGAAACTTCTCTGTTATAGCCCATATTGACCATGGAAAATCTACTTTGTCTGATAGATTGATAGAGTTTTGTGGAGGTCTTTCTGCAAGAGAAATGTCAGAGCAAATCCTTGATTCTATGGATATTGAGCGCGAGAGAGGCATTACAATTAAAGCTCAAGCTGTAACTCTTGAATACACAAAAAATAACGAAACTTACCAGTTAAATTTCATCGATACGCCCGGTCACGTTGATTTTTCATATGAGGTTTCAAGATCATTATCAGCATGTGAGGGTGCGTTGTTGGTTGTAGATGGCTCTCAAGGTGTTGAAGCTCAGACATTAGCAAATTGCTATACAGCTGTTGATCAAGATCTAGAAGTAGTACCTGTAATAAATAAAATTGATTTACCTCAATCCGAGCCTGAAAGAGTAAAAAAAGAAATTGAAGATATGATTGGTATAAATGCTACCTCTGCACCTTTGGTGAGTGCCAAAACAGGAGTAGGCATTGAGGAATTGCTTGATAGTCTTGTGATGGGCATTCCATCTCCAAGCGGAAGTCCAACCAAGCCATTACAAGCATTAATCGTTGACTCATGGTTTGATTCATATCTTGGCGTTGTTTCGTTGATAAGAATTAAAAATGGGACAATTAAAACAGGACAAAAATTTAAGATACACTCAACAGGTCAAACCCATAATGTTGATGAGATAGGCATCTTTTCTCCAAAAAAAATTAAAAAAGATTCTTTATCTGCTGGAGAAGTAGGGTATTTGGTTGCAGGAATTAAAAATATTAAAGGTGCTCCTGTTGGAGATACCATTTTAGAGGCTAATGACGAATCTACCGATCCGCTACCTGGCTTTAAAAAAGTAAATCCTAAAGTATTTGCCTCAATGTTTACAGTAAATTCAGATGACTATGAAAGATTCAGAGATGCTTTATCAAAATTAATACTCAATGACTCATCTTTAATATATGAGCCAGAGGTTTCAGATGCTCTTGGTTTTGGCTTTAGATGTGGTTTTTTAGGAACTCTTCACATGGAAGTCATTAGAGAAAGATTAGAAAGGGAGTACGATTTAGATCTTATCTCCACAGCACCCTCAGTTGAATATGAAGTTCTAAAGACAGATGGAGAGGTTATTAAAATTGACAATCCCTCTCAATTACCAGCACCAAATGATATCGAAGAGATAAGAGAGCCTATCGTTAATACTACTATCCTCACACCAAACGAATATGTGGGAAATGTAATTACTTTATGTACTGGAAAAAGGGGAACACAAAAAGATATGACTTATTTTGGCAATCAAGTATCTATAGTTTTTGAAATGCCTTTGTCCTCAGTCATAGTTGATTTCTTTGATCAAATTAAATCATCAACAAAAGGATTTGCTTCTATTGAATATTCTTTGATTGGCTTTTTTAAATCAGATCTTACAAAAATAGATATTCTGATAAACAATCAAAAGATTGATGCATTATCAATGATTGTACATAAATCTTTTTCAACGCAAAAAGCTAGAGAGATAGCTGCAAATCTTCAAAAATTAATACCACGTCAAATGTTTGATGTTCCAATTCAAGTTGCACTCGGTTCTAAAATTATTTCAAGAGAAACTGTAAAGGCATTAAGAAAGAATGTTACTGCAAAGTGCTATGGTGGAGATATCTCAAGAAAGAAAAAGCTTTTAGAGAAGCAGAAAGATGGAAAAAAGAAAATGAAGCAATTTGGTAAAGTATCTATTCCTCAAGACGCTTTTTTAAACTATTTTAAATCAGGAGAATAACTTGATTACAGATCCTTTATTTATATCTTCAATTTTAGGAATGGCAATAATTCTTGGATTTTGGATTAAGAGTGAGATTGATGAAAGCTTAGAAGAAAATTTCGTTATAAAAAATATATCATTTTTATCGACTATATTTGGTTTGATGATGCTGTATAGCATTTTTATAAATGCAGGAGATTTAAGTATTGTTCTCTTAGTTGCATCTATTATCTCATTAATAGTTTTAATCGTTGGAATAATTATTAGCAATCAAACAATTATTTCTTCTTCAAGAGGATATTTTATTCCTATATTTTTAATATTTGTTTTAAGAACATTTATTTATGAGCCATATCAAATCCCATCAGGCTCTATGATGCCTGGATTAAAGGTTGGTGATTTTTTATTGGTAGATAAGAACTCTTATGGATATAAAATAAATAGAATTGCACCACCATCAATAGTTAATAATGATCCAAAGTATGGAGATGTTGTTGTTTTTGTACCTAAACATAATCCGGTTCCGTATGTAAAAAGATTAATTGGCGAACCAGGAGATAAAGTTAGAATTATCAATAAGCAAGTATATGTAAATGGAGAGCTTATTAAAAAAACATTCTATAAGACTGAAAAAAGCACTATTACAAAAAGATACCGTGATATCTCAGGTAAGATTACGACGAAAGAAAAAGATGTGGTGATTGATTTCTTTTATGAAGAGCATGGAGGTACAAAATACCTTACAAGAAATATTCGAAATGAAAATATTCAATATCCATCAGAATGGGAAGTTCCGCCTGGTCATTATTTTGTCATGGGTGATAATAGAGATAATTCAAATGACAGTACCAAAGATGTTGGCTTTGTCCCAAGAGAGAATTTTTTCGGACAAGCTAGTTATTTATTTATGACTTGGGAATGTTGGACTTGCCTGCCTTATTTCTCTCGAGTTGGTAAGATCAATTAATGGATTACAAGGAATTACAACACCAACTAAACTATAAGTTTAAAAATATAGAGCTTTTAGAGCTGGCCTTAACTCATAAAAGTTATAGCAACTCTAATAATAATGAAAGATTAGAATATCTAGGGGATTCCATACTAAACTCCGCCATCTCTCAATATCTTTTTAAAAGATTTACAAATGAAAAAGAAGGTCTTTTAACAAGAATGAGAGCATATCTAGTAAAGGCTGAGACACTTATTATTAAAGCTGAAGAGTTTGCTCTTGGTGATTACATTAAGCTATCAAAAGGAACTGCAAATCTGTCAAAAGATAGAAAAAACTCTATTTTAGAAGATGCTTTTGAAGCGATTATTGGAGCAATCTTTATTGATGGTGGTTGGGAGCATGCAAACGAAGTTATATTGAATATTTTTAATAAAAATTTATTAGCATTATCAGAAGATATGACTTTTAAAGACGCTAAAACTGAATTACAAGAATTACTTCAGTCGATGAAATACGATTTACCTAAATACATTATTGAGGATGCGGGTGGAGGACTTTTTTCATGTATTGTAGCCTATGAAGGCATAAGCTTTGAATCAACAGGCCCATCTAAAAGGGTAGCTGAAACAAATGTAGCAATGAAAGTACTAGCTCATATAAAAAAATAGATGAATAAAACATACTGCGGATACATATCTATTATTGGAAAACCTAATGTAGGTAAATCAACTATTCTCAATCATATCTTGGGAAAAAAGATTTCGATAACCTCACGTAAATCGCAAACAACTCGAAACAATATCCTAGGTATAAAAACAGAAAATGATAAACAAATGATTTTTGCTGACACTCCTGGAATGCATATTAAATCACCTAAGGTCATGAATAAGGTATTGAATCGATCTGCAGAGAGTCTAATCGAAGACTCAGATATTATTTTATTTGTAGTACAAAGACTAACCTTAGACGATGAAGATCTATCAGTACTCAAAAAGCTGAAAGAGGCAAATTCAAAAGTCATATGTGTAGTAAATAAGGTTGATCAAATTTCAGATAAAAATAAATTATTACCAATGATTGGAAGACTTGCAGAGGAATATTCTTTTTTGGATATTATTCCAATATCTGCAATTAATAATGAAGGTATAAAAGAATTAGAGCATTTAATTAAGAAATATCTCCCAGAAAATGACCATATCTATGGCGAAGAAGATATTCAAAATTCTCATAAAGATACCTTCATGATTTCGGAACTTATTCGAGAAAAAATTATTAGGATGCTGGGTGATGAATTGCCTCATGATACTTTCGTTCAAGTTGAGCTTCTTGAGGATGAGGATGAGATTATTAAAATTCATGCAGTTATTTATGTTGTTAGAGATAGCCAAAAACAAATTGTTATAGGTAAAGGTGGAGGAACTCTGAAGAAAATTGGCCAACAAGCTCGATTGGAACTTGAGGACTACTTCAGAAAGAAAGTTTTCTTAAAGACTTGGGTAAAAGTAAAGAAAAATTGGAATACCGATTCTGATTATATTCAAAGCCTTGGAGTGGGTGGGAGCTATGAAACATAACGAATGGGATGATTGCTTTCTTCTTCATCAACGAGCCCATGGTGAAACCAGTCTTATAGTGGATGTATTTACAAGAACTAATGGAAAAATGTCTTTAATCGCAAAGGGCGCAAAAAAACCTAAATCTAAATTCTTTGGTTATCTTGCTCCTTTTACAAAATTAAAAATTACTTATTCAGGAAGATCTGAATTAAAAACATTAACCAATATTGATAGAGATTTTTCTCAATCTACAAATAGTCTATCAAAAACTAGCTATAGCCTTTTGTACATCAATGAATTACTTATACGATTATTACCAAAAGATGCATCCCAAGAAGACCTATTCAATCTATATGAAGACTTTTTAACCAAGATTCATAGTGGAGATGATATTGAGTTTACTTTGAGGCATTTTGAATTAGATTTATTAGATATGCTTGGATATGGGTTGGATTTTGAAAGTGATATCGATAAAAATGAGCAAATAGATCCTGATAAAAATTATTCTTTTATTCCTCAAAGAGGATTTAGAGAATCAGATAGTTCAAATTTTTCTGGAAAAGATATTATCAATATAAGAATTAGGGATTTAGCAAAGGTTTCAAAAAAACATTTAAAACACATTACTCAAGAAGCTATTCATTTTTGTCTTGATGGAAGAGATTTATCTAGTAGAGATATTTTTAAGAGGATTCAGTAATGATTTATGGCATTGGCACAGATATTGTAAATATATCAAGGATCAAGAAGATGGATTCACTTAAATCATTCTCTGAAAAGATATTGTCAGCTAATGAATTAAAGATATCCGCATCCTATGATGTAAATAAATTCATTGCTTATCTAGCAAAACAATTTGCTTGCAAGGAAGCTCTATCAAAAGCCTTTGGAACCGGGATAAGAAAACCAATTTTATTTAAAGAACTTGAGATTCTAAGGGACGAAAAAGGTAAGCCATACTTTAATCCGTTAGGGGATGTAAAAAAAACTATTATAAACTTGGGTATAACAAAAACTCATGTTAGTCTTGCAGACGAAAGTGAGCACGCAATAGCATTTGCTATATTAGAGATATGAAAAACATTATTTTATTAGGTCCTCCAGGAGCTGGGAAGGGAACACAGGCAGATTTAATATGCAGTCTTTGCAATATTCCAAAAATTAGCACCGGTGATATGCTAAGAGAAGCAGTTGCTTCGGGTAGCGATTTTGGCAAAAAAGTATCAAATATTCTTGATACAGGCGGACTTGTTTCTGATGAAATTATCGGTTCATTAATTGAAGATAGGCTAACAAAACCAGACTGTATAAATGGTTCTTTATTTGATGGTGTACCAAGAACTTTAGGCCAAGCCTCAGAACTGCAAAGCATGGGAATACAATTTACTCATGTAATTGAAATTCATGTAGATGATGAGGTAATTGTTAATAGGATGTCTGGGAGAAGAGTGCATCCTGGCTCGGGTAAGAATTATCACATCGAATACAATCCTCCAAAAGTAGAAGGCATTGATGATGAAACAGGAGAGCCTTTAATTCAAAGAGAAGATGACAAACCAGATACAGTTATCAAAAGATTGAGCGTATATCATGATCAAACAAAGCCTTTATCAGAATTTTATATTAATCAATCAAACTCCAGTAATTTAAAATATATAAAGGTTGATGGCAGCAAAACTGTAGACGAAGTTTTTGAATTGATATCTAGTCAAATTTAAATTTCATGAATATTCTGGCTATTCAAAGTTCTGGTAACACAACTTCATTATGCGTTGTCTTAAAAGACGATGTTCTTCAGTACTCAATTAACCATGATAGGAAAGATCGACCCAATTGGTTAGAAATGTTATCGGCAATTGGCTTAGATTCTTTCTTTTCTATGGATGATATTGATATTTTTGCATATGCTAATGATGAGGGTTCATATACTGCTACAAGAAGTGTTGCATCTTTCTTGAAAGGCATTTCTTCAGCACTTAATAAACCTTTGATAATTGTAGATGTCGAGGATATAAAGGATATTTCATCTGACTTAATTGCAAAAAAAGCTCATCAAAAATTTATAGATTCAGGCATGAAGGCTGATTTTTTTGAGCCTAAAGATGCAAATCCAACATACACAGAAGAAACTCAATATAAAAAGATTCATGAGTGATTTATTTTTAAGTTTTATACTAGGCATTATTCAAGGATTAACTGAGTTTTTACCAATATCAAGCTCAGCACATTTATTGTTTCCATCCTTAGTATTTGGCTCAAATGATCTTGGGCTAGCTTTTGATATTTCAGTTCATGTTGGAACTTTGCTTGCTGTTATTTACTACTTCCGTGACGACATCTTGGCTATGACAAAATCTTTATTTCAAAGCAATAGTTCGCTTGCAGAGGAAAGAGGGTTGGCTTTATTGTTAATCATTGCAACCATACCTATTGTTTTAGCTGGGTTCTTTGGCTCTGATTTAATCAATATCAATAGAACTAACATTAGCAGTATTGCTTATATGAACTTAATATTTGCAGGATTCTTATTTATTGCATACCTGTATAGCTCTGTTAGTAAAACATTAGTTGAGCTTAGTATCATAGGAGCTTTGTTTATTGGATTGTTTCAGGTTTTTGCACTCTTACCTGGAGCTTCAAGATCTGGAACTGCAATGACAGCAGCATTGTTCATAGGTTTAAGTTTAAAAGATGCCTCTAAATTCGCCTTTTTATTAAGTATCCCAACAATTTTTGGGGCGTTAGTTTTTTTGCTTATCGAGATAAGCACATCAAGTTATTCATTTAATTTTGTTTCTTTGTTTATTGGCTTGATTACTTCATGTGTTGTTGCTTTTTTAACAATAAAATATTTCCTTATTTTTGTTGATAGAATTGGTATGTATCCATTTGTCATCTATAGAATTATTTTGGGATGTATTCTATTGCTTTTAATATGACCCTAAGTATTTTCCTTGATTGTTCAAGCAATGAAAACAAGGTCAATAATATTCAAGAAAGCTTTGATTTAAATGTAGTTACTAAAATACCTATCAATGAACCTTTTTTTATTTTCAAACAGAATGGCTTAAATTTCATTTTTAATTCTGATAATTCTAAATCTTTACATGTAGATTTTCTAAAAGGCTCTATGGGATGGAGGCTTAAAAGATCCGATCATGAAAAATTACTTAAAAAAACACTTGGAAGAAATAATGGGCCACTTAGTATTTTTGACGGAACAGCTGGACTGCTTTCTGATACTCTTATTTTCTTAGCCTTAGGTCATAGAGTAATTGCATGCGAGCAAAGCAAGATTCTTTTTTTACTAATTTCTGACGCGCTTAAGAGAGCAAGAGATCAATTACCATTTATAGAAAATCTTAAATTAATAAATGGAAATTCTGCAGAATGCTATAAAGATTATAAAAACGTTGATGTTATTTATTTAGATCCTATGTATCCAGAACCAAAGAAGAATATCCTAAGATCAGGAAATATTGCTCTCATAAAAGACATTCTACAAATTGAAATGATCGAAGATTGTGGAGATAATATATTTTTTGAATTTAAAGAGAATAATTACAAAAAAATAGTCTTGAAAAGACCTATCAAATCAGACTTATTAGATAATAAATTTAATTATCAAATTAAAGGTAAATCCACACGATTCGATGTTTATATATAATACATGAATATTTAGGAGAAAAAATGAACCCATTCAGCATGATGAAAGACGCAAAAAATATGGAGAAAATGATGAAACCAGCTCTTGAAAAATTTATGAAAGAAGCAGGTTTTATTAAAAAAGAAGAGCTTGAGCCTCTCAAAAGACGAATCTCAGAACTTGAGAATCAGATCTCTAAGTTACAATCTTGAAGCAAGAAGACATATCTAGAATTATTGAAATGGCATGGGAAGACAGAACTCCCTTTGATGCCATAGAGGCTACTTATGGCTTAAATCAAAATCAAGTTGAAGATTTAATGAGAGATAATTTGAAGAAAAATAGTTATGTTTTATGGCGAAAAAGAGCAAAGGGAAGAAAAACAAAACATATTGGCTTAAGAGAATTTGGAGTTGGAAGACATCATTCATATGATCAACACAAATATAAAAAATAGCAGCATTAGAATTGAAAATTTATTTAAATCTATTTTCTCAAATATTCCCAATACATATATTCATTTGGCAGATAATTCAGTAAGCATTAGACATAGTGATGCTATAAATATAGATTCTGCTTCAATAGAAATTGTCGAGAAAGATTATGGTTATAGAATTTCGTATTGGGATGGCTATTCTTTAGCTGAAGAGGAGATTCAGAAAGATTTAAATAAAGCCTTAAAAGTTTTTAAAAGATATGCAAAAAAACTTGCTAAGAATTTAATAAGGTTTAGCGCTAGCGAGCCTTCTTAGTTTGTTCTTATTTGTATCTCTCATACCCTAATCAGAAACAAGTAATATTATATTAGCTTAATAGTTTATGGTTCATAGACCTAATACAAGTATTAAAGCTATTTAATAATGCGACTTAGTTTTAAATCTAGGCTCTCCAGAACTTGTACTTTGTCCATGGTAGCCTTGTGCAGGAGGCATATAAAAGGTAATTCCTGGATATTCATTAAACTCATGTGCATGTTGACTATCTCCAGCATCAGCAGTTCTTAAATAGACTTTATGTGTAAATCCTGAGGCACCTTTATATGGACCTACAGAAACAGTTCCATTTACCTCTAATGCACTAGAAGCTTGATTAATATCTATTTTCGATTGATCAAATGTTGTCACGATTTCTATTTTTCCATTAGTGTACATACCAGAATGAACACCGCAATGAGGATATAGAATTGTCGGGGTATCTGCTGTTACTGTAAGAGTGTTATTTGACTGGCTCCATCCTTCGCTTGAACCAATATTGTTATTACCAGCAGTATCATTTTGAGCAGTAGATATTTCAAATGGATGTGCAGTAAAAACACTATTTGTGGTTGGTTCAAAGACTATGGTATCTCCAACTCTTGCATATATTATTAAGGCAGTTGAATCAGCATTAACTCCATCAACTGTATAGTATGCAGAGCCACTATTTCCAATGGTATAGGAGGTTGTTCTAAAGTCTTCAACATCTGTAAGATTTGTTCTTGAACTTTTATCTGAAATCCATTGCAAGGTATTAAAAATGATTTGATCAATTTCACTGCTATCGGCTGTGTCATCTAAAATACCTTTAAGAAGAGGAGCAACATGATCTCTTGCTGTCATAGAGAAGTATGCCTGCTCGTTATTTGAATCTACATAAACCTTCTGTAAAAATGAAGAAAAACTCCCTGACAAGTTTTCTAGTTGTTCATTTGTAACTGTATAGTTTGGTAAATTAAGGTTTAGTAGAACGTCTCTTACTAGGGTCGTATCGCCAAGAGACGTTTCAGTTGCAGCATCACGTTCAAAAATAGCATTATTAACTGTGGTAACAGCTGTTAAATTTGAAGCACCTGACTGAGTTTGCAGAACACTAAGTGTTTCATACATCATTAGTAGTTGAGTATTTACTAAGGCCGCTTTATTTGATGCAGCGCTGCTAACGCTCATATACGGATCGACAGTGCGAATCATAAAGTTTGAGTCAACGCCAAGCTTTTCTTTTATAGATTCATAAGAGAATCTATCATCAACATAAAGCATCGTACTCAATGGTGAAATAACAAGATTTTGTTCAGCTGAGGGATCAATTAATCCCATAGTGAATGAATCTTCATCATTAGTAATGGGATTAAAACCATCCTCAGCTAATAATTTAATAGTGGCGGTAATATTATCATCTATGTCTAATGAGAATGATCCATCAGCATTAGTTGTGGTTAAATAGGTTGCGCCTTCACAAGTGTCATCCCCATCTGCATCGGTAACTGGCATGCAAACTGTTGCAGATTGGATGTAGCCATCTCTAATCAAGACTCCATCAAAATTGCTTGTTGTAACATCATCGGCTGTATCGTTAGTCACTGTAACTTCAAAATTTTTTGTTGCATTTAAGCTACCATCCGAAACCGAAGCTGTAATTTTGTAGATGTTGTTAGTATCTGCATCACTAGGATCTTCATAATCTGGAGCGGTATTAAAAGTTACTAAACCTGCAGTTGAAATACTTAGTAAAGATGAATCATCTCCAGACAAACTATACGCTAGGGTATCTCCATTAGAATCTGAAGCATTTACAGTGAATGCCGAAGTTTGATTCTCCTGCACTGAAATATTCATATCTGTATTATTAATTGTTGGAGCAGCATTGGTAGGTGTACCATATCCACCACCAGAAGAACCATTTGATTCACCGCCACCACCGCCACCACCGCCACCGCAGGATACAAGTATTGTTGATAAAAAAAGTGGGGTTAAGAAATAATTTTTGCTCATATAAACACTCTACCATATAAAAAGTTAAAGTTATTTACTGGGCGTACTTAGAAGTCAAAGCAGTAAAAAGGTAGTATTGCTTATTCAGTTCTTGGAGAGGAGTTAGTTAGTCATTCTAATAGGGGAGAATAAATAAACTATTTTGTGAACAAGCAATACTTATGTAGTGAATAATGTTTTTTAACCTTGAAATTGTCAATGATTTTATTTTATGCTAATTCTAAAGGATATTTAAGACTATATATTTGTAGTTTTATTACAAATAAGAGAATTATTTATGATAGTTATATTTATGGATGGTTAAGGTCTTGTATGACCATTACCATTTACAAGATATTTAAAACTAGTTAATTGATCAACTCCAACAGGGCCTCTTGCATGAAATTTTCCAGTTGCAATTCCAATTTCACCACCCAGACCAAACTCACCACCATCTGCAAACTGAGTTGAGACATTGTGCATTACAATGGCACTATCTAAATCTTTTTGAAATTGTGCTGCTGTATTTAAATTTTCAGTCAGTATAGATTCGGTATGGCCTGATGAGAAAGTTTCTATATGTTCAATAGCTTCTTCATAATCTTTAACGATCTTAATACTAACAATTGGTAATAAATATTCTGTTCTCCAATCTTCATCACTTGCAGCTAAAACATTCTCAGAATATTGTTGAGTTTCTTTGCATCCCCTTATTTCACAAGCTCTTGCTGATAATGCATTAATTAAGTCTGGCAAACACGTCATTGCAATTTCTGAGTGAACTAAGATAGTTTCTACGGCACCGCATATACCTGGCCTTCTCATTTTTGCGTTTACACAAACATTTATAGTTTTTTCTAGATCAGCATCTTTATCAATATATATATGACAAATACCTTCTAGATGAGCAAATACTGGAACCTTGGCTTCTTTTTCAATCTGAGCAACTAAGCTCTTACCACCTCTAGGAACAATAACATCAATAGATTTGTTAATTCCCTGTAACATCATATTTACAGCTTCTCTATTTGTATCCTCAATAATTTGAATTGCGTGCTCAGTGATACCAGCATCATTGAGTCCTTTTATCATACTGTCATGAATTGCTATGCAAGAATTAATACTATCAGAACCTCCTCTCAAGATAGAGGCATTACCTGATTTAAGACATAACGCTCCTGCGTCTGCTGTAACATTGGGCCTACTTTCATAAATGACTCCAATGGTTCCAAGAGGAGTAGATACCCTTGATATATTCAATCCATTTGGCCTTGTCCAAGAATCTAAAACCCTTCCAATAGGGTCTTTAAAGTTTTCAATTTCTCTAAGAGTTGCTGAAATTGATTCAAGTCTTTCCTCATTAAGTTCCAATCTATCGACAAATGATTCTGATAAACCCTTTGCTTTTGCTTGTTCTATATCTATTTTATTTGCTTCTAAGATTAACTCTTTGTCATTTAGGATGTGATCAGCCATAGCCAATAGAGCTTCATTTTTTTTATTAGCTGGAATTTTAGCCAAGATTTTTGATGCTTCTTTAGCTTGAAGGCCTATCTGATTAATTTTATCTATAAAGGAAATCATTATTTAGATATGAATCTTGTTGATTTAGTAGTTTTTCTAGCAAGGCTTTTAATAGGGTCCTTTTTTAATCCAGAAGTGATAATAACTGAACATTTTGATTTCATACATATCTCTGCAGCTTTAATTTTTGAAATCATTCCGCCTTTGCCAAGTCTTGATGCGGTTCCAGCCATATTTCTAATAGATTTATTAATAAATAAAATCTCAGATACAAGTACATCATTTTTTTTATTTTTTGGCGGTTCTTTATAAAGACCATCAACATTAGATAAAAGGATTAGATGATCTGCTTTAATGAGTTTGGATATTTTAGATGCAAGAATATCATTATCTCCAAACTTTATTTCATCAGTTGAGGTTGTATCGTTCTCATTAATTATGGGAATACAATTAAAACTTATTAGATTTTCAATTGTAGCTATAGCATTTTTAGATGATTTTTTGTTTTCTGCATCAGATGGTGATAATAAAATTTGAGCAACTTGTAATTTATGTTTTTTAAATTCATTCTTCCAAGCAGTCATAAGCTCTATTTGGCCTCTAGCTGCAACTGCTTGAGATTCATTAAGGGTTAAATCATCTTTAAGGTTTAACTGTCCTCTTCCAAGTGCAATAGCTCCAGATGAAACAATAATAACCTCTTTGTTTTTATTAAGCAGCCAAACAATATCAGATACGACATTTTTTAAGACAGATTTATTTACTCCACCTTTTTTATTTGTAAGAAGGGAAGAGCCAATTTTGACTACCAATCTTTTGCTGATATTAAAAGAATTATTATTTTTCACTGCTCGATTATAGTTATTACTAGATGATTAACAATTAATAGAATATTTAAAATATAAATATAAAAAGTTATGGTGCCCCATGCCTGAGTCGAACAGGCACTCCCGAAGGAACGCGATTTTGAATCGCGCGCGTCTACCAATTCCGCCAATGGGGCATGCCGGGCATTGTAGCTAAGTATTATCTAATTTAAAATCAGCTTCTCATGAAAACCTCAGATTTTGATTATTACCTTCCAGAAGAACTTATAGCTAATTACCCATTGGATAATAGAAGTTCTAGCAAGTTGCTTGTTTATGCTAATGAAATACAACACAAAACCTTTAGAGATATTGATAATTACTTTGAAGAAGGGGATTTACTAGTGGTGAATAACACATCCGTTATTCCAGCAAGAATATATGGTAATAAGGAATCTGGAGGCTCTGTTGAGGTAATGCTTGAGAGAGTAATGGAAGATAACAGAGCATTAGTTCAAATACGTTCGGGAAGAAGTCCCAAGATAGGGGCTCTAATAACTTTGGATTCATACAAAGTTAAATGTATTGATAGACAGGATAATTTTTTTATTGTGCAATTTGATAGGCCTCCACTAGAGGTTTTTAATTCAATAGGACATGTTCCACTTCCGCCATATATAAAAAGACCTGATGAGGATCTAGATAAAGATAGATATGCGACTGTCTATGAAGATAAGAAACTTCAAGAATCAGTAGCCGCACCTACAGCTGGCCTACATTTTGATAAGGACTTATTAAATGCTATTACACAAATGGGTGTAAAAATAGCAACTGTGAATTTAAGTGTTGGTGCTGGGACTTTTCAACCTGTAAAAGCAGACAATATAGAAGACCACGATATTCATAGTGAGTATTTGGAGGTCAGCGCAGAGGTAGTCGATATGGTTATTGCCACTAAAGATGCAGGTAAAAAGGTTTTCTCTGTTGGTACAACTGCAACTAGAGCTCTTGAAACGGCATTTATGGATGAGAAAGAGAAAGGATATAAAGGCTATACAAAGCTATTTATTTACCCAGGATATAAATTTAAGGCAGTTGACAGGCTAATTACTAATTTTCATTTACCACAATCATCATTACTAATGCTTGTATCTGCATTCATTGGCTATGACAATATGCAACTTATATATAAAACCGCTATTGAAGAAAAATACAGATTTTTATCATATGGTGATGCCATGCTGTTAGAGAAACATGAAATTTAATCTACATAACCAAGCAGAGTTTGCCAGAAGAGGAGAAATAGAATTCTCTCGAGGCAAGATTCAAACACCTGCATTTATGCCGGTGGGTACCAATGGAACTGTTAAGGGATTGACAGTAGATGATTTGAAGTCGACTGGCTCAGAAATCATTTTAGGAAATACGTACCATTTAATGTTGAGACCAGGTGACAAGGCTGTAAGAGACTTAGGTGGTCTTCATAAATTTTCTAATTGGGATAGGCCTATTCTTACAGATTCAGGCGGTTTTCAGGTTTGGAGTTTAGGAGATTTGGTAAAGATAAGTGAAGAGGGTGTGAAGTTCAGCTCTCCTTATGACGGGAAAAAGATTTTTATGACTCCAGAGGATTCAATACAAATACAAGAAAATTTAGGTTCTGATATTGTTATGGCTTTTGATGAATGCACTGATTATCCATCAACTCATGAACAAGCAAAAGAGTCAATGGAGCTTTCTATGCGATGGGCTAAGCGCTGTAAAGAAGCTCACAAATCTGATTCTGCTCTATTTGGCATCGTCCAAGGTGGTATGTATGAGGACCTTAGACATGAATCTTTAAATGCATTAATTGATATTGATTTTGATGGTATTGCTCTTGGGGGACTTAGTGTTGGCGAGTCAAAAGACGAAAAAACTAAAATTTTAGCTTTTATGTCAGATAAACTTCCTCAAGATAAACCTAGGTACTTGATGGGTGTTGGTAAGCCTGAAGATATAGTAGAGGCGGTCAGATATGGTATTGATATGTTTGATTGTGTGCTGCCAACAAGAAACGCACGAAACGGCCAGCTAATTACATCAACAGGAGTATTAAATATAAAAAATGCACCTTACAAGATGAGTGAAGAGCCTGTTGATAAAAATTGTGATTGCAAGGTTTGTAAAAACTACACTAGAGCATATCTAAATCATTTATTTAGAACTAATGAGATGCTAGGCAGTATCTTAGCCAGTTATCATAATATTTATTATTATCAATCATTGATGAAACAAATAAGAGAATCTATTGAGAATAATAAATTCGCGAACTTTGTAAAAGACTTCTATAATATGCGAAATTTAGAAATGCCCGATGGGCCAATATAGGATTAAATATTATGGAACCGACACAACCTTCACTATGGCCAACATTTGTTATTTTTGGTGGATTGTTTTTGTTCATGTATTTCATGATCATCAGACCGCAAAATAAGAGAAATAAACAAATATCAGACATGATTTCAAAACTAGAGAAAGGTTCAGAAGTTATTGCAGCAAGTGGAATTTTAGGAAAAGTTAAAGATATTAGCGGCGCTTATGTCTCAATAGAGATAAGTGAAAACAATATTATTAAACTTCAAAAATCTGCAATTGCAAACATCTTACCAAAGGGTACGATCGACTCGATTAAATAAAATACTGTGAATAAGTTTTCCATCTATCAATACCTTTTAATACTATGTGTATTGGTATTAGGATTCACTTATGCACTCCCAAATCTTTATCCAACTCAGCCGTCTATACAAGTCGCATACACTGATTCTGGCAAGTCTGCCGATCAATCCCTTTTAAATGAATTAGAAGATATTTTAGAAACTAACCAAGTTAGTTATGAAGAATTATTTTTAAGAGAGGGTAAAATAGTTATTAAATTTTCTACCCTAGATCAACAACTTGAATCAAAGACAATATTACAAAATAAGCTATTAGATAAAGTTATTATTGCTTTAAATCTAGAGCCAACAACACCTGATTGGTTAAAGAATCTGGGTGGTAAGCCTGTCAAACTTGGTCTTGATTTATCAGGAGGAGTTCATTTTCTTCTTGAAGTCGATATTGATACAGCTCAACAAGGTAGGCTCGAATTACTTTTAGATACTTACAGAAAAACCTTTAAAGAGGACAGGCTGCAAGTTATAAAATCTTCAATTAAAGATCTTAAATTACATTTTGAATTTAAAGATAGGGATAGTTATAACAAGGCTCTTAATAAATATAGACTAGATAGTCCTGGTCTAAATGGCTTGCAGTATGTCATTACCGAAAGGCCTGGGTCTAATATTCTCTTACTAGAATATTCTGACGTTGCATTGCGAGAAATAAGAGATTATGCAGTAGGACAAAATTTAACAACTCTCAGAAATAGGGTGAATGAGCTTGGAGTTTCAGAACCTATTGTTCAAAGACAGGGATCTAATAGGATTGTTGTTCAGTTGCCGGGTGTCCAAGACCCAACGGCAGCAAAAAAAATTATAGGTAAGACGGCTAATTTAGAATTTAGGTTAGAAGCAAATTCAAGAACATCACCACTTAGAAAAGAAGAGTTTAATTTTAAGAATAATGAATATACAACTGCTACGCTTGAAAAAGCTGTTGTTGTATCTGGAGATAGAGTTACTAACGCTAGCACTGGTTTTGATGAAAGTGGATTTTCACAGGTAAACATTACACTTGATATGCAGGGCGGAAGGCAAATGCAAAAAGCAACTTCTGGAAATATCGGAAGAAAATTAGCTGTTTTATTTGTTGAACAAAAAAACAACTCAGAGCTTGTAATTGGTGATGATGGAAAGTCTGTTATTGAACAAACGACCTACATTGAAAAAAATATAATTAGTTTAGCTACAATTCAAGCTGTCCTGGGAACGAGTTTTAGAATCACCGGTGTTGGGTCTCCTCAGGAGGCAAGTGAGCTTGCACTGCTATTGAGAGCTGGCGCTCTAGCTGCTCCAATGAAATTTGTTGAAGAAAGAACTGTTGGACCTAGTTTAGGCAAAGAGAATATTGAGTTAGGCATGAGGTCAATAATGATAGGACTTGCTTTAGTAGTTTTATTTATGACTTTTTATTATCGAGTTTTTGGAATAGCTGCAAATATCTCCTTGTTAATTAATTTAGTATTAATAACTGGAATTATGTCTTTACTTGGCGCAACACTTACACTTCCTGGTATTGCAGGAATTGTATTAACAGTTGGTATGGCGGTAGACGCTAACGTGCTAATTTTTGCAAGGATTAGAGAAGAGCTCAAAGAGAAAGATCCTCAAACAGCTATAAGAGATGGTTTCTCAAGAGCATTTATTACTATTTTTGATGCAAATGTAACTACCTTAATAGCGGCTCTAATTCTATATATCATTGGAACAGGTCCAGTCAAAGGTTTTGCAATAACTCTTTCCATTGGAATTGTTACCTCTATGTTTACAGCAATTATGTGCACAAGGGCGATGGTCAATCTCGTTTATGGGAATAAAAATATAAAGGAATTAAAAATATAATGAATATTAGATTCCAATTTATGAAGTACAGAAAGATTGCTGGAATAGCATCTATGATTATTTTTACTGTATCTGTATTATCTTTAACATTTCGTGGATTAAGTCTTGGTCTAGATTTTAGTGGCGGAACTCTTGTAGAGGTTACATACGAAACACCCGTGGAGCTTGAATCAATTAGAAATACTCTCATAGCAAATGGGTATGAGGATTCCCAGGTTGTTAACTTTGGTACCAATTTAGACGTACTAATAAAAGTTGCAGATCAAAATGGCAATAGTTCAATAGGTGAAGCAGTATATACACTGCTTAATGAAGAAGGTTTTAAAGGTGAACTTAAAAGAGTTGAGTTCGTAGGGCCTCAAGTTGGTGCTGAATTAAGAGATCAAGGTGGACTAGGTATGTTGGTCGCTTTGTTTATGATACTTATGTATGTTGCTTTTAGATTCCAATATAAATTTGCATTAGGTGCAGTAACTGCATTAGGACATGATGTTGTTATTATTTTAGGTTTATTTTCCATATTTGCATGGGATTTTGATCTAACAGTTTTAGCAGCACTCTTGGCAGTTATTGGTTACTCTTTAAACGATACAATTGTTGTTTCTGATAGGATTAGAGAGAATTTTAGAACTCAAAGAGAAATGGATTCAAGAGAAATGATTGACCTTTCACTAAATCAAACTTTAGGCAGAACAGTTGTTACATCTTTAACAACTTTATTAGTTTTATTTGCTTTATTTATTTTTGGTGGAGAAATGATTAAGGGATTTAGCTTAGCTTTAATTCTAGGAGTCATAGTAGGAACATATTCATCCATTTATGTAGTAGCCAATATGCTTATGTCTTTAACATTAACTCAAGATGACTTAGCTATTCCAGAGCCGGAAGGCGCTGAGTTTGATGAACTTCCTTAATCTTTAAAGTAAGGCTTTACTGATTTTAAAATAGACTTATATACTTTAGGTGTTGAACACACAAAATGGTCTCCGTCTAAGTATTTTGGATCCCCATTAAAATTACTTATTAATGCACCTGACTCTTGGGCTATCAACAATCCCGCAGCAACATCCCAGAGTTTAACGCCATGAGCCCAGATGCCATCTAATCTTCCTGTAGCGATATAGGCTAAATCAAGAGCTATTGAACCAGAATTTCTAATAGCTAAATCCTGATTAGCAAGCTCTTTGTATGTTTGATTAAAATCGTATACATATTCCTTTGGAGCTTCTTTAGTAGTTGAATAGGCCAAGATAGAGTCTTTCAAACCTTGCTGTTTACTCACTCTAATTTTTCCATTATTTAAATCAGAACCTGAACCTTTAGATGCGGAAAACTCTTCTCTCCTAATAGGGTCAATAATAACAGCAGTAGTTGGAACTTCATCTATTAAAGAGCAAAGAGAAAGCGCAAAATGTGGATATCCATTTATAAAGTTGATCTCACCGTCAATTGCTTTTAGAACCCAGGTTATATTTGAATTATTGATTTCAGAGCCAGTATGTGAGCCCAAGAAATTATCTTCAGGATAGAACCTTCTTATTTCTTCTATAACCATGTCTTCAACTCTTCTAATAATTGCCTCAAGATAACCTTCAGGACCACCTTTAGATGCATCAAGGCTATGAACTTTTTTTACAGCAAACTCGAGCTCATGAGCTCCTTTTCTTGCGGCAAGTTGATTTACATTTAATAAAGCTGGTATTGACATGTCGCTATTGTAATGGAAATGACGATAATAGGCATATGAGTTTTAAAAGTAATTTAATAAACATAGTTTTAGTAGAAACCTCTCATCCTGGAAATATTGGTTCTGTAGCTAGAGCGATGAAAACTATGGGGTTATCAGAATTATCTTTGGTTAATCCTAGGAAATTTCCATCTGGTGAAGCTAATGCATTATCAGGTAATGCTACAGATGTTTTAGAGAATGCTAAAATTTTTGATTCTATTGAGGATGCAATAAAAGACAGTACTTTTGTATATGCTACTTCTTCAAGAAGCAGAACGATTCAATGGCCAACTGTTCATGCAGAAGAAGGAGCATCTTTAATAAACAATCAAGTTTCTTCGGACAAGAAAGTTTCAATTTTATTTGGAAGAGAGGATAGGGGTTTGACCAACGAAGAGCTACAGCTTGCAAATACTCATATAGAGATACCTGCAAATCCAGAATACCCAGTTTTAAATTTAGCTATGTCTTCACAGATAGTATGCTATGAGATTTTTAAATCTCACTTTAATCAAGAAGCCAGAGACTGGCATGATTATCCTGAGGTAGACTCTGAAAACTTACAAATGCTCATAGATCATTTTATTGAAACAGCTGTAAATATTGATGTAATCCAACCAGAAAATCCTAAAAAGATTATTTCAAGAATCAAAAGAATGTTCAGCAGACTTCATCCTGATGAAATGGAAACAAGTTTTATGAGAGGTTTTTTAGCCGCTATAAATAAGAAGCTAAATTAGTCATTAATTACTTTGCTAATTGCTTTTGATTCCATATAATACGTTTCGCATCTAGTCCCGTTCGTCTAGAGGCCTAGGACACCGGGTTTTCATCTCGGCAACAGGGGTTCGACTCCCCTACGGGATGCCAATTTCTTGTGAAGCCCTTTAAATAGGGCTTCTCAGGGCATCAAAAAAAATAATGTAGCCACCATGTAGCCACGAAAGTAGCCATGAAATCCATTAACTTCGTTTCTTAATGTAGCCATAAATGTAGCCACTTTGTAGCCATAGTCCGCAATATGTAGCCACAAAATCCGCATTGTCCTTGTTGGGGGTTAGGCAGGAGTACCAGCCGGGTGGGGTCGGCATATATCTAGTGGTTATAAATTCTGAGAAGTTTTGGAGTGTTAACTAGCTAATCTTCTGTTTTCAATTAGGAACATAACCAAGCAACAAGAGCAATCACTAAATAGATAAATCTAAAAAATGTTTATTTTTTTAACATATATCAATAGAATTATAAAAATGAGAAATCTAGACCATTTTAAATTTATATCTTTGTTAATAATTTTAGCATCATGTGGAGGCGGTGGTGGAGGCGGATCAGCAGACCCTAATCCCATTGTTCCAAATGTATCACTTAGTTTCTCATCTAATCTAAGTGAGATTTATATTCATAACAAGATTATTCTCACATGGTCATCATCAAATGCAGATTCTTGCTCAGCTTCTGGCGACTGGAGCGGCACAAAAGCAAACAATGGGTCTGAAGAGATAGTAATTAGAGAGGCAAAGGAAAGCTCATTTATTTTAATTTGTTCATCAAGCTCATCCTCTGTAAATAAAAATATTACAGTTACTTCAATATCACCATATCTTTATGCAGATCACTGGGATGAGATAAATACTTACAGGGAATCTTTAAAATCTGTTTATGAAAATCCAGTAGGAATTAATCAAGAAGAGACTTGGTTTAAAACTTTTACAATACCACAATCAAGATTTACAACAGATGTAACAAATACTTTTATAGACGATGAAAATTTTAAAGGTAATGTTGGCTATGATACTTGGATAAATATCGGTGATTCAACCTTTAATTTAAATTGTAACTGGGTCCCGCAAAAACCCAATGAAGGAGCAATTAAAATTATTGAACTAATAGATGGAGTTTTTACTAATTTTTATTACAAAGAAATTGAAGGTTGCAATCATCCTTTGCCGCTCAAAAACTCTGATGGCAGTTTCCAAATAGTTTTCCCAGGCCATGACGAAGGTAAGATTTCTGCAGGCTTAGCACCTTATGCAACTAGCTTTGTGTTTGATGTTTCTTCTAAAGAATTTTTTGATATGGATATAATTCTAGCATCACATGGGCAAGGCATATTTGATTATGATCTTGATGGTGATGATGACATTATTACAACTGGAGCAGGCTGGTTTGTAAATGATCGAAATGCATCTGTATCCACAAAAAACTGTGGAGAAATTGGGATTTTGCAAAATAATGGTTTTAACGACTTCAATCTTATTACTGTTCCATTACCAAATGATGTCTCTAACCCAGATCCTGCCACAAATGGATTCTTACCAAATGAGGGGTGTGGAGGAGCCATGAGTGCGCATGCATATGTTGAAAATAATATTCTTTACGTTACTTATACAGACTTTAACAGCAATCCAAACCATACCAATCCAAGCTGGATAATTGAGCCAGAAAAGAATGTAGTTATTAAATATGATTTAAATAATCTTAATATTCTTGAAGTCATAGAATTACCAATACCATATGTTGAAGCTAATTTTATAAATTTGGAATATTATCAAGAAGATCAAAATTGGATTGGAGGCAATGGAAAATCTCATGACACTCATTCTCAATTTTTAGATATCGATTATGACGGTGACAAAGATATTCTAATAAGCAATCAGTCATACTGGTATGAAAAATCAAATGTACTTCAGATAATAATAAATGATGATGGTGTTTATAGAGATCAAACAGCTCAAAGGCTATTTAACTGGAATATTAGGACTGGCAGTCTTCATCATTGGAATTTTTCTGATGTAAATGGAGATGGATATCTAGATATAACAACTACCGATGGTTGTGGTGGCCCACCATCAGGAAGTGGTTTAAATTTACCAAGAAATTTTGGTTGTGAAAAAAAGGTAGCAATTAACGATGGTACTGGACATTTTATTCAAATTATTGGACCCATGGAAATCTATCAAATTTTTGAAAATAATGAATACAAAACAGGACAATTGGGTGCAATCTTTAGTTTAGACAATGATAAAAATTTAAAATGGACTTATATGACTGGAAAAGGATGCAATGATGGTTGTTATGCAAATGGTGATTGGGATGTATTTATTGCATCTTTAGATTCTCCATTAAGCACCGGACCTAATGGCATAGATCCTTCTTTGGTAGGAGAGGATGGATATAGTGAATTCTTTTATTTATTAAATAATTTATCTGCAAGAACAGCAGTAGAGTCTGGAGAATATGAAAATGGCTTAGAACATTATATAGCTGTTGGAAAAGATCAAGGGCTTTTACCAAATGCGAAGTCTCTATCAAGCATTGTAGTTGAGAGTTATGACTCAAACCCAAAACAAAAAATTAATTAAAATGTGAATACTAATTGTCTGAAACACTTATTTATAGGGGTTAAATTGTCGACTTATGCACTCATAATCCATTGGTCGGAGGTTCGAGTCCTCCCGGGCCCACCATTTTAAAAGCCTATAATAATGCACCTTTGAGAGGATGTTAGGGTTATCAATAGAATGTATTAAGTACCTATAAATCAAAAAAAGTTATCATATACTGATTTATATTTCGCATATAAAAAGGATGCCTAAAGTCTCTTTTTAGCTTGGGCAGGGCAGGAGTACCAGCCGGGTGGGGTGGGTATATATCTAGTGGTCAAATATTTTGAAAGGTTTTGGGATATTAACTAGCACCATGGTTTCCATATATAAAACCAACCATCACACCATTTATTGTATTCATAATAGTTGTATGCAATTAGACCAACAATAATAATTACTATTCCTATTACTGATTTAGTCTTTTCTTCCATTGGCTCTATCTTAGCAAATGACCAACGAAGGTTGCGATTTCTTTTTCTTTGTAGACTATGCCAAAATAAATCAAACTTATTTTTAAAATGGAGAGAAGATTATGAGTATGAATAATTGGGTTAATTGGGTAATCTTAGGTTGTACTGTAATAGTTATATTAACCTTCCTATTAAAGTAGGTTCTATTAAAAGTAACTGGGTAGAGTTGCGGAGTTAGATAAAGCTTAAAGCACTAATACCTAATAATGCTGTTATAAAGAATCCGATAATAGCTATACATACTGATACCAAAAAGAAAGCTATCACGTATTTAAAAACCAACACAAAGATATCTATAAATGGAATAGAGACTCCAACCACCTCTACATCAATTGTATCTATTTCCACTTCATCTATTTCTTCAGCAGAAGAAGAGTCTTCATTTTTGTTAGAGTTCATAAACTCTTCGTACTCACTGCTCATAACCACATCCTAAACAATGTGTTTTATTTTGACAATTGATTGTGGCATTATTGAGATGCTTTATTTTAAATTGGAGAAAATATGAAAAATTTAGTAGTCGTTTCATTCCCTGCAAAACCTGAAACAATTAATAACCTTAAAGAGACATTAAAATCAGCTTTACCAGATACAAGAAATTTTGATGGTTGTATTAGTGTAAAAACATTTATTGAGGAATCTACAAATACAATCCATCTAATTGAGGATTGGGAGACGTTAGAGCATCAACAAAAATACCTTGCATGGAGAATTGAAACTGGTTTATTAGATTTATTAGAGCCTCTATTGGATGGGGGAGCTTCCAGCCTTAAAGCAACTATATGCGGACCTGAACATACAGATATTTAATATGAAAAACTCCTAGCTATATTACTTCTATATACAGGTAGGAGTAACAGTCGGGTGGGGTAGGTATATCTCTATTGGTTGAATATTTTGAGAGGTTAACTAGATATATCTTTTTTTACTTCTTCTATTTTATTCGGCTGCTTGAACTCACATTCCATTTTAGCAACAACTTCACCCTCAACTTTAAGATTAACCTTTGCTCTTCCTTCCATAGTTCCAGTAACAACACATTGTTCAATACTCTCCTCAACAATGCTTCTAACAATTTGTTTTAATTCATCAATTGAAAGCTCAGATACCAATCTTTTATCTGAAGTAGGATCAGCAAAAGTTATTAATGGTAATGACATCAGTAATAGTAATATTTTTTTCATAATCACATCCTAAACAATGTATTTTATTTTGACAAATGGTTATGGCATTATCTAAGGATGAAAAAACTATTAGCGAAATATGGAAGACATTTTTGGATAATTTCACTGTTTATCACTATTTATGCTACCTATGATTTTTTTTACGGTGAAGGAAGTTTCTTCGATATATTGATGTTGTCCGCATTAACTTTATTATTTTATTGGCAAGGGCAAGGAAAATTAGAAGAATAATATAAAAGCAACTAGGTAGAGTTACAAAGAGGGGTTCTCCCCAGTCTAATATTTACAACAATGTGTTTTATTTTGACAAATTATTATGGCATTATTGAGATGTTTATTTTTAAGCTGGAGAGAACATGAACATAGATACTAAAACAACAATCATATTGGTATTACCAGGAATAATTTTTGGAATGATTGGTAGATTACAGGGGTGGTTCTAATGAAAAATTACGCACATATTCTAACGTTTGTTTTATTACTAATTTCATTGGTATTAATATATATAGATAATTATTTTTCAGGACTAACTCTTTATCTTATGGGGATAGTTTATATATTGATTGGCTCCAACGAACTAAGGCATAGCTCCAGTATGTTTAATTTTTATTTAATTATTGGCTTGTTTGTAACAACAGTTACTTTTCTTGGAGAATTTGTTTCTGGATATATCATGCTAGATACTGTTTCGATATATGAAGAAGCCATTAAAAAATAGAAAACTTTAAATGTTTAAATTTGAAGGACGAACTGCTGTAATTAGTGGTGGAGCTGAAGGTATTGGCCTCTCTATTGCCAAAGCATTAGGTGAGCAAAAGATGAATATAGTTCTTGCTGATATCGATAAAGAAAATCTACTTAAATCTACTGCAGAATTAGAGTCATTAGGAATTCCTGTACTGTCTGCTTTGCTAGATGTAGCTGATGAAATGCAATGGAAATCAGTTGCTAAAAAAGCAATAGACAAATTTGGTAAGGTTCATATGGTTGTTAATAACGCTGGCGTTGGTGGTGATTCAGGACCTATAGAAAGCCAAGAAAAAGAAGGCTGGCATTGGGCATTGGAAGTTAATTTAATGGGTGTTGTTTATGGCGCAAAGACAATAACACCTCTAATTAAGGAGCATGGTGAAGGAGGTTGGATTTTAAATGTATCCTCAATGGCAGGTATGGGAGGTGTTCCATATAGTGGGGCATATACTGCCAGCAAAGCTGCGGTTGTTGCATTGTCTGAAAGCTGGGCTCAAGAGCTACAAGATAAGCGTATTGGCGTATCTGTATTATGTCCTGCTTTTGTAAAAACTCGTATATATGACTCAGAAAGAAATCGACCAGATAAATATAAATCAGATATATATAATACTGAAAATGAAAGTAGCTTTTCAAAACAAACAAAGCAGATGGTAAAGGACGGAATAGATGCCTCTATTGTTGGTAAAAGAGTAGTAGAAGCAATTAACGATGGAGAATTATACATTTTCACTCATCCCAATTATCGCGAAGTAAATCAAGCAAGATTTGCTGGCATTGATGAGGCATTCGCTAAATCTGAAAAAAGTCCGTTACTAAAAGATATAGTTAATCAAAAAATTGATATGCTTTAAGGTGAAGACATTATGAAATATTTAGTATTAATAATAGTTGTTGGATTAGTTGGGTGTGGAAGATCATCGAATGAAAATATTCCTAAACCACCTTTTACTAACATTGATGAATGCGTAGATTATGTAAATAAATCAGATGCAAAAAAAGGCTATCCAAAAAGAAAGAAAGAATCGGTTATTAATGAATGCCAGATTAATCCTGATCTAATGATATCTCAATAAAAAAAAGCGGCTCAAGACCGCTTTTTATAAAATAAAAAAAATTATTTAACTTTAGATACTGATGCTTCCATCACACCAGAAACAAGGTCAATTGATCCTTCTAAAAAGTTTATACCATCAGTGACGCTATCAAGTGACTTCACATGAATTTTTCCACCTTCTAAAGTATAGACACCCATTAGATCTCCTCTGGCTATAACTCCCTCAGGGCTAATTCCTCTGCCATGGCCAGTCCATGTTCCTGAGCCAGGAATATCAGGATTTGATGTGAAAGTATAAGAAACATAAACTTTTCCGTATTGACCGGTTGAAGGGCTGGATAAATTTATTGTGCTTTCGCTTTTACCCACCGTAACAGAGTCAATCTTAAACGTTGCATTAAAAGTATCTTCAAGGGTTAAAGAAAATGCTGATGTTGAGAATCCAATAACAGCGCATAGCAAGAAATATTTTTTCATAATTACTCCATAATTAAATATTGAATATTTAATATATCTATGAAATAAGCTATCCAAACTCTTTAAAGTATAAAAAAAAAATATATAAGTTTATATATAGAATTTGTATATAAATTATTTCTTTGCTACTATTAATTATCGTTCATCCCCTAGGGGGACGGAAGTAGTCGCAAGACGAAGGAACGCATTATCATCGTTCATCTCTAAAGAGACGGAAGTAGGTAATGATACCGAAGGAACGCATCTTTTTAAAAGGAGATGTTATGAATGCTTTAAACATTCAAAAAAAACTAAATACACCTAAGCTAGGAAGCCCAGTTATGTTGCAAATTGCAATTAATAAGCTTAACTATAACTTACGTACTCAAAATAAAACTGAGAATAAGTCACAGCCTAAAAAGGATGTATTTTTCCCTTACTATTTGTAAGGTTTAAAAAAAAGAGAGCTTTTAGCTCTCTTTTTTTATGCATATAAGTAATTTTTTATACATATTTTCTATATCTTATTTCTATTTGACTTAATAATTCTAGATGAGAGAATAATTTTAAGTTTTAAAAAATAGGGAAAAACATGAAAAAATTAATTACATTGATATTACCAGTCATTTTTATAGTGAGTTGCTCAATGGAGGAAGCTGCTGAACAAGTTGCTGACCCACTCGATACTTCTTATTTTACTGAATTCATGCCATGCGAAGCTGGCCCAGACTTTAACTCAGAGAATATGACAGCCATGATCGCTGAATGGCAAAAACTCTTAACTGCTGAAGATCTTCAAGGTGTATGGGGTTATGCTCCAGCTGTTGATACTAATTCAGTTGGTGATACTGGATGGTGGGAAATACAATGGTCATCTGAAGAAGCTGCTGATGCTGCATGGGAAGAATGGGTCGATAATGAAGATGCACTTGCATGGCAAGAGAAATATGCTTCTGTTTTACAGTGCGATGGTGAATCAAGAAATGCTTTTGATAGCGTTTTTCCAATTCCAGCTGCCACATATGGAGAACTACCTGAGTCAGGTTATTTTTATACAGAGGTTTATGTATGTGAATTAAATAGCGGATACTCAAAAGAAGATGCTATAGGTTTTTTACCTGGCTTTAGAGATGCAGTGGCCCAATCAGATTATGCTGATACCACATATCATCTAGGCAATTATTTTTTTCATGAAGATCCATCTAGTTTTTTATGGATGAATTTCACAAATAGCAAGAAATCAATGGATAAAGCTACTGCTTCATTTGAGACCAGCGTAAGAGAAAAAATGTTTCCAATATTTAGTGAGTTTGCTTCATGCGGTGAACAGATTGATCTTTATAACGGATTCACACTTTATAATGCAGACGATAAAGAATTTATGCCAAATTTTTTATCAAATTAATAAGACAAATAAATAAAAAAAAGAGAGCATAAGCTCTCTTTTTTTTATCTTAAAATATTATCTACCAGTTAAAAAATGGGGTATCTTTGAAGTCCTCACCTCTAATTTGAACAGTGGTATTCATATACTGCCCTTCAACAAACATTTGATTTACTAATGCTACTAGATCATCTTTAGAAGTATTTTTGATGTGATTTATCATTAACTGATCGGTATCAAAATTATAGTTTCCTTTACCCCAGTCATCCAGATATGAAGATGATTCAACAAATAAATTCTCTGCTTCTTTTTCTAATTCTTCAATCATTGCTTTTTTAACATTTTCTATTGTCTTGTTATCTAAATCTTTAAAAGCAACTGCAAAACCATAGTTAAAGCTCATAACTTTAACTTTTAGGTCTTCAAGGTTATTGCTGTCACTAACAATTACTGTAGAAAGTGTTGGATATTCATTGGTTTCAGAACTAAAGCTAGATGCAATATAACCAACTTCTTGATTACTTCTCAATTCATTAAAGAATGTAGGCCTAAACAGTTTATTTATTAATGATAGCTGAGCAGTTATTTTTTTTGATTTTTCAGGGTATATATAATTATCAAGTATCCCAACGCCATCTTTGGGTATTGAAACCTTTTTCATCGAAGCTGTTCCAGGCATAGGTTTAAAAGAGGGTATATATCTAAAATGAGTTAATTGAGTTGATGGGCCAATGATATCCCTCAGATCTTTTGCAAAAATTTTAACCTTTGCTGGATTATAATTGCCATATGCATAAATATCTAGAAAGGTTGTACTCATGTAATCCTTATGCGTTTTTAAGATACTTTGACGAGTCACATTTTTCATTGCTGAAATTACTTGAGTTCTATTCCAGCGAGATGTTTTATCTAGTTCTGAGTCATAAGTAAATAATTGATTGCTTATATCATCTTCTTCGCTATCCTCAAGACTATCTAATATTATCTTTATGGCGTTTTGGACCTCCCAATCTTTAATTTCAAAAGATGCAAATGATTCCATTAATTGGTTAGCATATTTTATTTGACTTAAAGACCTACCAATAAAAGTAAAGCCTAAGTTCCCATATTGATCTGGCTGCGGAATGATGGATATACCTGCACCTCGATATGCTTTAGCAAGCTTACCCCTATTTTTTTTAAAGAAATGATAGAGGATTATACTTAGCTCTGCTTCAACTTGAGCACTTTTACCGCTCGTAGGCGACATAAACTTTACCTGCATTATTCCTTTATTATTTTTGTGGTCTTTACTTTGTGATAAAAATGCCTGCACGCCTTTTTCTGAGAAAACAATTTGTGGAGTTTCAAATTCTTTTGATGCAAATGTTATATCGTCTTTATCATCGAATGAAATCACTTCTGGCTCTGGAAGATAAATCGCTATGTCAGTATTTCCCCAATTAGTTAAATCGTCTTGGGGGATTGTCTCGACTCTATAGGAACCATCCGCATACTTAAGATCTATTGAAGTACTTTCATCAGGACTTAAGTGATAAATACGGACATTAGATGGAACTAATTGTGACAAAACATCTTGAATAGCTTTTTCATCAAAAAAATCTGTTCTTAAATTATAATCAATCAAGTTTTCAATCGGAACATCAAAAATTTGACTACCAAAGTTAACAGCCATGCTCAATGCTTGCGGTGGTGTATAGTCCTCAAACTCTCTGTCATTAATAGCTTTCATTTCATCATAATATTTTTTATTGATTCCTTGGGTAGATATCAGATCAATATATTTGAAAGTTAAATCTATTACTAAATCTTTGTTAGCTAGCCCTTTACTTGTAAGAGTAAAATCAAAAAAAACTGCGCCATCTGCTCCCCAAACATTTGGATTAATGCTGGCAACACCGCCTTCAATATATCCTTCATCAGTTAAGTATGAAAATAAAGAATTTTCCTCCTGAGAATTCAAGAGCCTTGAAACATATTGATTTGGTTTAGATTTCCATTTGTCTCTATTATCTTTAAAAGGAAATTCTAATGTTAAAGAGGGTTGACCGGTCTTTGTTTGAACATAAATATTTTTTAACAGACTATCCTTTAGATACCCTGACTCTTTTGTAACAGGCCTTTCAATTTTGTTATTTTTAATGTTTCCAAAATATTTTTTTGCATATGATTTAAGCTCTCGTTGTGATTGGTTTCCAACAAGCACCAATTTCATTAAATTGGCTGAATAATATTGATTATAAAATTCTCTTAGAGATGATAAGAGAATTTCTTTATCTCTTGATAGTGTTTCGTTATTACCAACTCCTAATTGAGATTTAGGATGATTTGGGTTGGTTGTATTAACAGACGCTCGATTAACAACAAATTGATCACTTTGTCTTAAAAGCAACCATTCAGAATTAACTGCACTTATTTCTTTTTCAACCATTGAAGCATCAAATAATGGAGATTTTATAGCTGAGCTTAGTCTATCAAGCCCTTGAGAAAACATTCTACTATTAATAGAAAATAGATATGTTGTTTGCTCTGCTGCTGTAAATGCATTTGTTGAGCCTCCATTTTCACTTATAAACTGCATATACTCATTTGGTGACTTGTATTTCTCTGATCCCATAAAAATCATATGCTCTAGAAAATGTGCAATACCTTGGGCATTTTCAGGGTCTTGAAACTGTCCAACACCAACACTTAAGGTTACTGCTGATGTGGTAAGTTTTGGATCGCTTACAGTAACAACCTCAATACCATTTTTAAGGGTAAATGTTGAATATTTTCTAGGGTCGCTTGGACTCTTATTAATATCTGCAATTACATTTAAAGCAAAAAAAGAAATAACAAAAAGTATAGAAGAAATTTTTTTCATAATATGTTGAATATAAATTAATATCACTCATATTATAACAATAATTTATGTCAAGCAAACTTGACAGCATTTAAGAGAATATAGAATCTAGTACAATAAAAGAATGAAAAATTATCTTCTTCTTTTGTTTATCTTTCATCATCTTCAAGCAGATGATTTTAATGCATTAATTAAGGAATATCCCTCATCAACAGATACCAGTAAGATAAATATTGTTGTTAAAGACAATATTGATATTAAGGGGACCGTTACTTCTGCTGGATCTTTGGCACTTAAAAATAATATTGCTAAAGAAAATGCGTTTTTAATAGATAAATTACTTATTAATGGCTTTCATATTAAAGGTAAGGCTAATTTATCTGAATGGGCAAACTTTAGGTCAACAAACTCAATTAGCGGCTGGTCTAGTATTAACGGTCAAACTATGCATCCACTAAATAAAGAATACAATCCTTGCGGCTCAAGTTCTGGATCTGCAGTTGCAGTCGCATCAGGCATAGTTGATGTGGCTATAGGAACTGAAACTAATGGCTCTATAACTTGCCCAGCTTCAGTTGTTGGTGTGGTTGGTATGAAGCCTACACTTGGCTTGGTAAGCAGAAGTGGAATAATACCTATATCAGAATCTCAAGATACTGCAGGACCTATTGGTATATCTGTTGAGATTGTCGCTCTAACTCTTCAAAGTATAGCCGGCCTTGATTCAAGCGACTTAAAAACAAAAGAAATACCAACAAGCTTTGATTTTAATTTTAAAGAAGCTGCAAGCAATAAAACTTTGAATGGAAAAAGATTTGGCTTACTTGATTCGGGTTTTAATAGCGAACATGGAAAAAATTTTTTAAAAATACTTGATACAGAATGTTAGGGATCTTGGTGGTGAAATTATTTTCATTGAGGATGAAAGGAAATATCCATCTGCAGAAGAATATTTTGTTCTTTTGTATGAATTTAAATATGGGCTTGAAGACTATCTTAAGCATTCGTCGGAAGAAAAAAAATCCTTGAAAGAAATCATAGATTTTAATAATGAAAATTCTAAAGTGGTTATGCCTTTTTTTAATCAAGAAATTTTTTATGCTGCTGAAGATGCAGCTAAAGATTTAAATAAATATCGCAACTCTAAAGCCGCATTAATGGCTTCAAAAAACAAGACATTAGAGCTCATGAATAAATATAATTTGGATGCATTTATTGGTCTTACTAGAGGTCCTGCATGGAAAATTAATTATCAAGGTGGAGATAGAGAAGCCACTAAAGATACTTTATCTTTTGGTAACGGCGGCTATGCTGCGTTTGGAGGGCTTCCACACATAACAATCCCATATTTTAAAATCAATAATTTTCCAGTTGGATTATCCTTTATAGGAAGACCATGGGCAGATAAACAAATAATATCTTTTGCTGCTGCTTTAGAGAGAGAAGCTAACGATATGTAATAATGGGATATAAATTTTAATTAAGGAAAAAATGGAAAAAGTTTTAGTAACAGGAGCAACAGGTTTTATAGGACTTCATTGCATTCACCAACTTTTAAATCAAGGGTATGCAGTAAACGGCTCTGTTAGATCTCCTGATAGAAAAAATGAAATAATAGAAGCATTACAAAAGCACAATACATCTACTGAGAACCTTAATTTGTATACTTTTAATTTAACAGAAGATGATGGCTGGGATGATGGTATGTCAGGCTGTGATTATCTGCTTCATGTTGCCTCACCGATTGCTCTTGAAAATCATGATGAAGATTTTTTTGTTAAGCCAGCAGTTGCAGGAGTAAACAGAGCATTTAAGTTTGCAAAAAAACATAAAGTTAAAAAAGTTGTCTTGACCTCATCTGTGGCTGCAATCTTTGATACCATGGAGAAGAAAAGTTACTACGATGAAACAGACTGGTCAGATCCAAAAAACCCAGCAATAAGTCATTACTCAAAAAGTAAGACTCTTGCAGAGAGAGCTGCCTGGGATTTTGTAGAGACTCATGATGACCCTTTTGAATTAGCTGTTATCAATCCTGCGCTTGTTGTGGGCTCATCATTGTCTGGTGATATTGGCGAATCTAATAAAGCAGTGCAAATGGTAGCTAGCGGTAAAATGCCTGTAGCAGTTCCTCTCATGTTTGGATATGTAGATGTTAAAGATGTAGCAGCAGCTCATATTCTTGCAATGCAAACTCCAGCTTCAAGCGGGGAAAGATTTGCATTAGCCGAAAAAGATTTATGGTATAAGGATGTCGCCAAGCTCTTAAGAGAAAATGGCTTTGAAAAAGCACCAACTGTTGGAATTCCAGTTTGGCTTGCAAAAATTATGGCTAATTTTAGTAAGGAATTAAAGCTTACTCTTCCTTATCTTGGTAGGCTAAGAAGCGTTAAGCATACTTCTAAAGCAAAAGATATTTTGGGATGGAATCCTAGGCCAGCAGAGGAGTCAATTGTTGAAATTGCTAATCAAATGAAAGAGTTAGGAATGCTTAAATAATTCCAGGAATAATAGCTTTTCTATTTTTGGGATAATCAGGAAATTTTTCTTTGTACCATTGATGGTGGGTAAATGCTCTTGGCAATAAATTCGCTATAGTCCATAGAGCAAAAACAGCTCCAGAGATGCTCCAGGTCAAAATAGCCCACCCAAGCCATTCTATTATTTCACCAAAGTAATTGGGTGAAGAGATATATTTATGCATAAACTTTGTTGGAAGATGATAACCAGGACCCATATTTTTTCTTAGAGCAATAATAAGATAGTCAGACTTTATATTGATATACATGCCTGTAAAAAAGATAATCAGTCCTATATAAAATATCTGATTATTAATCCAATCCGAAGAATATTCAGTAAGATAATAGATACCAAATGCTTGCAGGTTCACATTAACAATATTAAAAAAGAATGCAGAGCTTGCGATGCTTATTGGCATCTTAGGATTTGTCATATCAATGACAAATGGATAAATAAATGATCTGTGAATGTAGTGCAGCATCCAAAGCGATAAAAAAATTATATGTACGGTCTCTAAGTTATCTCTAACAATGAAAGCATAGACCGACATTATGACAACACAGGGTGATTCCATTATTACCCATCCTGCCCTTGCTGAAATATTTCTACCCCATCCTGTCCTAATATGTCTGCCGTATGGAGCACTTACAAAAAATAGATATACAAAGGTAATTGCTGCTACCACGATCCATAAGATTAGAAAACTATTAAAAATACTCACAATATGTCTTAGCTGTTTATTAATATATAAGTTTACAGTTTGTTTTTGAAATCATAAACTTAAGAGACTATAAATTAGAGTGTTGATAAATGAAAAGCTATGATTTTATTATTTTAGGGGCTGGCTCGGCTGGTTGTGTTCTAGCGAATAGGCTTAGTGCAAATTCAAATTTTAATGTGTGTCTCATTGAAGCTGGTTCTAAAGATACGGATATGCGATTGCATGTCCCTTTAGGTTTCGCTTTTCTAGGAGAGGGTAGTAAATATAGCTGGAATTATAATACTGAGCCACAAACGGAATTTGAAAAAGTATCAGTAACAGCTCCTTCAACAGCTGTTGTTGACTCTGCTGGAGGAGTGCATGAAATTGAAAATGAAGTTCAAGAGCATAGAAGAGGATACCAGCCAAGAGGAAAGACTTTAGGAGGATCAAGCTCAATTAATGCAATGCTATATGTGCGAGGTCACAAATGGGATTACGACCACTGGGCAGAACTTGGAAATGAGGGCTGGTCGTATGATGATGTTTTACCCTATTTTAAAAAAGCTGAACACAACGAAATCTTTGATGATAATTTTCATGGTCAAAATGGACCATTAAACGTTGCAAAAATAAGACACAAAAATAAATCGGTAGATGATTTTGTAAAAACAGGTTCTTCAATATTTGGCTATAACGAAGATTTTAATGGAGAAAGCCAAGAGGGAATTGGTTACTATCAGACCACTCAAAAAGACGGTAAAAGGTGTAGTGCAGCAAAAGCATATTTAGTCCCAATTTTGGATAGAGAAAACCTCACAATATTGACTGATACTAATGTAGCTAAAATAGCTATTGACGACAATAAAGCTTCGGGTGTTCATTGTATCAACGAAGAGGGAGAAGAATTTTTTGTTAAAGCAACAAAAGAAGTTCTTCTATCTTCTGGAGCCTTTGGTTCGCCTCAAATTTTATTGAGATCAGGGGTTGGTCCTAGTGAAGAGATTATAAAACATGGCATCGAACATAAAGTTGACCTACCTGGAGTTGGTAAAAACTTACAAGACCATATCGACTATCTTTCCGTACATAAATATAAATCAATCAATCTAATAGGTTTTTCTTTGGGAACTATATTCTTTAAGTTTCCTTATGAAATTTTGAAGTACATTTTTACTAAGACAGGACTATTTACTTCAACTGTTGCTGAGGCAGGAGGTTTTATAAGATCTAGGAATGATATTTCAGTGCCTGATATACAGCTTCATTTTGCACCTGGAATGGTTGTAGACCATGGAAGACAACAACTTTGGGGGACTGGTATAAGCTGTCACACATGTCTTTTAAGGCCAAAATCAAGAGGGCAGGTAACATTAAATTCAGCTGATCCTTTTGAGGACCCAAAAATAGACCCTAAATTTTTATCTCATCCAGATGACATGAGAGATATGGTTGAGGGCTATAAAAAAATGATGAAGATTATGAATAAAGAACCTTTATCAAAATATACAAGTAAACATGTTTATAGGCCTATCGATATGGATGATGATGAAGATATTGAGAAAGCCATTCGAGAAGAAGCAGACACTGTCTATCATCCAGTTGGGACTTGCATGATGGGATTGGATGAAATGTCAGTTGTTAATAATAAATTAAAAGTTCATAAGGTTGATGGGTTAAGAGTTGTGGATGCTTCAATCATGCCTACATTGGTCGGAGGCAATACCAATGCACCTACAATCATGATTGGTGAAAAAGCTTCTGATATCATTCTAAAAGATTGGAATTAAATGATTTGTAATATAAAAATTTTCTTTTTTAGTATCCTGTCAATCAATTGTTTTGCTTTAACTGTAATCGATGTTAGAACCTTACAGGAGTGGGAAACTGGTCATTTAGAATCTGCAATTCATGTCCAGTGGGAAGATATTTTAGACATATCATCAAATACCTCTAAAGACGAAGAAATTTATCTTTATTGTAGAAGTGGTAACAGGTCTGGCAAGGCTACAAAGATTCTTTTAGAAAATGGTTTTTTGAAGGTAACCAATGCAGGCAGCATTAAAGAAGCAAGTAAATTATTAGATATAAATATAAGTAATTAATTTTATATATTTAATTTTAAACATAATGTATACAGTGCATACATTATACTGTATCATCTTCTATGTTTACAGTGTAAACATTAATTTAACCCCCAAACTATAGGTATTAAAATGAATCATTTAATTAAAGTAACCGCATTAAGCATTGTGTTCTTTGCTGTTTCAACAGAAGCTGCTGACATGAAATTTGAAACAAAAGAAAACATCTTGTTTAAAGGTAAGATTTCTAATGTCAAAACGTCTAAAAAATATACAAATGTAGAGGCTTGCCAAGCTTTATGTGAATCTAGAAATTCTTGTGTAGCATTTACATTAGATACATCAAAAGGAAGTTGCACCATTCTTAAGAATGTTTCTAGAGAAATTTCAGACTCTAATTCAACTTCAGGCATTAAAAGTTAAATCTTAGATGTAAATTAAAAAGGGGCTCATAAGAGCCTTTTTTTATATCTATACTGAATGTAGGAAGTTACAATATTTAGGTGAATATGTTTTCTAATCTTTTTAATAAAAAAAAAGAAAAAACTAAAAAAATTATTTCATTTGATGGTGGTGGTGTTCGTGTAATCGCAGGAATAGTCTTTTTAAAAAAACTTGAAGCTCAGAGTGGAAGAAAAATATCTGATATTTTTGATATGTTTGTTGGAACAAGCGCAGGGGCGTTTAACGCATCTTGTTTAGCATTTCATGAAATGTCAGCCGCTACGTTAAAAAATTATTGGACAAAAGAATATACCGATAGAATTATGGAAACATCTTTTTTTTGGGATCAGGCATCGCTTATTCAGGCTAGACCAAGATATGAGACCAAAGGAAGAGTAAAAGTTCTGAATGAAATATTCGGAAAGAAAACTCTTGGAGAATCAAAAAAACCTATTCTTACTCTGTGTTATGACATTGAAAATAGAAAGCATGTTATTCATTCGAGTATACTGACACCTAATGTTAATTTCATAGATGCAGTTTCAGCATCTAGTGCAGCTCCAATGTATTTTCCTACATATCAGATGCAAGATGGCTCCTGGATGATCGATGGAGGAGTTGTTACTAATAACCCTACTTTAATTGGCTTTAATCATGCAAAAGATTATTTTAATAGCGATAATATTAAGGTCTTAAGCATTGGAGCTGGAATTAACAAACAACGAATTAAAGGCGAAATATCATCTAAATGGGGTGGTGTTGGCTGGCTCAGGAATGACATTATGGGAATGATGCTTGATTCTGAAATTCATAATGATATTGCTAAACATATTATAGATAAAAATTACTTAAGGGTTAACTCTTCAATTGGCAACATCAATAAAATGCTTGATGACGATTCCGATGAAAACATAGAAAAAATTCATTTAATGGGTCTTGAGTGGTGGTCGGAATTTGGGGATGAAACATTAAGGTTTATTGAAGAGTAAATTTTTTTACTATTATTCTAAATTTTACTGTAAGATACACTTTTTTTAATTATTGGATATTATGAATATTTACGTCGGAAACTTATCTTGGGGCATGAGCGACCAAGACCTTGAAAATCTTTTTGCAGAACACGGAACTGTTACCTCAGCAAAAATTATTACTGATAGAATGACAAATCGTTCTAGAGGTTTTGGTTTTGTTGAAATGAGTGACGGTGCTGAAGCAGCTATAGAAGCTCTCAACGAAACTGAGATAGAGGGCAGAAAATTAGTTGTAAACGAATCTAGACCAAAAGAATCTAGATAAAACCCAACCAACTTTTACCTACATTTACTAAACAATTAGTCTTAAATCTATAAGACTAATTGTTTATACTATCTAAAATTTAATGTAAATTATTTACATTTTTTATACTCTTTACATTATTCTTGACATTTACTTTACGAAAGAGTTAAATGCGACTAATTTCGTTAATTTTTAAGGGGAAATCCGTGTATAAATATTTATTATCATTAATCGTGCTTTTGCCACTTTCAACTTCATTGTATTCACAAGAAGCTGAAGAGGCTGAGAATACTGAAGTAGAGGAAATTGTTACTACAGGTATTAAAAGCAGTTTAATAAGTGCTATTGACATCAAAAGAAACAATGTAGGGGTTATGGAAGCAATTACAGCTGAAGACTTTGGTAAGTTTCCAGATGGTAATTTAGCTGAATCACTAGCTAGAGTTTCTGGTGTCGGTATCGATAGAAGCAACCTAGAGGGAGCAGGGGTAGCTGTTAGGGGTTTTGGCCCAGAGCTTAACCTAGTTACTTTAAATGGAAGGCAGATGCCTACAGTTCCAGGACAGTGGGGTGGAGGAAGATCATTTAACTTTGGTGATATTGCATCTCCAGGTGTATCTGCTGTTGAATTGTTTAAATCTACTAATAACTCATTACCTTCAGGTGGTATTGGTTCAACTATTAATATGGTAACCACCAAACCTTTAATGATTGATGGAACAAAAGTAGCTATAAGTGTAGGTACAGTCCATGACACTTCTAGTACTACTTCAGAAACACCAGAAATATCCTTACTATATGCAACGAATAAAGATTATTGGGGTTTTTCATTCTCAGGTTCATATCAAGATAGAAATAATAGAGAAGAAGGTACAAGAGAATCTAACTGGTTAATACCGTCAAGAATGGCTGCATTAGAAGGTTACAATAGAGTTACTCCAAACCAGACTGGTATCACAAATAATAATACAAGAGCTGATGGCGCAACTTTTTATCAAGAGCCTACTGCTTACCAAATAAAAGATAATGACAGACTAAGAAAGAATGCTCAATTGACTTTCCAATTTGCATTTTCTGACAATGTTGTTTCAACCTTTGACTATACTTACAGTGGTGTTGAATTTAGTTCAGTTGGTACTATGTTTGGATCTTGGCTCGGTGGATGGGATACACAATCAGGAACAGTTAATTCGAATGGTGTGTTTACAGACGTTGTTGTAGCTAATAGAGCATATGATCATCAATTAATTTGGGGTGACACTAATAGTGCTAATAAATCACTAGGTTTTAATACTGAATTTGTTGTGAGTGATTCTTTAAATTTTACATTTGATGCTCACCACTCAGCTGCTATTAAAAATGGTACAGAGCTTCCAAATGAAATGGGAATATCGACAGCCAAAAGAGCTACAGTTACTCATACTAATGGTGGAGCTTCTGGAATAAATAGTTTTGCATACAGCGATACTTTTGATGCTTCTGATTATTATATTTCAAACATATACGCGCGTGATGCATATAAAAAGAATGAAATGAACCAGTATCAATTAAAAGGCGAATGGATCAACCTTGATGGTGGAATAATTAATTCAGTTGATTTTGGTATGTCTACAACTAAAAGCAAGTTCTATGATGAAAGATACGAGAATGCTAACAATATTCAAAGTCCGAGTGCAGATGATTTCAGTGATAGCCTTTTTGTTAAAACAGATTTAGGCGAGTTTATGGATGCTTTTAATACTACACTAGGAACTTCTTACTACTTTGATATAGATAAAGATGCAGCCGTTGCAGCATTCATTGCTGCTGGTGGTTCTGTTGATCCAGGTGCAATTGATTCAAATGAAAGAGTTTCAGAAGACTTAGAATCAGCATTTATTCAATTTAACATGGAAACTGAATTACTAGGAAAGCCTTTAAATATTATTGCAGGTGTCAGATACGAATCATCTGATACAAAATCAACAAGTTTAGAAGCTAGACCAGATATGATTAGAGTTGATTTTATCAACGGTGTTGAGTACGTAGCTTCAGGTGGAATTATTGATGCTCCAAGATTCGGGAGTACTGAAGATACTCTTCCGAGTATTGCTGCTTCTTATGCATTAAGTGAAAATGAAGTCATTAGATTTTCAGCAAGTAAAACAATTGCAAGACCAAGTCTTCAAGATAAAAGATCACAATTATCATACGGAAATGCAGACTTTTGGAACCCTACAGCAAGTGGCGGTAATCCAAACCTTCAATCACTTAAATCTAATAACTACGATCTAGCATATGAAAACTACTATGCGGAAGGAAGTTATGTTGCTGCAAATATTTTTGTAAAAGAAATATCAGATTTTGTTTCAGGATCCACAGTATCAGGTGTCTCAGTTAATGGTTTAACAAACGCTGCATACGGTGAAAATATTATGGCTGCAAGAGCATGTATGCAAGATTGGGTAGATGCTGGAAGACCTGGCACTGTTCAGCTGGCGATCCTACGGGTCAGTGGGTTCATTGCGTATCTCAACAGGCTCTTTGGGCACAAGGATGGATGAATGATAACCAACATGCTATGTGGGTTGCTTTAGCAAAACAAGCTCATGGTGGAACACTTACCCCATGTAATACTGGAATGGGCTACTGGGCACAAGATGCAGGAATGTCATCACCTAACTGTAATGATGGCGGATGGTGGAGATGTAATCCAGGTTACATTGACTCAACATCGGCTAACGACCCATTGGCATCTATTTACCGTCTACAAGACCGAACTAACCTTGAAGAAGGTGACGTTAGTGGTTTAGAAATAACTGTACAGCATTTATTCGAAGGTACTCCGTATGGTATGCAATTCAATGCTACTAAAATTACCGGTGGTGATGTTGATATAGATAGAGATGATATAGGTGAACAATTTATCCTACCTGGGTTTGGTGATGCGGGTAACTTATCTGTTTTTTATGAAGATGATAAGCATACATTTAGAGTTGCAGCAAACTATAGAGGCGAGACTGTTGCAGGTTTTGGTAACTATGAGCAACCTTTATACGTTGAAGCTAGAACTCAAATTGATGCAACATATCAGTACAGATTCAATGAAAATACAACTGTATTTTTTGACATGATGAATATTAATGATGAAACAACACGTCTTCATGCTAGATATTCAGAAATGTTATTCTTATCACAGGATCACGGTCCTATTTATAAGTTAGGCTTTAGAAGCAATTTTTAATAATAATTAAAAAATAAAAAAGAGGGCTTTAGCCCTCTTTTTTTTATGACAAATTTACTTTACACTTGTTAAAATGAAAATCAAATATATATTCGTCCTTTATACACTTTTACTTGTATCCTGCGGAGGCGGTGGAGGCGGTGGAGGCGGCGAGAGTAATAACGGCCCAGGATCTTCTCCATTCAGTATTACTTTTGGTTTGACGTCCTTTTCCGTTAATGAAGATGAGGTTTATGAAGGTTCAATTGTTGCTTCAGCAAATGAGACAGTTACTTTTAGCTATTCAATAACTTCTGAACCATCACATGGTCGTATTAATGTGTCTTCTGGTGGAGCTTTTTCATATAGACCAAGTGCTGATTATTTTGGCAGTGATCAGTTTGATTATTCTGTTACCGCAGTAGAAAAAAATGTAACAAGAACTGCAACTGTAAACATAACTGTAAATTCAGTTAACGATGCACCAATTTTAACAATCACTAATTTTCAAAAATCAAATGAATTTGTGTTTCCTGATGAAGAAATTTTAATTGATGTCGATATATCTGATGTTGATAGCGATTTAAGCAGCTTAACATTTTCAGCGAATAGCTTGTATGGTGACCCTGTAGTTTCTTTAAATACAGACAAAAATCAGATATCAGTAGATCCTAGTAACATATTTCAGGGTGGCCTGGTTGATGTAAATGTGGTTCTTTCCGATGGTGAAAGTCAGACAGAAAAATTAATAACATTTTGGAATTTAAAAAAAATAGATACCACATATGACAACCTTAATTATACTTTTTTTGGAAATGGTGATAGTAATTCAAGACTATTTAATTATGTTTTTTTAATAGATGGTGTTGATGAGAACAAAGATAAATCAAATGTAAGGAATGGTATTAGAGATTGGTTAGACTTTATTAACGACTCTGATGTTAAATATTTTATAGATTCCTTTTTTAATCTGCATATTATTGAACTAAATGATGAGGATAATCCTGTCAAAGTTCAAACAGGTGAAACAATAAAAGAAGACAATGATTTTGACTCTCTAAGTGGTGATGAATTAGACGATTTTTATGAAAATACATTTGAACCGGCTGGGTGTTCATATAGGGATGATAATATTTATTGTTTTAATGATGATTTTGTATCAGAGGTTGAAGATTTTATAACATCCTCTGGATTTCAAGGCACCAATAACATATCAGTAATTACCGGGGTTGAGGGAAGAGGCACGGCTTGTACAGGTTGCTCCACTCCCATAAATATACAGGATTACTTTATTGGCTTAAATGCTGCTGAAGAAGTTTATGTAAGAGCTCTTTTTTTAACGCTTAAACATGAATTTGGCCACACTTTTAATGATTTGGGTGACGAATATACAAGTGATTACTGGGATCCAGAAGAAAATTCTGGAGGATCTATAAATTGCCGTTCAGCAAGTGATTTTTACGATGACTTGAAAGAGTTTGATGAAGATGAAGATGGTTCTTTTGATGATGATGAGCTAACAGAAATCCTTAGATCAGGTCTGAATTTCGATTGGTCATGTTACTGGGTTGATGGAAGACCTAATACAACCTCAGAAGATCAACCAGAGGACATAAAATGGAAACATTTTTTTGAAAATCCTGACAATATACCTGGTTATCATGATGAGCAAGCTACTGATGGTATTGGAATGTTTACGGGAACTTACTATGGAATTAATGATACATACAGACCTTCTTATGAAAATGTAATGAATGGTTCAACTGGAGATGGTTATTCTGAATGGTGGTACAGCGCCAATAAAACTAATGGAACTTCATGGGATAAAGTTGGCATAGAAGCATTTGTAATTCAAACTCTTAAATATCAAGGTCTTCATGATTTAAATCCAGTTTTTAGTAGTTCAGGCGCCTCAATAAGCCTTGGTCTAGTTATACCTGATGATATCTTTGATATTGTTTGGTATATAAATGGTCAAATCGATGACTCTTTAAAAAATAAAACAACAATATCAGTAGATTCAAAAAGTTCAGGATGGGATCATATTGCATATAGAGTTGTTGAAAAATCATCAACTAAAAAATACTTATTTGCAAATGATGAAATAGATAAATTTAGTGACGTTTACAATGGATTTTTCTCATCTTTTGATTTCGCATATCTTTGTGATGAACCATATTCTGACCAAGAAGGTTATGAAGAAAGTATTTGTCACGTTTCTGTTTCAGGATATGATCGCCAGTCAGATGGATCCTATCGACAATACGAAAGTTTTGGTTTTAAAACATACGATGACTTCTATAACTGGTATGGTGACTATACTGAGCTTAGTCATTGGGCAGAATACTATATTGAATTCTCTGGTCTGGGTGGCCAAATAGGTATAAATTGGAGCAACTTATGAGTAAATTATTATTATTAATTTTTCTTTGTTTAAACCTTCAATCTTATAGCTTAAATAATATAGATATATCGTTAGATCATCATGGAAAAGTTTTAAGAATTTCGGATAATTTTGATGATTATATAAATTTTAATCAAGAAGAGATTAAAGATACCCCTGAATTTAGTTCTCAACTTCTTGAAAATCAATTTAATAGATTATCTAAGTTTGTTCCAGAAGGCACAGTTGTAGTTCTGTCTGCAAATAGAAATGGAGTTATAACTTCTATTGCAAATACTAAGAAAAGACCTGTTTTATCATTATCTCATACTGATTTTGAAGATCATTCTCATCCTGAATCTACTTTAATGACAAACCTAAATTTAAATATTGCAATGGATATCAATCAAAATTCAATTTTTCTTTATATTAAAAGTAATAAAAAATTAGTTCCTCTGAATAAAGTCATTATTAATTAAATATATTTTTTTATATAGATGCTTGTAAGCAATATTAGATGTATGTATAGTCATCTTTTTTCTAATTGAGATGCGGTACTAGCTCAGTTGGTAGAGCGTCTGCTTGCCAAGCAGAAGGCCGCCGGTTCGAGACCGGCGTACCGCACCATTTATGTATAAATCTTATACATTTTTCTTATAATATTTATAAATCTTAGTGTTACTGTTATAAAAGATTCTAATAGGAGAAACATATGAAAAAATATTTTTTTAGCGTATTTGCTTTAATGCTGACCTTACCTCAACTTATTGTTGCTCAGGGTTATATAGCCACTTATACAATTAATGTATCTAACGTTCCTGAGTATGCAAAGGAAATGGATAATTTAATGGCTTCAGAGTGGGGTCAAGACTTCCCAGGATATGTATCACTAACTCATTATGCATTTAATGGATATGATGACGCTACACATGCTGTAATTATCAACTATGAAAATGCTGATCAAATGGCGGAGGGTACTGAAATGTTTTATAAGCCTGCATTTGGAGCTTTCTTGGCAAAAACATCATCATACACAGAAGCTGTTGAGCAGTCTTTGCATGTAAAACTTATAAGCGGGGGAGAGCCTGATCCTGAAAAAAATAATGTATACACCGTCTTTAGAATGAAAGTTAAAGACCCATCGTCATATGCAAAAGAATATACAAAAGTGTCCAAGGCTCAGGAAGCTTCTGGAAATATGGAAGGTGCTTATGGTTTAAGAGCTCAAGTATCTGGTAATAATTCTTATTATTCTCATTATGCTTTTATTGGCGCTAGCGACATAAAGTCAGCTATGAATGGACAAGAGCAGCTTTACGCAAGCGATTCATTTAAAGAGTTTAGTAAAGCGGTAGCTGGTAATAGAGAGATTATCCAGACATCAACAATAGTCGTATTGGCAACTTACGAATAATTTTTTATTACTAAAAAAAAGGGAGTCTATGATTCCCTTTTTTATTTTTATTGCATCCACTATGATTGATTGTAATGAATAGACTTTTTCTTATATCAATCTTATTACTAGTTTCGTGCGGTGGGGGTGGTGGAAGTTCTGACACTGTTGAAGTTAATAACAATAACGATGATACTCAAAATAATTTATCAGAGCAGTGTTCAAATTATCAAACAAGAATTCTCAGATGTGCGCTCACTCATAAAGGTTTAAATAGATATTACTTTATTCAACAACCACATCCAGAAGCTGAAGGATTAAGTTCTGTTCTTTTTAATCTTCATGGATATGGAAGTAATGCTTTGGAACAAATGGCCTATACAAATTTCAATGATCTTGCAGATACAAAGGAAAATAATTTTATATTAATTCATCCTCAAGGAGCGCCGCTCAATACAGTGCTAACATCAAGTAGTTCCCATTGGAACTCCGGTGGCTGGACTATTGGTAGTACCGTAGATGATGTAGATTTTATAAATACTATTATTGAATTAGTATCCCAAAAATATAATCTTAATCAAGAGAGAATATATTCTACTGGTATGTCTAATGGGGGCTTTATGAGCTACCACCTTGCATGCAATTTAAGTTCAAAGATTGCTGCCATTGCATCTGTTACAGGCTCTATGAGTATTCAAACATACGAAAGCTGTAATCCCTCACACCCAACCTCAATTCTCCAAGTTCATGGAACAATAGATGTCTACTGTTCCTTTTCGAGGAAATTCAGACTTAGGAATGAAAAGTATCAATGATGTTATGGATTATTGGAAGTTATATAATGCGTGTGATACCGATCCAACCTCAATCGTTACAGATTACTTTGATATTGAAATCTCTATTCAGCATGATACTTATTTAAATTGCTTAAATGATATTCAGGTAGAGCTTTATAAAATAGAAGGCATGAGTCATAGGTGGCCCAATAAACAAAGATATGGAATTAGCGCAACAGAAAAAATTTGGGAATTTATTAACCTATATGACATTAATGGAAAAATAAATTAGGTTATTATTTTGTGCGTACTTTTTATATTTCTCTAATCATGTATTATAAAAAATCATTTAAATTAATGGGAGAGTAAAATGAAAATGTTATTAACTTTAAGTTTGGTTTTTTCTTTTGGATTGTTTGCAGATGGGCATGACGAAGAAACACCTAAATACGAAGCAAATAAAGCTGAGTATTATGTGAATGTCTTTAAAGATGGTAAAGACATGGATGACTTGATGAAATGGAGTGCTGAATGGGCTGAGTGGGCCTCAGAAGGAGAGCCTGGAGAAGTATTTAAAAACTATTCATCAGCAATTTTAGTACCTTACTATGGTCATAGTTTATATGATTTTGATGTAATCTGGTTAGGCACAAGTCCAAATCCTGAAGAGCATTATGTAGGTAATGAGTACTGGATTAATAATGGACAAAAGCTAATTAAAAAACTTCCTGTAACCTTTCCTCAAGTGATTGATACTTGGCAAAGAACAGTTTCAGAAACACCAGATGGCTCAGCAGGATACGTAGTTTATTCTGATTGTAAGCTTGGTGAAGGTGTAACTAATGAGCAGTTTTATGATGCATACTTTGCGTATGCTCAAGCAGCTAAAAAGCTTGGAGATACTGCAGGGAGAAAAATGATATGGCCTCAAACAGGTGTTGAGCCAGGTTGGGATTTTGACTTTGTTCAAGCTGTATTCACATCTTCAATTGGAGCATATGGAAAGAATTGGACAAATTTTTGGAATAAAGCTGAAGATATGCCTGAATATGAAGCTATGGCAGCTCTTGGAGGATCTTGTACAAATGAAAGATCATTCACAATAGTCCCAGTTAAAAGTTAATATTTAGATTAATTTTAAGGGAGGCTTTATGCCTCCTTTTTTGTTAATAGGGCATAATAAATAGATGGATAAATATCACAACCATATAGCTATTATTGGTGCAGGAATATCAGGACTAGCCTTGGGTTGTATCCTTCAAGAAGCTAGAATTCCAGTTGTAATTTTTGAAAAATCTAATGAAGTCAGTAATTATGGTGCTGGTATTTCTATCTCTCCAAATGGCATAAAAATACTTAAAAATCTTAGAATATATAAAGATGTTTTAGAGCAATCATCTAATCCAAAAAAAGCAGTCTATTTCTCAAACAAAATAAAAATTAATTCATTTGATGTTGATGTAATAACGACTTCAAGAAAAGTTCTATATAAAGTTCTTTTAAAAAAATATACTTCTTATGGTGGGGAGATTTTATTTGATCATAAGCTTAGTAATTTATGCATAAATAACTCTGAATTACATTTTTCAAATAATACAACTTACAAAGTGCAACATATTGCTGCTTGTGACGGTATAAATTCATTATGTAGGAATCAGGTTCTTTCATCGGGTAATCCTATTTATAGTGGTTATTCAGTATGGCGGTCTATAGTTGATAAAACACAAGACAATATCGAAACCTTATTGGGCCCTAACTACCACATTGTTACTTATCCCATCTCCAGTTCAAAAGTAAGTTTTGTTGCAGCAATCAAAACTAGTAAAGAATATATTGAATCATGGAAAATTCCTGGGACATTAGATGAGCTAAAGGCAGATATACCTCAGAGTGCTGATGAATTCTTGTCATTTCTTGATGAGCGCTCAATCCTCTATAAGTGGGGGGTCTATACAAGGCCAAGTGTAAATAAATTATGTTTTGGTAATTTAACCCTTCTTGGAGATGCTGCACACCCAATAGTTCCTTTTATTGGACAGGGTGGATGTTTAGCACTTGAGGATGCATATGCTTTTGGACAACTGATAGTGAATTCAAAAGAAGATTTAAAAAATATCCAAAGCGTATATGAAGATTTAAGATTGCAAAGAATTCATAAAATAAAATCTTTATCAGAAAGGCAGGGAAGATTGAATCATATTCAAAACCCAATACTGGCGATGGGAAGAAATATGGTTATTAAGTATTTGCCAACAATAGGTATGCATAGTGTCAAACAAGTATGGAATTATGATATCGATAATGCATTGTCCAAAATAAAGCAATAAAAGGTATTTTTTTCCTGTTGGCTATTCATTCGAAGTTGTTATAATTTCCGAATGAATATATTTACAAAATTATTGTCTCTCTTTAGCTCACCCCAAGAAAATTCAGAAGAAAAACTTAATACAAATACCTCTTTAAAAGTTTCAAATGAATTAAAAGATTTTTTAGAAAATGAAGTTCTTGATGGACTGGAAATTCACTCCTGAAAAATTTTGGTCTTCATTTGAAGAAATTGTTAATGAGTTTTCTCCTAAAAATAAAGAATTACTAGCAAAAAGAGAAGATATTCAATCTAAAATTGATCATTGGCATCTTGAAAGAAAAGGCTCTGAACATGACCATGCTGAATATAAAAAATTCTTAGAAGATATTGGATACATAGCCACTAGAAGTCCTGATTTTTCTATTAATACTGATAATGTTGATCCTGAAATTAAATCAATCGCCGGCCCTCAGCTAGTTGTTCCTGTTATGAATGCTCGATTTGCGTTAAACGCAGCTAATGCTAGGTGGGGAAGTCTATACGATGCTCTTTATGGTACTGATGTAATTAGTGAAGACGATGGTGCACAATAGAGAGGGTGGCTATAACCCAGTTCGAGGAGACAAAGTTATTGCCTTTGCAAAGAACTTTTTAGATGAAACGATTCCTCTTGAAGAAGGCAGTTATAAGGATGTATTAGGATTTGATTTTGTAGATGGAAATATCTATGCACTTCTTGCTGAAGGAAATAAAACTCAACTCAAAGATCCTAAAAAATATGTTGGATACTCTAACTATGGAGATAACTCATATGGATTGTTATTCATAAATAATAATCTACATTTTGAAATACAGGTAGATCCTAGTCATCCTATAGGAAGTTCACGATAAAGCTGGTATTAAGGATATTTTGATGGAATCTGCCATCACTACAATTCAAGATTGCGAAGACTCTGTGGCAGCTGTTGATGGAGAGGATAAGACAGCAGTTTATAGAAATTGGTTGGGACTTATGAAAGGCGATCTCAAAGAATCATTCAATAGCAAGAATGGTTCACAAATGACTAGAGAATTAAATCCTGACAGAAGTTATGTGTCCAAAGATGGTAATGATTTATTGTTATCTGGAAGAAGTCTTATGTTGGTTAGAAATGTAGGCCATCTTATGACCAATCCTGGTGTTATTGATGCGGATGGTAATGAAGTTCCTGAGGGAATTATGGATGCAATGTTTACTATCTGTATAGCTATGCATGATCTAAATAAAAACAGCCCTTATCAAAATTCCAAAGCAGGAAGTATATACATAGTTAAACCAAAAATGCATGGCCCAGAAGAAGTCCAGTTTACGTGTGATTTATTTGCTGCAGTAGAAAATGTCTTAGGCCTTCCAAATCATACTGCCAAAGTTGGTATTATGGATGAAGAGAGAAGAACAACTGTCAATTTAAAAGAATGTATTGAGGTTGCCAAAGATAGAGTGATATTTATTAATACTGGCTTTTTAGATAGAACAGGTGATGAAATTCATACAAGCATGGAAGCCGGCCCGATGATTACTAAAGCTGCCATGAAACAACATCAATGGATTGCTTCATACGAAGATTGGAATGTGGATATTGGTCTTGAGACTGGATTCAAAGGTAAAGCTCAGATAGGTAAAGGTATGTGGCCAATGCCTGATGAGATGCTTGGAATGTATAACACTAAGACAATGCATCCAAAAGCTGGTGCTAATTGTGCATGGGTGCCATCTCCAACAGCAGCAACCCTGCATGCAATTCATTATCATCAAATATTAGTTAGTGATGAGCAATCAACAATTATAAATAGAGAAAAGGCCAGTCTAGATGCTATTTTAGATATACCTGTTCATAAGAATCCATCAGAAATATCTCAAGAGGAAATACAATCAGAATTAGACAATAATTGCCAAGGAATCCTTGGTTATGTTGTTAGATGGGTTGATCAAGGTGTTGGCTGTTCTAAAGTTCCTGATATTAATGATGTTGGGCTTATGGAAGATAGAGCTACATGTAGAATTTCTAGTCAACATATTGCAAACTGGCTTCATCATGGTCTTTGCTCTAAAGAGCAGGTTATAGATTCTATGAAAAAAATGGCTTTAGTTGTTGATGGTCAGAATGCATCTGATAATACTTATACCCCCATGGCTCCATCATACGATGGTCTTGCTTTTGAAGCAGCGTGCAACCTTGCTGTTGAAGGTAGAGTGCAGCCTAGCGGTTACACCGAGCCAATTCTCCATCAAACAAGATTAAAATTTAAGTCCTAAATACATGAAAGCCTATTGGGTTGTCAGAGGGCATATCTTAAATCCAGAAGAATATGGCAAGTATATTAATTTGGCAGGACCTGTTGTAAAGAAATATCAGGGAACTTTTTTATCCAGAGGCGGAAGACAAGAGGAGAAAGAAGGGTCTGGATATGAAAGGACTGTTCTTATTGAGTTTAATAGTTTTGAGGAAGCTTTATTTTGTTATAACTCAGATGAATACCAAGAAGCGCTTGAATATGTCAAAACTTCTGCCGACAGATTGGTAGTAATTGTCGAGGGACTAGATTAAGTTATTTTTGAATGGTTTATTGCTTTCAGTGATAAAATTTTAATATGAAAGTTATACAGTTTGTTCCAACTCTTGATAGCGGAGGTGTTGAACAAGGTGTTCTAGAGATGTCTAGAGCATTAATCGAAAACCATCATGAATCTCATGTTGTTTCTGCAGGCGGTAGGCTTGTTGATCAATTAATTAAAGATGGCACTCATCATCATAAATGGAATTTACATAAAAAAAATCTTTTTACATTTAGACATGTCAGACCTCTTCGAAAATGGATAATATCCATGAATCCTGATGTAGTTCATGTAAGATCAAGAATGCCTGCATGGATTGTGTGGCAGTCTTTAAAGGGCATCCCTTTAAATAAAAGACCAACTTTAGTTTCTACAATACATGGTCTATATTCAGTGAATTTTTATAGTGCGATTATGTCAAAACCCCACAATATAATTACTGTTTCAAAATCTGCAAATGAGTATCTTGTTAAAAATTATCCGAAATCTTCAGATAAAAATATAAAACTTATCTACAGGGGAGTAGATTCTTCTGAATACTATAAAAACTATAAACCCAATCAAGAATGGTTTAACGAATGGTATAAAGATTATCCTGATACTAAAGATACAAAATTATTGACAATAGCTGGCAGAATATCTCCTCTAAAAGATTTCGAGAAGATTATATCTTTAGCAGTATCAATTAAAGATAAATCAAATCATAAAATTAAAATATTAATTGCTGGAGAAGCAAAAGATAAACATCATAAATATTTAAATATGTTAAAAGAAAAAATTAAATCTCTTAGTCTTGAAGAAGATATTCATTTTTTAAACTTCAGGAAAGATATTAAAAATATATATTCAATTTCATCAGTTGTATTTAATACCTCTAATAAACCTGAGTCATTTGGTAGAAGTATTTTAGAACCTCTATCTATTGGTATACCTTGTATAGGTTACAACAGGGGCGGTGTAAAAGAGATACTGGAGGCTCTTTTCCCATATGGTTTAATTGAGCCGGATGATGATAAAGCTATGCTCGATAAGACATTAGCCATACTTGATGGCGATGGCATTGAAATAAAAGAAAATACAGAGTTTTTAACTTCAAATATGTGCAAGCAAACTATTGAATTCTATAAGGAAATTTCATCATGATTGTTCTTGCTATTTTAATTGACGTTGTTTTAATTTTGTTATCGCTGAAGTATGTTTGGTGGTATCCAAATGCAAATATGAATAAGACTAGAATCATGATGTATCACATGATTGCCGAACAACCTCCCAGTAAAAAGAAATCAGGATTAAGAGTTTCTCCAGAAATGTTTGAAAAACATCTAGAATACTTTTCTAATAATGGTTGGCGTTTTATAAAAATGTCTGAGTTAAATAGCTATAAGGATGAAGATAAAGTTGTAGCCATTACCTTTGATGATGGGTATTTAGATAATTACACTAAAGCACTGCCACTTCTTAAAAAATATAACGCATGCGCCACACTTTATTTAGTTATCAATAGACACAATAACGATTGGTCTGTAAAAAAGAATCCCAAGCATAACTCTGGTACTTTGGCCTCAGAGGAAAAACTCACTGATAAGCAAATACAAGAGATGCTTGATTCTGGTATTTTTGAACTAGGAGGCCATACTATCTCCCATCCTTATCTTCCTAACACCTCTTTGAATGATAAAAAGCATGAAATGATTGAATGTAAGAATATCTTAGAGAGCAAATTTAATACTAATGTATCAAGCTTTGCATATCCTTTTGGTGTCTATGGTGATGAAGATATTGATATCATTAAAACAAGTAACTATGAATCAGCCGTTACTACAGATGAGGGAGTTGCAGAAAGTAATTCAATATTTCAATTAAAAAGAATAAAAGCATCTGGGAAAGATAATTTTTTTGCGTTTAAACTAAGAGTCAATAAAGGATTCAGAGGGTTTATTTAATAACTATGACTAAATTCTTTTTATTATTATTTTTATTTGTTCCATCCGAGTTATTGGCTGAATACAAAAATACTAGTGGTAAAGCTTTGGAGAAATCCTTTTCTGATATGGTCAAATGGATTCGCTCAGATCAAGAACCTACACTTTCATCTATTGAAATTTCATCTGAATGGAAGGATTTAAATTTATTAGAAGATGATAATTATGCTGTGTGGATTGGACATTCAACTTTTTTAATTAAAAAGAATGGAATAACCATTCTTACTGATCCAATTTTTTCTGAAAGAGCATCCCCTTTTAAGCGAATAGGCCCTAAAAGATTAATCCCAGCTGCTATAGATTTAAAGGCTATACCAAAAATTGACTACGTTACAGTGAGTCATAATCATTATGATCATTTAGATATTCATTCATTAATTAGTATTTCAAAGAATCATCCAGATGCGATTTTTCTAGTGCCAGCCGGCGATAAAAGTTTATTAAAAAGAAAGAGAATTAAAAATGTGTATGAATTTGAGTGGTGGGAGACATATAAGAGATGGTGAAATTGAGTTCACCTTTACTCCTGTTCAGCATTGGTCTAAAAGAGGGCTATTTGATAGGAATAAAAGTCTATGGGGTGGTTGGTATATAAGCACACCAGATTATTCCTTATACCATGCTGGAGATACTGGCTATTCAAAAGATTTTATTGATACAAAACTAAGACTTGGATCACCTAAATATGCCTTTATTCCAATTGGTGCTTATGACCCTGAATGGTTTATGGCATCGAGTCATGTAAATCCTGAAGATGCAGTTCAAATAATGCTTGATCTTGAGGCAGAGCAGGGCTTTGGAATGCATTGGGCAACCTTTACTTTGACCGATGAAGACACTCTCGAGCCTAAAGAAAGATTGCTTGAAGCAACTAAAAATAATAATAATTTAAATTTTATTTCACTCCTTCCTGGAGAAATAATTAATTTAGAGTAAGTATTAATTTACTTCAAAAATATTGTTAGGTACCATGTTGAAACTTTGGGGCTATAGCTCAGCTGGGAGAGCGCTTGCGTGGCACGCAAGAGGTCGGCGGTTCGATCCCGCCTAGCTCCACCACTTAGCTATGAACTAACTTTTAAACCCATTCATATCAAACTGCTTTAAAAAATTCCATAAGGCTTGAGATGTATCAAAGTTGCTTGCCTCGCTCTTATCGCTTTCATTCCATTCATGTCCCTTATTGGTAATAATCCAATAGTTTATATCTGCTCCATTGGAACAATTTGCCCACTTATTGAATGTGCCTATATTGTCCTCGCCATCATAGAGAACCTCTTGAGAGAATTCTTTGCATTGATTGTAATCTTGCCAGTATGTAATAACACCTGTTGTATTGCCATTGTCTTCAAGAGGTCGGTAATAATCACCTCCATTAATAGAAATAATATCATCTTGTAGGCCATGAATATGAGCTAATGGAGTTGGTTGAAGTGGGCTACATGTATTATAAGTATAATTACCCATTAGGCCGGCAACTGGTGCGATAGCTGCAATCTTGGCACTCAAATAACAAGCTAAATGATATGCCATAAAGCCACCATTAGAAAATCCTGCTGCATATACCTCATTTAGCTGAACATTGAAGTTATTACCTGTCCAATCAATAATGCTTTCTATAAACGCTACGTCATTAACGCCACCTTCTTCTGTATTCCACCCTGTTGTTCCTTTATCTTCATAATAAGAGCCTTGAGGATAAATAATAATAAAAGTGTCAGTGTCAGCATGTTCTTTAAAACCAGAATACTGCATATTAGCTTCAGCATAATCACCGCCACCATGAAGACTAAATAACACAGAAACAGGAGAAATATTTTCTGAATAACCGCTTGGAACATATATATAAAACTCTCTTGTTAAACCATCTTTAGTAAACGAACAGTATTGAGTATTTTCTATTGAAGAGTAATTTGAGCATGATGGTGCTGATGAATTTGGTGAAGAAATTGGATCAAGTTGATCAGGGGAAGTTAAACTTCCTCCTCCACCTCCACAACCAGAGATAAAAATTAAAGAAAATAGAAGGGCTAAGTTACGTTTTTTTTCAATTATTTGTTCATTCATAAGCAGAAGATTTTATTTACAAATATATTCTACTAAGGATGCTATATAAATTTATAATTTTTGCAAAGACACAATTAATTTTCTTAAATTAAGCTAGCAGTTAGTTCCATTTATAAACCAATAGCTTCACCAACTAGCATTAATTAAAAATCTATAAAAGCATAGACAACAAATGTCTTTGTGTCAGAATTGAAAGATGAGAAAACTGTTAGCTATCATTTTTTTATCACCATTTGTGATATCTGAAAATATTAATATTAAAGAAGTGCAAACTAATGAGTTAAATTCTTTGATGTTTGTTGGCAATAGCTTCTTTTATTACAACAATAGTCTTCACAACCACTTAAGAAAAATTATTAGTGGCAATAAGTCAGTTGATACTATAAGTACTAGGTCTATAACTATTAATGGATCTTCACTGTCATGGCATCCTGTGGATGCATATCTTGACAATAAAGATATTGGCAGATTTCGTATAGATTCAAACAATGATAATAAATATATTGAATCTGAAGATACTTCTATAGATGCTGTTATTTTCATGGATTGCAGTCTCTGCTCAATTCATCCAAAAACAAAAGATAACTTTCATAAATATGTAGCCAAACATTCAGAAACTATCAGAGCAAGAGGAGCAGAGCCAATGTTGTTTATGTCGTGGCCTTATAAAAATAAAAAAGACATGGTGTTTGAGCTTAGAGAAGAATTCATAAAAGCAGCTAATGCTAATGATATTCTTTTAGTTCCAGCCGGAGAAGCATTTCATAATTTAAACCTTACCCATCCGGAGATAGATTTATATACACCTGACATGAGACATCCTTCAGCAGAGGGCACTTATTTAGCTGCAGCGGTTGTTTTTGGAACTTTGTTTAAAAAGAAAACCGAAGGTAACAAGAATATTATGAATCTTGATCCTGAAGACGCTCTTAAAATTCAAAAAATTGCAGATAAGACTGTTAATGAATTTTTTAACTAGAGTACTTTGCATTATTTATATATGTGTATAATTTTTAAATGAAAATTGGCATACCAAAAGAAATTAAAAATCATGAATATAGAGTAGGGCTCACGCCTATGTCTGTAGCTAAGATAATTGCTAATAACCATGAGGTATATATCGAAATAGATGCAGGGGCTGAAATAGGCTTTTCTAATGACATGTATAAAAAAGCTGGCGCAATAATCATGAAATCACCTAAAGAGCTTTATGAGGTTTCTGAACTTATTGTAAAAGTTAAGGAACCTATGCCTGAAGAATTTCAATATTTGAATGATCAACATACAATTTTTGCATACTTACACTTAGCGGGAAATAAGAAGGATGCTCTTGAATTAGCTTCCACAGGCATAACAGGTATAGCTCTTGAAACAGTTACCGCTGATGATGGTTCTATGCCGTTACTATCTCCAATGAGTGCTATTGCAGGACAATTAAGTATTCTTGTTGGTTCCTATCACTTATTAAAACCAAACAAAGGCATGGGAACGCTAATAGGTGCTTTTGAGAATGTAGAGCCAAGAGTGGTTACTGTTATCGGTGCTGGTGTTGCTGGAAGAGAGGCTATCAAAAAAGCTATTGATAATAGAGCTCATGTAATAGTCGTAGATTTATCGAGCCAAAGACTAAACGAACTTGAAAATGCATTTGGAAATAAAAATATTGAATATATTTTATCTACTGAAGCCTCAATTAAAAATGCACTTAAAAAATCTGATTTAGTAGTTGGGGCTGTATATGTAGTTGGTAAAAAGGCTCCACAAGTTGTTAAAGATTCAATGTTAAAAGAAATGAAGCCTGGGGCGGTTATGGTTGATATATCCATTGATCAAGGCGGATGTTTTGAATCTAGCAAGCCAACCACTCATGCAAACCCAACATATGAACATGAGGGAGTTATTCATTATTGTGTTACAAATATGCCTGGAGCGGTTCCTTTGACTGCAACAGAGGCACTTAATAAAGCTACTTTGCCCTATATTCTTAAGTTAGCAGATAAAGGTATTGATAATGCATTATTAGAGGACCCGCATCTTGCAAATGGATTAAATATTCACAAACGTCGCATTGTGCATGAAGCTGTAAAAGAAGCATTATCTTAAAGTAAGAATTAAATTTTTTATTATTCAGAATTCTTAACTCATTTTATGAGAAGTATTCCCATCATAAATACGACACTATTTTATATACAATTAATTGACAAGTTTTATAAATAAAGGTCTAATTATTGTATTAAAGAGAAATATACGCACATGTGCGTATATTTTTATTTGTTAAAACAAATAAATACCTAAAAAGGGGATATTATAAAATGGATATTTTTAAAAAATTTACGCTATTAACCTTTGCATTGGTTTCAGTTTCAGCTTTTGCTGATGCGCCAGGCGATGAAGTTGAAAGCAATAATACATCTAGCGATGATGTTGTTGAGTCAACAGTTGCTTCTGAGGATACAGCTTCTTCATCTATGAATGCTGCAGTTGATGAAGGTGACGGTGATGTAGAAAATGTTGTTGTTACAGGTTCAAAATTTGAAATTTCTCAATACAAAACCAGTCAGCCAGTTACTATTATAAGTGGTGAAGAAATTCAAAGAAGAGGTTTTACTAATGCTGCTTCAGCATTATTTGATTTACCTCAAATTTCTGTAAGCTCAAGCACTAGTGGAGATCAAAACGGACTTCAGGCTGGGCAAAGAATTGCTAATAACTTTGGACTAGGTTCTGGAAGAACACTAACTCTTATAGATGGTAAAAGATTTGTTAGTTCTACGCCTATAAACTACGGTGGCACGTCAACGGGGTCAGTAGATTTAAATAACATACCAGTTACATTAATCAAAAGAATTGAAGTCTTATCAGCTGGTGGTAGTGCTGTTTACGGTTCAGATGCTATTGCTGGTGTTGTTAACTATGTTATTGATCGTGAATATACTGGTTTTGATGTTCAAGCTAACTACGGCCAAGGGTATTTAGGTGATATTCAAGATTATGATGGAAATAAAAGTATTACTCTAACAATGGGTGGTGAATTCAACGATGGCAGAGGACATGTTGCTATAGCGCTTCAAAGAGACACTCAAGAAGAAATAAATTACGGACAACTTGATAGATATAGAGATTGTACTAATACAGTTCTTAGTACAAGAACTTTTGCTGATGGTAAAGCTTATCAGGTAGCATATACAGATGGGAGTATGCCATTACCTTACGGTAATGACGTACCTCAAGGTGAGATTGGAATGTGTAGTAATTTAACAATCCTTCCATTTGAAGGTACACCAATGGACTGGTATGGAGCTACACCAAGAGGTAATTACTTATTTACTACAGACGGTGAGCTTATTCCTCATGATAGAGGAACATATACAGGAAGCAGTTTCTTTTATAGAGGTGGTAATCAAATGTCATCATATAATGGTCAAACTGTGCAAGCTGGTCTTGAGAGAGAAAATTTAGCTGCCTTCTTAACATATAAATTAACAGATGATATTAGTTTGAAAATTGACGTATTTAGAAACTCTCAATTTGGAACAGAGAGTGGTGATTCTACACCTGGTCCATATTTGTATTGGGGATTTGGTGGTGATGTAGATGGTGGATATTACAACAACCCATTCTTACCTTGTGACTATGCTTACTTTGGACAATCAGCTACTGATTTCTGTAAAGGAAATGTATACACAGATTCAAGATATGGTGGTACACCTGGCCTACTTTTAGCTAAAACTGGTAGAGATCTTTATAAAAATGGTTCTCCAGAAACCACAACTAATACAACTGTTGATTCTTTGTCTGCTAAGTTAGATGGAACATTTGAAATTGCTGACCGTAATATGTCATGGGAAGTTGGTTTTTCTAAAGGAGAAGCTTTCTCACTTAACACAACACAAGATATAAATCGTGAGAGATGGGTTACTGCTATGGATGTTGGTATTAATCCAGCCACTGGTGAGATAGATTGTAAAATGAATTATGTAACTGGTTACCTTGGAATTACTTATAGTAGTTTAGCAAATCCATATTGGAGTGCTACTAATGGTTATCAACCTCAGGGGTTTGGATCAGCGGGTCTTCCTGGTGACTGTAGCCCATATAATCCGTTAGGTTATAACCCAGGTCAAACTGAGGCTATGGAATATATACTAGTCAATCAAGTTAGAAGATCTGCAAATAATCAAACTATTCACTTTGCATCTCTATCAGGAAGTCTTTATACATTGCCAGCTGGTGATATTAAATTCAACCTTGGTGTCGAGCAAAGAGAAGAAGTACTCGAGTTTTGGTCAGACTCTGCTCAAAATATGAAACTTACTAGATCTTCAGTTCAGCCAAACAATAAGGCAGGATATGAGACCGACGAATCATATGTAGAGTTATCTATACCTGTTGTTGATGAATCTATGGGGCTTACATTTAATGGATATGGTATACAAGAATTAAGATTAGATGTATCTAGACGTGAAATTGATAATACTTTTAGTGGAGAATATACTGTTCAAGCTGAAAATATTTACTGGCAGATATCAGATGATTTAGCTCTGCGTGGCGGTACTCAGAATGCTGTAAGAACGCCTGGATTGGATGATGTATTTGGCCCACAAGCAACTACTTATCAAAGAGCTAATGACCCATGTGACTATCGTTATATAGACTCTGGTATATACCCAACTGTCAGAAGGGCTAATTGTGAAGCTGAATCATGGTGGGTTGATGGCTGGCAGAGTCAAATTGTCAATAGAACTGAAGAAGGTGTAACAGGTGGTAATCCAAATCTTCTAAATGAGCTTGGCGAAACAACAACAGTTGGTGTTATTTTTACACCAACTTATGAATTCATACCAGGAACATTGTCTCTTGCTTTTGACGTGGTTACTATTGACGTAGTTGATGTTGTTCAAGCGTTTTCAGTATCACAAAATATGGCAGGTTGTTATGATTACGCAGATAAGCCTGCAAAATTCTGTGATACTTTCACAAGGGTATTAGATCCGGCTGATCTAAATAATGGTAAATATAACCTTGGTGATGTTAACTCTTTCTCATTTGGTCCTAATAATGTTGGTGTTAGAAATTTTGAAACACACATCATTACTGCAGATCATTCTATGGATACTAAATGGGGTGAGTTATCTACTAGGTTTAGAGGATATCATCAACAGATATTTGAATCTGCTCCAACAGGAAACCCAGAGGATTTAGAAGATTTTACTGGTGACTATAGTGAGCCAGAGTGGTTATATGACATAACTATTGGACTCTCAAGAGATAATCATGCTGTGTTCTATCAAGTAGATGGAAGATCTGGTGGTTATATTGAGAAATTCCAAAACGTAGAAGCTCAAGCTGATAAATATATCGGGTTAAATGGTGAGCCTATCCTTGAGTGGGACGGATGGTGGACTGATGCTGTTTCTTATGCATATACACCAAATGATAATATGGCATTCGCAGTAAATTTAACCAATCCATTTGACTTAGATGGTGATGAGGATAGATTCCCAGCTGAGATAAATTTAAGACTTAGTCAAACACTAAGCGTTGGATTTAGATACAGTTTCTAATCAAAACTAATCTTAAAAGGAGGGCTTGCCCTCCTTTTTTATTTTAAGAGATATGAAATATAAATATTACCAAGTGGATGCGTTTGCTAATGAGGTTTTTGAAGGCAATCCTGCTGGAGTAATTTTTTCTGAAATCAATGATGAGCAGTTAATGCAAAACATTGCCTTTGAGAATAATCTTTCAGAGACAGCATTTATATCTCAGAAAAACAATGAGTACTTTATCAGGTGGTTTGCTCCACTATGCGAGGTTAATCTATGCGGTCATGCGACTTTGGCTGCAGCATATATCTTTTTTAACTATATTGATAAGAATGCACAAGAGTTTTGTATTAATTCAAAATCCGGAAAACTTAAAGTTACTAAAAATGAAGATAGATATTTTTTAGATTTTCCTAAAGATAATTTAAGACCCTTTCATGAGTATGATCTTATAAAAAAAGTAGTTGGTATAAAACCAAAAGAGCTCTATAAAGGAAGAGATGATATTTTAGCTATTTTTGATAACGAATTAGATATTCATGACATTAATCCTAATTTTGAAATATTATCTGATATAACTACAAGAGGGTTAATTGTCTCGGCTCAATCTAAAGAATATGATTTTATCTCTAGATGTTTTTTTCCAGGTGCAGGTGTAAATGAAGATCCTGTCACAGGCTCAGCTCATACAACGCTCGTTCCATACTGGACTGAGGTATTAAATAAAAGAAATCTGTTGGCAAAACAAGTCTCTGAAAGAGGAGGATTGCTTTATTGTGAAATGTCTATGGACAGGGTAATTATTGGGGGAAGTGCTGTCTTGTTTTTAACTGGAGAAATTGAATTAAACTTCGATTAATTGCTTTCCAAAATTCTTACCAGTTAACACATCTCTTAAAGCTTGAGGGGCATTTTCAAAGCCTTTTGTAATAGTTTCTTTGAATTTGATATCATTATTTGAGATGTATTCTATTAATTGATGTGTTGCACTATCCCACTCGTCCATCCATTCAGTCACAACAAAAAATCTATGAAATGGTTTGGGTTTTAGCTTTCCAAATATCTTAAATGGCGTATCAGATTCTAAAATATTATCCTCGTTATATTGAGAAATAAAGCCACAGACAGGTATCCTTGCTGAATTATTTAGTAATGATGCAACAGTCTTTGAGACAGGGCCACCAACATTTTCAAAATAAATATCTATACCATTGTTACAAGCAGAGCTAAGATTTTCTATAAAGTGTTTATCTTTGTAATCAATACAGTTATCAAAACCTAATTGATCTCTCACATACGAGCATTTTTCTGAGCCACCAGCTATTCCAATCACTTTACATCCTTTAATTTTTGCAAGCTGTCCGACTACTGATCCAACAGCTCCTGAAGCAGCAGAAACAACTACAACATCTTCTTTATTTGGTTTTCCAACTCTATTAAAGCCAAAATATGCAGTCCTGCCTGGCATTCCAGCCACACCTAGATAAGCAGAAAGAGGAATGTTTACATTTGGTATTTTATAAATAGATAAGTCGGTATCTTTTGCTTTTATGTAGGTTTGCCAACCTTTATGAATACAAACATTATCACCAACCTTATAAAGATTTGATTTGCTATCTATTATTGTTCCAACTGTTTCACCCACCATAGGTTGACCAATCTTTATAGGAGATGCATAGGACATACCGCCATTCATTCTTCCTCGCATATAGGGATCAATTGAAAGATATTTAACTTTAATAAGAATTTCATTTTTCTTTAGAGATGTCACTGATTCTTCATTTAATATCCAGCAATCATCTTCCGGCATTCCGATTGGCCTTTTATTTAACAAAAATTGTTGATTAATATAGCTCAAATCATCCTCTTAAATTAATTTTGTTATTTCTCTAAAATGTTTTCTACAAAGCGTTTTATAGATATCATTTCCACCAATCATTACTTTTTTACCTTCGAGCATAACCTCACCATCAGCATTAAGTCTTACGACCATAGTAGCCTTTTTATCGCACATGCTGCATATGGTTTTTAATTCCTTAAGATTATCAGCTATAGCTAATAGCTCAGAACTACCTTCGAATAGTTTGCCTTGAAAGTCTGTTCTTATGCCATAACACATGATTGGAATATTTAACTCATCTGCTATCTTGGACAACGAACGAACTTGTATTTTGCTTAAAAACTGAGCTTCATCAACAAAAATACAACTTATCTTTTTATAATTCGATTGACTTATTTCTTTAAAAAAATCATATTTCTTATCTACGACTACAGCATCTGATTCTAGGCCAATTCTTGAAATAATTTTACCTTTAGATTTTTTTCCAATTTCAATAGGAATAAAAAGCAAGGTTTTTAGATTGCTTTCTTTGTAGTTATGGTTTGATTGAAGTAGTGCAGTTGACTTACCAGCATTCATAGTCGAATAAAAGAAATGAACTTTTGCCATATAATAATTATATCTTGTTAAAACTACTATGTGTCTATGAATATATTTAAAGAGAAAGGAATTACTCATCTGGACCTTCACGGTATAAGACATCAGGATGTGAAAAATGAGGTTCTTGATTTTATTTACCAATATCAATCAGAAATACCATTAATTATTATTTGTGGGAATTCTAATAGAATGATTAAAATTGTAGAAGAATCACTTCACGAGACTTCAATTATGTTCTCTATGCCAAGATTTGGTATTATAAGAATAGAAAAACTATAAAAATCTATGAAAATAAAAGATATATTACTTTTTGAAAATCAATTATCTGAAGAAGAATTAGCAATAATGAATTCAGCAAGAGATTATTGTCAAAAAGAATTAATGCCTAGAATCATTGATGCAAATAGAAATGAAATATTTGATAAAGGTATATACAAAGAAATGGGCGAAATGGGTTTTTTAGGAGCTCCTATTAATGGTTATGGGTGTGCAGGTACAAATTATGTATCATATGGCTTGATTGCTAGAGAGATAGAGAGGGTTGATTCAAGTTATAGGTCTGCTTACAGTGTCCAAACTTCATTAGCAATGCACTCTATTCATAAATTTGGTTCAGATGACCAAAAAGATTACTACCTCCCCCAAATGGCAACAGGAGAATTGATTGGATGCTTTGGTCTTACTGAACCAGACGCAGGTTCAGATCCGTCATCCATGAAAACGTGCTCTGTTGAGAAGGATGATGGCTATATTTTAAATGGATCAAAAACTTGGATAACAAACTCACCAATAGCAGATGTCCTTATTATATGGGCTAAAGATGAGCAGGGAGTCTTAAGAGGTTTTATAGTTGATAGATCCTCTAAAGGATTAACCACACCTGTTATTGATGGAAAATTTTCTCTTAGAGCATCAGTTACGGGACAAATATTTTTGGAAGATGTCTTTGTACCTAAAGATAAAATTCTTCCAAAAGTTCAGAGTTTTCGTGGTCCATTTTCATGTCTTAATATGGCAAGATATGGAATTGCTTGGGGCGCATTAGGTGCTGCTGAATTTTGTTGGAACGCAGCACTTGAATATTCTTTAGATAGAAATCAATTTGGAGAACCGCTTGCATCCAAACAACTAATTCAAAAGAAATTAGCTGATATGCAGACTGAGATATCTTTAGGTCTTCAATCTGTCTTAAGACTTGGAAGACTTATAGATTCTGATGAAATGAAACCAGCAATGATATCAATGTTAAAAAGAAATAATTGTAAAAAAGCATTAGATGTTGCAAGAGTTGCTAGAGATATTCATGGAGGTAATGGAATTAGTGATGAATATCATGTAATTCGTCATTGTATGAATCTTGAGGCTGTTAAAACATACGAAGGCACAGATGATATTCATGCATTAATAATTGGTAATGAGCAAACCGACATAGCTGCTTTTTGAACTTTATACTAATAAGCCTGTCAAAAGTATATAATCCCGCACGACAATGATAATTAAAACAAATAATATTAAAAGAGTATTTGAAGTTGGTTCTGAAACCGTTCATGCGCTCAAAGGTATAGATTTGAATGTTGAAGCAGGCGAATTCATCTCTATAATGGGTCCATCTGGATCAGGTAAGACAACCCTAATGAATATTATAGGATGTCTAGACACGCCTTCCAGCGGTGAGTACTTTCTAAACAATCAATTGGTTAATGACCTTAATGAAGATCAACTAGCAATTATTAGAAATAAAGAGATTGGATTTGTCTTTCAATCATTTCATTTATTAGCAAAAAACTCAGCTCTTAATAATGTATTACTGCCAATGAAGTATGCAGGAGCTGATATGAAAGAAGCTGAGATAAGAGCTAAACATGTTCTAGACCAAGTTGGACTTTCGGATAGAATCAATCATGGACCATCAGAATTATCTGGAGGACAACAACAAAGAGTTGCAATAGCAAGAGCTCTTGTTAATAAACCTAGTATATTATTTGCAGATGAACCTACCGGTAACCTTGATTCTAAAACAGGTGAAGATGTCATGAATTTATTTAAGGGGCTAAATCAAGAAGGACAGACTATAATATTAATTACTCATGAAGAAGAAATAGCTATGCAATCAAAACGCATAGTAAACATCAAAGATGGGCTTATTGAATCAGATGTGAGAATATAAATATGGAAACCATTATGAATAAAAAATTTCTTTCTGTGACTTTGCTAGTTTTAGTTTTATCCTCTTGCGGATCAGATAATAAAGCTAATGAACAAACAACTTTTTATAAAAAAGAATCCGTTAACCAAAAAAAACTTGAGTTATCTATAGAGGCTTCTGGAATCATTGAAGCTATTTCTTCTGTTGAAATTAAATCGAAAGCTTCGGGAGAAATATTACTTCTTGGAGCTGAGGTTGGTGACTTAGTTAAGAAAGGTTCAATCTTAGGACAAATTGATCAAAGAACTCCAAAAAATATACTAGATCAAGCTAAATCAGATCTTGAAGCTTCAAGAGTAAGGCTTGAAAATGCAAAATCTCAATATGATCGTGGCAAAGAGCTTCATGATAATGGAAGTATTTCAGATAAAGACTATGAGGATATCCAGGAAAGTTATGCTCAAGCAAAATCAAGTGTAGTTAGAACAGAGGTATCATATGAAAATGCAAAAATTGCATTAGATGACACTATCGTTAGATCGCCTGTTCAAGGAACCATCATCTCTAGACCTGTGGAAGTTGGGCAAGTCATCTCATCACCAACCTCTGCTGTGGGTGGGGGAACTATATTAATGACTATGGCAGACCTTTCAAAAGTTAGGGTGAGAGCTTTAGTGGATGAAATTGATGTTGGCAAAGTATCTATAGGCCAAATAGTATCCATCAAGGTTGCTGCGTATCGAGATAAGGAATTTTTTGGAACTGTTTCAAAAATAGAGCCTTTAGCAAAAGTTGAGCAAAATGTTACTACCTTCCCTGTTTTAATAGACATAGATAATAACGAAAATCTTTTACTTTTAGGTATGAATACTGATGTTGTTATTGAGGTTTTAAATAAGAACGTAACTCTAAGTACGCCAACAATGTCTCTTAGGACTAGAAAAGACATCTACAGCGCAGCCACAATCTTAAATATATCAAAAGAGACAATAGATAACTTTCTTTCTGAAAAAGTTGATGGTGAAAATTTTAATAGATTTATAGTCATTAAAGATTCAAAGAAAGGACCTGAATTAACCTGGGTTAAGATTGGGGTTTCAGACTTATCCTATGTTGAAGTATTAACAGGCCTTTCTCAAAAAGATACTGTATTTATTCTTCCAAGTAAAAGCCTATTTGATTATCAACAAAGATTCAAAGAAAGAGTTTCAGCTTCATTTAGTTTTGGATAATGCTTTTTAAAGAATCTTTAATTTCAGCAACTTCATCAATTAGATCTAATATAGTTAGATCGTTTTTGACTACTCTAGCAATTATTATTGGAACTGCAGCTGTAATTGCTGTTATTGGCATTGGGTCCAGTGCCAACAAGGCATTAGAAGCAGAAATAGATGATTTTGGACCAAGAACTCTCTATGTTAGCCCTGGCCAGAATAGAAGAGGAGCTGTTACCAAGGGATTGATACCTCTAGATATTAAAGATGCCTATGCTTTAGCTAAAAATCAAGAACATGATTGGATGATATCTCCATACATCACAAGAAATAAACAAATAAAATTTAATAATGCAAATATTAATGAAAGAGTAAGAGCTAATTTACCAATTCATTTTAAAGTTAGTGGTTATGATATTGAGTATGGAAAAATATTTTCTGAAGAAGAAAACTTGGGAAGAAAAAGAGTTGTTGTTATAGGCTCAGCTGTTCCTAAAGAACTTCAAACCTCAGCTCAAAGAATACTGAACAGTGAAATACTAATAGCTGGAACTTCCTATAAAGTTATTGGAATTCTAAAGGAAGAGGGTAGTACTGGATGGCAAAACCCTGATGATGAACTGTATATACCATTACTAACTGGATCTCAAAGACTTTTTGGAACTGAGAACTTAGATTCATTGAATGTTGGAATTTCAAAAGACGCTAATGTTGATGAGGTCATGATGACCATTGAAAGAATACTTAGAGCTCAACATGATATAGGTCCAGGGGACGCTAATGATTTTAGAATAAGCGATTATAGTCAGTTTTCTGATCTTAGAAGACAAGCAACAGGTATTTTTACAGCTTTGATAGCAGGTATTGCAGGAATTAGCCTAATAGTTGGCGGGATTGGAGTAATGAATATAATGCTAGTCTCGGTAACTGAAAGAACAAGAGAAATAGGTTTAAGAAAGGCATTGGGTGCTACTCATAAAGCTATTATGTTGCAATTCATTGTTGAAGCAATTTTACTCTGTGTTATTGGAGGTTGTATCGGAGTATTTTTAGGTACTAGTATTTTATATCTCTTTGCCTCGTTTAATGATTGGCCATTTGCAATGCCATTTAGTGCTATCATCGGATCCATAACTTTCTCTGCTATGGTTGGTTTGTTTTTTGGTATTTGGCCAGCAAGGAAAGCAGCCAAGCTTGACCCTGCTATTTCTCTAAGATACGAATAGCTCTCTATATATATTTAGTATTTTTTTCGACTGCGAAATTCCTGAGAACTCTTGTTTGACATATTCATAAATTGAATCTTGAGAGTAATTTTTATTACCAACATAAGTTTCAATCAAAGATCTTAAAGAATCTAAGTTATCAGGTTCTGCTAATAGCTCAATAGGTAAAATTTCAGGCATATGACCAACATTTGTCGATATAACAGGTATTTGTTGATAAAGAGCTTCTAGCGCTACTCTAGGCCCACCCTCACTTCTAGAAGAAATTACAAGCATAGAAGCATTTTTATAATAATCTGTTAAGTCTTCTTGAGATATTTCACTGATGATTTGAATTTTTGCTTCTAACTTATAATGAGATATCAAATTTATTAATGAATTATATTCTTTGCCTGAGCCAATTATAATTAGATTATCTTCAATATTTATCCAAGATTGAATTAATAAATCAAAACCTTTTACTTTTTCCAATCTACCTACTGCAAGAACGTAGTCATTATTTAAAGATTTCTTACCGTGAACTATAGGTGGATACCAATTATTAATAACAACAGATGGAGCATTTATAGATTCTTTTGCTATTTGGCTCACCGCAATCAATCTTGTAGCTTTCTTGTAAACTGATGTTTTATTTTTTATACCATGAGCGGTAGCAACATGCTCTAAACTGAGAAATTTTTTAAGAAGATTTATAATTGATGTTGTTTTTGAGCCATGAGTATGGATGATATCCGGTTTAATTTTATAGAGTTTTATCAAAAGCTTAATTAAACCTACAGGAGAGCGCCTGCTAAAATTGTTAATAACAATAATATTACTAGTTTCAAATTTTGATGCTATTTCTTTATTACATACTATGCTCACATTAACATCTGATTCTTGCTCTAAATTTAAAGTTAATTCATTTACATGCTGTTCAATACCAGCATATACATTACTTAAAACTAGATGAACTATCTTCATAAATTTTTAGTTTTAAACTCTTGAATTAACTTAAAGGCAACTTTTTCAACTTCTGCAAAGACATCATGATGTAAATTTTGTGAAATTATTTTTATTTTATTTAAATCGTCTACCATTTGAGTATTTTCAATATAGCCTACTTGTTTATTACTTAAAAGAAGGTTTATCTGATTAACAATTTTATTAATTTTGATGTACTTCATGTTAAATAATAATGTCTGACCTTTTGTTGATAGGCTTTCATAGATCATATTCACACTATCTTGAGTTACAGCTTTTATAGATGCTTTTTCTATAATCTCATCGTAATTATCATCTGAAATAATTAAATTTTTATTTTCTAAGGCAAGACTATTAACTTTTTTACTCATCTCATTTGGGGTTCTTCTAGTTGTAAATAAAAACCATCTTTTTTGAGGATATAAGGCTAGCAAGAATTCAATCTGAATCATGATTGCATCTTGGTCAAATATATAGTGTTTGTTTATTCCACCAATTCCAATAAAGCCAATATCTTCATCCACTTCACTTGTAGAAACTCTAGCCAAAGAGCCTTCAAAATACATAACTTTATGAGCTCTTGATAGTTTTTTTATATCGTGGGAAGGCGCGCATATTATATCGAATTGATTTTTATATAAATTTGGGGTGAGAATGCTTATAGCTTTTACAGAGATACCTGAATTCAATAAATAATTTTTAATCAATAACATTCTTACATGAATGCTACTACCAGCGCCTATAACAATATCAATTTGATTATCTTTATAGGCAGAAAACTTATTTCCATTCAAAAATAAGTTTCCAAATAATAGTGAGATTGAGTATGTTACTAATTCTGTTAATTGTGAGAGTTTGCTAACCAAAAGTATTTCTTTCTTAATGACAATATTTTCTGTTTTAGATATCTCATTTAATAGTATCCCAACTTGTTTTTCATGGCCTTTCTTTCCATCACTTATCCACAAAATATTCATAAAAATTTAATTTACTTATACCTCAGCTTGCTCATTAATTCTTCTTAACTATACAAAGGATTTTACATGGGATACAGTTTTATAACATTATAAAAAACTCATTTTTAAAGTTGAAAGAAGATCTTAGAAAAATAGCTATCGCCTTAATTTCACAATATGGTGATGAAGCTCAAACAATTGCTATGTTAAGAGCAGCAGAGTTTGCTGCTTCTCTTAATTCAATTGAGTGGGCAAAGTGGGAGGAAATTGCTTTATTAATTGAAAATATTGATCAACTTCCACTCGACGGCTGATCATGATTACGTATTTCTAAAAAATATAAAATGAGTTAATGTTAATAGATGTTTGATAAAAAAATACTGCTCAACAATTTTCTTTCAGCATTGGGGGCATGCATATGTATAAGCATGCTTTCTTATTTGCATTTTTCAGATTATGGAGAGATCTGGTTGATACCTCCTTTTGGTGCAACAATGGTTTTGGTTATGGCAGTTCATAATAGCCCTTTAGCTGAACCCAGGAATATATTCCTTGGACACACATTGTCTGCTCTAAGTGGTGTTATTATTTTTTCATTAATGGGCGCTTCTGCGATATCCCTTGGAATTGCTGTTGGCTTGTCCGTGTTTGTAATGGCATCATTTAATGCAATTCATCCACCAGCAGGCGCAAATCCTATTATTGCAATTCTTGGAGGTAAAAGCTTATCTTTTGTATTGATGCCTGTTGCTCTGGGAGCAATATTTATTATACTTTTTGCTCTTTTTTACAATAAATTACTCAAAAGAGATTACCCATAAGTAAAAAAATTATTTTATAAGATATATTCATTTATAATGCTCTAATATGAGCACTGGCCCAATTGAATCTCAAATAATAAATACTCTTTCCACCTCCATGAATCTTTCGTCTCTTAAAATTATTAACGAGAGTTTTATGCATAATGTGCCTAAAGGATCAGAAAGCCATTTTAAAATTGTTGTCGTAACTAATGATTTTAATAACTTATCAATCATCAAAAGACATAAATTAATTTATAAAACTCTAGATAATTTAATGAATAAAATTCATGCCTTATCTATTCATGCATTTAATGAAGAAGAGTTTAAATTAAATCCAATCATATTAGATTCTCCAGAGTGCGCAAATAAATAGTATGAAAGAGTTAATCTACAAATATTCAAATTTTGTAATACGGAATCCGCTTTTTGTTCTTTCTTTAGTTTTTTTTATTATCTGTCTTGCGTTTCAAGGCATAACTAACTTTAAATTAGATGCTTCATCTGATGCATTAGTTTTAGAAGGAGACGCCGCATTAAAAAAATATAGAGAAAATGAAGAAGAATTTGGTGATTCAAGCTTTCTTATAGTTACCTATGAACCTAATTCAGAATTGTTTTCAAAGAAATCGCTATCAAATCTTCAAGAGATTGAAAACAAATTATCTGATATTGATGGTGTTGACTCTGTTTTATCATTACTTGATGCGCCTATTTTTTTCCAACCAAAGGTTAGTCTTACAGAGGTTTCAGATAACCTAAAAGATCTCACTACAGAAGGCATTAATTTAAAACTTGCTAAAGATGAAATTATTAATAATCCAATATATAAAGATTTAATTATTAGTGCTGATGGAAGCATAACTGCAATGCAGGTAGTGCTTAGAGGTAATGATGAGTATGACCTTCTTATAAATAAACGATATGAGATACTCGAGACTTTAGACTCAAAAGAACCTATTACAAATGAAATTAGACAATCTTTGTTAAAAGAGCTTCAATCAATTAATGCAAGAGTCGGGGACTTAAATGATGATGAATCTACTTTTAATTCAAATCTTGTTAAAGAAATAAGAAACATTTTAGATCTTTATAAGAGTGATGCTACTTTATATCTTGGTGGTCCAGCTATGATTACTTCAGATATGATGGATTACATAAGATCTGATCTAGTTATTTTTGGCTCTGCTGTTGCTTTAGTTTTTGCAATTATGCTTTATTTATTCTTTGGAAATATATGGTTTGTTCTTCTTCCAATTCTTAATGCTTTTTTTACAACTTTTGTTACTGCTGGTTTCTTGGGTTTTATGGACTGGAAGATTAGTGTTGTATCCTCAAACTTTATTGCTTTACTACTTATCCTAACAATATCTTTAACTGTTCATGTTTTAGTGAAGATTAATGAACTAAAAAATGAATCTATAGATTATAAAGATTCTCTTATAGACTCAGTGAACCAAATGTTTTTACCATGCTTTTTTGCAGCCATAACAACTGCTGTTGCATTCTTATCATTACTACTTGGCGACCTAAAACCTGTTATTGAATTTGGAAAAATGATGGCATTTGGAATTTCAATTGCATTTATCTTTACTTTTTCTTTTTTGCCGAGTGCCATTTCTTTAATTAAAGAATCTAAGAGCAGAGACTATCTCTCATTGCATAAGATTACTAATAAGATTTTATTAGTAGCAAAAAATAATTCACTTGCTATTTATTTAATTTTTACGTTTACTTTTTGTATTTTAATTTTTGGTACAACAAAATTAATTGTTGAGAATAGATTTATTGACTACTTTGATGAAGAAACCGAAATACACCAAGGCATGCTGGAAATAGATAAAAATCTTGGAGGAACAGCAACATTAGACATTATCATTAGAGAGCCTTTTGAAGAATTATCGGATGATTTAATCGATGATGATTTTTTTGATGATAGCTTATTTGATGACGATAACAGTAATGCATCTGGCTATTGGTGGAATGTCTATTCCTTGGCAGAATTAGAATCAATTCACGATTATCTTGATTCTTTGCCTGAGATTGGAAAAGTCTTAAGCGTTTCAAGTGGTATTAAGTTAGCAAGGATGATTAATGATGGTGAAGATTTAAATGATCTTGAGTTAGCCTTATTGCGCTCAGTATTGCCAGAAGATATAAGAGAAACTCTTTTATATGCTTATATTAATAAAGATGACTCTATTGTAAGAATTTCTACAAGGGTTAATGAGTCAGCTGATAATTTAAATCGAAAAGAATTACTAGATAAAATTAATTATGACCTCCAAACAAAATTCAATCTCTCTGAAGACAGATATGAAATGACTGGTTTGGCTGTTCTATATAACAATATGTTGCAGTCTTTGTTTAAGTCTCAGATAGGATCACTCACATTAGTTTTTAGTGTTATCGCTTTAATGCTTCTTTTAATTTTTAAATCTTTCAAAATTATGGTGATAGGATTAATACCCAATATATTTGTTGCATCTTCTGTTGTTGGTATCTTAGGTTTGTTAAAGATACCATTAGATATAATGACAATAACTGTTGCTGCTATTAGTGTTGGTATGGCAGTAGATAATACAATTCACTATATATATCGCTATAAAAAAGAGATCAAGGCAACACAGTCACCAGAACAAGCTTTATTAAATGCTCACACAACAACAGGAAGGGCAATTTTTTATACTGCAGCAACCATAGCAACTGGTTTCTCGATTTTATCTTTATCAAATTTCTTTCCAACACAATTGTTTGGAATCTTTACAGCTCTAGCAATGTTGGTAGCTTTTATTTCCTCATTGTCCCTTTTACCAAATTTATTAGTTAAATTTAGAGTTTTCCAATAACATATAAGTATGGGTCCATTAAATGGCATTAAAGTCTTAGAATTTTCAGGTATTGGTCCCGGTCCATATTGTGGAATGTTATTAGCTGATCTTGGCGCTGATGTTATTAGATTGAGCAGGGTTAACGAAAAAGGGACCCATAATAAATTCGATATTCACAATAGATCAAAAAGAACTATTGTTGCAGATCTGAAGAATCCCAAAGCAATCAAAGAGATTAAAAAATTAATTCAAGAAGTAGATGTTCTTTTTGAAGGTTTTAGACCTGGTGTAATGGAAAAATTAGGTTTGAGCCCTGAAGAATGCTTAAAGTTAAATAAATCTTTAGTCTATGGAAGGATGACAGGTTGGGGGCAAGAGGGCCCTATGTCCAGCCAAGCAGGCCATGATATCAATTATATTAGTCTTTCAGGTGCATTAAATGCAATTGGCGATCAAAACTCAAACCCATCAATACCTCTTAATCTTGTTGGTGACTATGGTGGCGGTGGAATGATGTTAGCAATGGGTATCTTGGCAGGAGTCATTAGCTCCTCTAAAACAGGCAAAGGACAAGTAATCGATTCAGCAATGATAGATGGAAGCCTCTCTTTAATGAGTTTCTTTTATTCACTTAAGGAAATGGGCATATGGAAAGATGAAAGAAAATCAAATTTCTTAGATGGAGCTGCGCATTTTTACGATACATATCAATGTTCAGATAAAAAATATATTGCTGTTGGCTCAATCGAGCCTCAATTTTATAATATTTTATTAGAGAAATTAGAGTTAAATGACCCAAGGTTTAAGAACCAAATGGATCAATCTATGTGGAAAGAATTAAAAGAAATTATTGCTACTAAAATTAAATCTCAACCAAGAAACTATTGGGTTGAAATCTTTTCAGACACAGATGGTTGCGTTACACCAGTATTAAATATGGATGAGGCGCAAAGACATGAACATAATATATCTAGGGGGTCTTTTGTAAATCTAGAAGGATTTAACCAACCAGCACCTTCACCAAGATTTTCAAATGATACGCTTTCTATTAAGCATAATGCTAAAAAAATTGGATCAGATATAGATAATATCTGTGATGAATTTAATTTAGATAAAGAAGCTTTTAGCTAAAAAAGTTAATACTATTTTTATAAGTTATATCAATCAGCTCATCATTATCAAGATTTACCAATGATGCAATCTCATTTGCTATATGAGGAAGATAGGCAGGCTCATTCCTATTGTTTTTTGGCTTATTATTTAAGTTCCTTGGAATAAGATAAGGGCAATCCGTTTCAATCATTAACTTATCTAACGGTATATTTTTTAATGATTTCCTAAGATCAACGTTTCTTCTTTCATCACAAATCCATCCAGTAAGGCCAATATGAAATCCTAACTCTAAATAGTCATCTAGCTCCTCTTGTGTGCCAGTAAAACAATGCACTACAGCTTTTGAAATATCATTTTTATATTTTGAAATAATTTTCAAAAAATCATCATGAGCATCTCTTTGATGAAGAAATAAAGGAAGGTTAGTTTCTATTGCTATTTGAATTTGTTTTTCAAATGCAAATACTTGTTCCTCGTAAGATGATATATTTCTGAAAAAATCTAATCCAGTCTCTCCAACGCTATGAGGTTTATATTTTTCTATAAGCCGCTTCATCTCTGCAGAAGATGATGAATTAAATTCATTTGCATGATGAGGGTGAGCGCCAATAGTCAAAAAGCATGAATCTTTATTATCTTGATATATATTGTTAACTTTTTCTGAATCTTTTAGCGAAGCAGATACTAATAAAAATTTTGTTACGTTATTATCTTTAGCTCTTTTAATAACTTCATTTAAATCCTTTTCAAAGCGATCACTCGAAAAGTTACAAGCTATATCAAATAAATTATTCATATGGTTCAGATAATTTCTATAAAAATGAATTATGAACTAAAATTATTGAATCATGAATCAATTTGATCAATTTCAAAACGCTTTGTTACTAGAATCTGTCTCTAAAAATACATACAGTATTAATCCTGATTCTAGATATTTTGTTGGTAAGACTCCTCATGGTGGATATTTGAATGCACTTATGCATAAAGCATTAATATCATCGGTACCACACTCGGTAGCAATAAGTTCATCAATACAATATTTAGATAGAATTGAAGCAAAAGATATTATTTTAGAAGTTGAAATATTTAAAGTATCAAGAGGCACTTCATCGGGCGCTGTTAAGCTTATCCAAGATAACAAGATATGTACCGTATTCAATGCTATATGTTCAGATTTTGAACACATGAAAGGATATGATGGTTTAGAGACGAATTCTCCTGAAATCATGAAAGAGATTCCAAGAAACAAATATAAAGATTTAAATTATGACAAAATATCACCAGGTTTAACTCCTTCATTTATCCATCAATTGAGCTGCACAGTTCACCCAAGACATGCATGGTGGGATAGAGATATAGATATACATGAAGCCGAAGCAAGATGTTCTTCGTATATGCAAATGGATGGAGGCATCCCAGATCAGTTTGTTTTATCATTTTATGTAGATGTTGCTCCACCTGTTGTATCTAATAAATATGGACCTTTGGGATGGATTCCGACATACAGCTTAACCACTCACATAAGACAAATGCCAACTACTGAAATCTTATTTGCAGATTTCATAGCCAAGGATATTAATAAGGGATATTTTGAGCAAGATTGTAATATTTGGGATTTAAACGAAAATTTAGTTGCTTCAAGTCGACAACTAACTAGAATACTAAAGTCGGAAGAAAAACTATCAAATTAAAACTATATAAAGGGAATAATGATGCAATTCAAAGGAACTAAAAACTATATTGCTACTGAAGATTTAAGTATGGCGGTTAATGCTTCTATGGCTCTTGAAAGGCCTTTGCTTATTAAGGGTGAACCTGGAACAGGTAAAACTTTATTAGCAATTGAGGTAGCTGAAGCTCTAAATATGGAACTTATAGAGTGGCATATCAAGTCTACAACAAAAGCATCTCAAGGCTTATATGAATATGATGCAGTAACGCGCTTAAGAGACTCTCAGCTTGGCGATGAAAGAGTTAAAGATATAAGTAACTATATTAAAAAAGGAAAGCTTTGGGAGGCTTTTACCTCAGATAAGCAAGTCGTCCTCTTAATTGATGAAATTGACAAAGCAGACATTGAATTTCCTAATGATTTACTTCAAGAAATTGATCGAATGGAATTCTTCTGTTACGAAACAGGTGAGACCATTAAAGCCAAGCATAGACCATTAATTATAATGACCTCAAACAATGAAAAGGAATTACCAGATGCTTTTTTAAGAAGATGTTTTTTTCATTACATTCAATTTCCAGATAGAGAAACTATGAATAAGATTGTTTCAGTTCACTACCCAAAAATTAAGAAAAAATTAGTTAATGAGGCGCTGGAGATATTTTTTGATTTAAGAAAAATTCCTGGATTAAAGAAAAAGCCATCGACATCTGAGTTAATAGACTGGTTAAAGCTTCTTTTATCAGATGATATGCCAGATGAAATATTAAAAAATGCAGACTCATCAAAAGCGATACCACCTTTGTATGGAGCTCTATTAAAAAATGAGCAAGATGTGCAATTGCTTGAGCGTCTTGCATTCATGTCTAGAAGAGAAGCAGCAAATAAATAAATGCTGATAAATCTTTTTCAAACTGTTAGATCTTCCGGTGTTCCATGCACTCTAAGGGAGCTATTAGATTTGTTAGGAGCTTTAGAAAAACAATTAGCTTATTCCAACATTGATGATTTTTATTATCTTTCTAGAGCAATTTTAGTTAAAGATGAAAAACATTATGACAAGTTTGATAAAGCATTTGATATATATTTTAAAGGTATTGAAAAACTTGAAGATATTTTTCAAGCTCTTATTCCTGAAGACTGGCTAAGAAAAGCTTTTGAAAAAGAGCTAGATCCTGAGGAGTTAAAAAAAATTCAATCTCTTGGTGGCCTTGAAAAATTACTTGAGGAATTTAAAAAAAGATTAGAAGAACAGAAAGATAGGCATGAGGGTGGCAATAAATGGGTTGGCACTAATGGAACATCACCCTTTGGTCATGGTGGACAAAATCCTGAAGGTATCAGAGTTGGTGGAGAAGGCGGTCAAAAAAGCGCAGTAAAAGTTTGGGAACAGCGACAATTTAGCAACCTAGATGACTCTGTAATTATTGGTATTAGAGATATCAAAATGGCCCTTAGAAGGCTTAGAAAATTTGCACGACAAGGTAATGATTTAGAACTTGATATGGATGGAACAATCAAATCGACTGCAAAAAATGCTGGATATCTAGATATTCACATGGTTCCAGAAAGATCCAATACAGTAAAAGTTATTGTTTTATTTGATGTTGGCGGTTCTATGGATCCATATATAAAGTTATGTGAGGAGCTTTTTTCAGCAATTAAAACTGAGTTTAAGCATCTAGAATATTATTATTTTCATAATTGTATTTATGAGTCTGTTTGGAAAGATAATCTAAGAAGATCTCAAGAAAGATTCCTTGTTCAAGATATGATTAATAAGTACTCATCTGATTACAAAGTCATTGTGGTTGGAGATGCAACTATGGCTCCATATGAGATTACTAATCCTGGTGGCAGTATTGAGCATTGGAACGAAGAGCCTGGCCATGTTTGGATTAAAAGGTTATCAGATCATTTTAATAATATGGCATGGTTAAATCCAGTGCCTGATGATCACTGGGACTATACTTCATCAGTTTGTATTCTTAGAGACTTATTTGATAATAGAATGTATCCTTTAACACTTAAGGGATTAGAAGACGGAATGTCGGAGTTATCAAAATGAACACTACAACAAATAAAGGCATATCATGGGGACCATTTACACTAAGGATTCCATTCATACATATTAAATTTAGGGCAGGAGAGTTTTTTCAAGGAATGGTAATATCTGGAGCGACTGCATTCGCTGCTGTGCCAGTGGCAATGGGCTTAGGTTTATCATTTGAAGAGGGTGTTGCTTTAAGTTTTGTTGCTGGTTCCTTAATAGCCTCTGGACCAATATTTTTTGGTGAGCCCATGGCTCCTGGTTGGATTACACCCGCATTACCAATTGTTATTGCTGCTTTTGCAACAAAAGGTCAATTTAACGGGGTATACGATCCAGCCACATTCCAATTCATGGCTGCAATGTGCATTGAATTCACATTACTGGTATTTATACTAGGAAGCACTGGATGGGGAAAAAAATTAATACAAATTATTCCTAATGGATTAAAGGCTGGGATTATTTTAGGTGCAGCCTTGGCTGCTTTTTATCAGGTTTTTGTTACTGATATGGATAAATTAATGCTTCAACCAGTATCCATGGCAGTTGCAATTATCTTGTGTGTGATAACAACCTTCTCAGATCCTTTTAAAAAGTTAGCTGAGAAAAACATCTTCTTTAAAAAGATTAGGTTCACTTGGTCTTCTTCCAGGGTTTATTCTTGCAGGATTGGTAGCTTTTTTATTAAAAGAAGTTACTTTTGATATTCAATGGGGCTTCCAAGTTCCTGATGTTGTCTCACTATTTAATAAGACTTCACCATTAGTAATAGGTTTTCCATCCTTACCAATGTATCTAGAAGCTCTACCATTAGTAATCATAGGATACACACTTCTTTTTGGCGACCTAATAACAGCAACCGAAGTATTAAACGATGGTCAGAAATCTAGACCTGACGAACCTCTTGATATTAATTTAGATAGATCTCATCTTTCTATTGCTGTAAGAAACTTTTTAGGCTTATTGGTAAACCCTTTCTTTCCAACTCAAGGAGCTTTATGGACAGGTGTACATGTTGTTGTTGTTGAAAGGTGGAAAAAGGGTCCAAAGGAAATGCCTTCAATTTTTGATGGTCTTGGCTCTTACTATCTTATGGGACTACCAATTTTATATTTCACATTACCCTTTATTACATTAATGAAGCCATTAATGCAGATGGCTCTTACTTTAACGCTAATATTAACAGGCTTTGCATGCGCTTATGTAGCCATGGCAATTCCAAAGAAAAATACAGAAATGGCCTCAGCATTATTGATAGCTGTTTTTATAACATTCTTTAGTGCATGGGTTGGGCTTTTAGTTGGTATTATTCTAAGTATTCTTGTAATTGGTATAGATAAAAATTAGATTCAATATATGACATACGCGCTAGAGATCTCTGATCTTAAAAAAACTTATCCTGGTGGCACTGAGGCGCTTAAAGGTATTTCTTTATCAGTCAAAGAGGGAGATTTTTATGCACTGTTAGGTCCTAATGGTGCAGGTAAGTCATCAACTATTGGAATAATAGGATCTCTTGTTACCAAATCATCTGGAAACGTAAAAATTTTTGGTATAGATGTTGATAAAAATATGGCTGAAGCTAAGACATTATTGGGTGTAGTTTCTCAAGAAATTAATTTTTCACAATTTGAAAAAGTATTAGACATTGTTGTTACGCAAGCTGGTTTTTATGGCATTCCTAAATCAGAAGCAATGCCTAAAGTTGAAAATATCTTAAAAAGATTAAGCTTGTGGGATAAAAGAAATGATCAGGCTAGAACCCTATCGGGTGGATATAAAAGAAGATTAATGATTGCAAAGGCATTAGTGCATGATCCAAAATTATTAATTCTTGACGAGCCAACCGCAGGAGTCGATATTGAATTAAGAAGAGAGATGTGGACTTTTTTAAAAGAAATAAATACAAATGGTACAACCATTATTTTAACAACTCATTACCTCGAGGAAGCAGAGCAACTCTGTCGTAACATTGGAATTATTGATCATGGAACGATGGTCGCTGATACTGGTATGAAAGATCTACTAGGAACGCTTAATGTTCAAGGTTTTGTATTTGACCTTACAGAACCACTAGACGAGGCTCCATCAGTTGAAGGCTTCCCACTTAAACTTGAAGATCCACTTACATTGGTGGCAGCTGTTAATAAAGATAGATCAATTAATGCACTTTTTGCAGAACTGTCAAAATTAAATATTAAAATCAAATCTATGAGAAACGAATCCAATAGATTAGAAGAATTATTTATAGAAATGGTAAATTCTAATGAAAAATAATTATAAAGTGTCTATCTCTTTATGGACTTTAACTGTAAAGGAGATTAGAAGATTTTTAAGAATATGGGTTCAAACTCTTGTTCCGCCTGCAGTAACCATGTCTTTATATTTTGTTATTTTTGGCTCACTTATTGGACCTAGGATTGGGTCAATGGATGGTTTTGATTATATTCAATATATGATACCTGGATTGATTATGCTTTCTGTTATTACAAATTCTTACAATAATGTTGTTTCATCTTTTTATTCTGTAAAGTTCCAAAAATCTATAGAGGAACTTTTAATATCTCCAATGCCAAATTGGGCAATATTATTAGGTTTTGTCTTAGGAGGTGTTGCAAGAGGTGTATTAATTGGTTTTATAGTATTTGGTGTAAGTCTAATTTTTTATCCAGAATTCACTGTTGTTAATCCACTACTTACAGTTACCGTTCTTCTTTTAACTGCAATATTATTCTCTTTAATGGGGTTTATAAATGCTGTATTTGCTGATAGTTTTGATGATATTTCTATTATCCCAACCTTTATTTTAACTCCTTTAATTTATCTAGGTGGTGTTTTTTATTCTATAAATATTCTTCCTGATATATGGAGATCAATCTCTATGTTTAATCCAATGCTTTATGTTGTAAATACTTTTAGAGAAGGAATGTTGGGCGTAAGTGACGTATCTATTTCATTTTCGCTTGGAATGATTTTTGCATTTATTGGTATTCTTGCTGGAGCTTGTTTGTATTTTCTTAAAAAAGGAACAGGAATAAGGCAATGAAAACAAAATATCTTGGCAAAACTAATACTAATAAACCAACAGGTTTTAAGATACTTGATCCAATACCAAGAAACAAAATTTCAAAAAGTTTCGGTGTTGATTTTTGGAACGCTTATGAGTTTAGTTATCTTGATTCAAACAAAAATCCTATGTTAAAAGTGATGGAGATTAAGATACCATCATCATCTATAAATATTGTTGAATCAAAATCCTTAAAGCTTTATTTAAACTCTTACTATAAAAAAACTTTTGCAAACGAAAAAGATGTACTTTTAAAAATTCAAAAAGATATCAATAAAGTAACAAAGTCTTCAGTAAGTATTAAGTTTGTTAAAAAATTCTACTGCGAACCAAATTCATTAAATCTAAATAAAACATCAAGAGAGTTTTCCAAACCAAATCATCCTATTCGCTTTGATGGTTTTAGATCAATCTGTCCGGTCACATCTCAGCCTGATTTCGCAATGATTTATGTTTATACAAATGCAAAAATTGATCTTAAATGGCTACAGAGGTATCTAAAATCTTTTAAAGATAAGGGAGAATTCCATGAACAATGTATTGAAGAGATATTTCTTAACATAGAAAAAAAATATTTCGGTTTTGATATAGAAGTCTGTGGAAGGTTTTTAAGAAGAGGAGGTATTGATATTAATCCAATTAGGTCATCAATGAGAACATTCTTTTTTAAAAACTTTAGGGTATTTAATCAATAATTAAATTTATAGAATCATGTAAAATGCTTCATCTGGAGAGATGGCAGAGTGGTCGATTGCGCTACCTTGGAAAGGTAGTAACTGGGTAACTGGTTCCGGGGTTCGAATCCCCGTCTCTCCGCCAATATTTCAATTATTTTTAGCTCTTGCAAGATTTAGTATACATAGCTAGAATTATTTTATGTCTAAAAAATACTTACAACAATTAGCAAGCATATTAGAAATGCTTAATAACATCGATAAAGATTTAAATCTTGTCTCATACAATGAAACTGAGAAAAAAATTTATTATACAATTGCCTCAAAAATTCATTCATGTGGTAAATGTAATATTACTGATGTGATCGCATCTTCTGGTTTTTCTAGATCCACTGTTTACAAGGCAATTAAAAACTTTGAAGATGATCATATGGTCAAACTTATTCAATCTAACGCAGATAGAAGAGAGGTATTTTTAGACTTGATTGCTGTTTAGCACTTTATCTAAATCAAATTTATGAAATACTTCATGCAAGTAACTCTAACTACTTATGTTGCTGCAATGCTTGTATATGCTTTATGGTCTTATATAACGTTTCAAACCCTTGATAAGGGTTGGGTTGGTAGTCTTGTCTACTTGCCACATGGTTGTAGGGTTGTTTTTTATTGCTTTTTTGGCACGCGATCTCTTCCAGCATTATATTTAGCTGAAATAACTGGCCCAACTTTGATATACGGTGATCAATATCTTCAGTACTGGGGTTTTGCTAGCATTTTTTCGTTAGCCTCAGTTGTGGTTGCTGTAGAAATCTTGAAATGGTCACGAGCTTCTAGTTTCTCTTATTCAATCCTGAAGAAAATTAATTTTGCTAATTATAAATTTCTTATATTAGTGATAATAATATCAGCATTATTCAATGCTATTTTCACTAATCTTGTATTGGGTTTAATGAATAATGTTGATATCAATGCAATTGTTATAGCTAGATTTTTCATAGGAGATGTATTCGGTGCAATGACATTTGTAATATGGTTAATGATTATGTTCAATATGCTTAAAGATAGAAGGTTTTATCCCGTTCATGACGATTAATTCATAAGTATTTACATACTGTATATACATACAGTATAATTACTTCATTATGAATAATCTAAAAAAAATAAATAAATTTGATCCTGTGATAGAGAGATTTATATCATCGCATGACAAACCCTCAATTAAAAAAACTCTTGCCTTTGAATACTTCAATAACGATATAGATGCATTAAACACTTATATTAATAAGTATACATTTAACTCGAAATCCATAAATTTTATAGAACCAAAGGCTCAATTAGAATTTAGTTTTTAATTATTTTTTTATCCCAAAAAAATACTTTATTTCATTTATAGAGTGTATATAATTTATGAAGATGTCTTGTTTGCAAGTTTTTTAAGGGGACTGGCATTCATTTTATTATTACCCTGAACAATGGAGGTGATCCTATTAGTATTTATTTAATAACAGGAAACGGAGGATCTACCTTTTGACAAGAGGTAAGTTTTAAGTTTTCGACTAGTTCAGAGTTGCTACTGCAATTAAACTAGATTTCTTAAACCCCCAAGTTTACTTGGGGGTTTTTTTATCTTATTAATATGGAAATTAGATACTGGATTTTATTAACTTTTTTAGGTGCCCTTTGGGGCAGTGCCTTTATGTTTATAAAAGTTGCAACTCCAGAATTTGGTCCAATTGCTCTAGTTAATACCAGATTAATAATTGCCTCATGTATCTTTTTACCAATTCTATTAAGAAATAAATATATTCATTTGTTAAAACCAATATGGAAACAGGTTTTGGTACTTGCCGTAATGAATAATGCTATCCCGTTTACACTATTTTCATTTGCTAGTTATGGAGCTGATTCAAATGTTCTGGCTATATTAAATGCAACCACAGCTTTTAATACAATGATGATTGCATATATATGGATAGGAGAAGATGTCACTTTAAAGCAGTTATGCGGTCTATTAATTGGTTTTATAGGAGTATTTATTCTAGTTAATCCTCAAAATTCAGAAACATCATTAATATCTAGTCTTTCAGCTTTGCTTGCTGCTTTTTTCTATTCTTTTTCAACTGTTTATATACAAAGAAATTCTGTTAAAACAAATAAAATGGTTTTGATAGGATGGTCTATTATATTTAGCGCTATTCTCATGCTGCCTGTAAGTGTTTTCTATCTGCCAGAAGTTATGCCCTCTATCCAAGCAATAACTTCAGCAATTTGGTTAGGAGCAGTATCTACAGGAATTGGTTTCATTGGTTATGTGAGATTGATAGATAAGATTGGCGCAGTTAGAACTTCAACAGTTGCATATTTTCTTCCTGTTTTTGGAATTATTTGGGGTGCGATATTTTTAGGTGAGATTATTACATCAACAATTGTTATTGGTTGCTTCGTTGTTTTATTAGGTATTTATCTTTCTAATTCAAATAAAAAAGGTTATGTTAATTCTGTAAACACCAAAGCATAGATATGAATGAAATAGAGATGACTAAGTTGCTTCAAGAGGCCAATGACTGCGTTCCAAGACTATCTTTTGAAGAAGCAAATAATCTTATCACCACTACAAATACTTTAATAATAGATGTTCGAGAGACTTGTGAAATAGAAGCAACAGGATTAATTAAAAATGCAGTCAATATACCCAAAAGCATCATTGATGCTAATTTTGATCATTCTCTAATTAAGAATCATCTGAATGACAATGAAGATATAACTATTTTAGTTTATTGTGCAGTAGGGGTAAGATCAGCCCTTGTTGGACATAAGCTAATTAAAAATGGTTATAAAAAAGTTCTAAACCTTGGTGGTTTTGCAGAATGGGCTTCATTCAATGGTCCAATAGAACCTATCAATTAAAAACTATATATATTTATATATATATATTTCTAATAAATATTGAACTTAAAAATCCCTATATATGAATGTTTATATCCCTATTAAAAGACTGATAAGTGATAAGTTTATAGTGTTATTCATTTGGGGGAATTTAATGATGTTCAAATTTAAACTTAATAGACTATTTTTTGTAGTTCTTTCACTATCGGCATTTACAATTCAAGCACAAGATTCATCATCCGAATCAGTTGATGCAATAGAAGAAGTGATTACTACAGCAAGAAGAACGGAAGAATCTGTAACTGATGTTCCAATAGCAATTAGTGCTTTTACTGGATTAGACCTAGAAGAGAAAGGTATAACCAATATGGAAAACCTTCCAAGCATTGTTTCTAATATTAATTTTCAAAAATCTTCAAATAATCAAAGTGTTGCTAATGTAAGTGTTAGAGGAATGGGCTCAGGACGAGGTGCAACTCAATGGGATAACAAAATTGCTATATATGTCGATGATGCATATATGATTAGACCACAAGGATCGCTGTTTGATCTTTTTGATGTAAATAATCTTCAAGTTTTAAAAGGCCCACAAGGAACGCTTTTTGGAAAAAATACTTCCTCTGGTGCAGTTTTAGTTAATAATAATTTACCAGTCATTGGAGGATTTGATAGTTCTGTTAAAGTCTCAATGGGGCAAAGAAATCTTAACTCTGTTTCAGCGATGGTTAATATACCTCTTTCTTCAAATGCAGCCTTAAGAGTTGTTGGAATTACAAAAAAACAAGACGGCTATATAAACAACCTTGATGGTTTTGGTGAAGATGGTGGCATTATTGATAATGAGACATTCAGAGCAATGCTCTCAGTAGATATTACTGAGGATCTAAATCTCCTATATACATATTCTATGTTTGATTCATCTGGAACGCCTGTTTATGCTAACTGTGAAGTTTATACAACTTCCCCAATGTTAGCTGGTGGACCGGCATTAAACTCTGTACCAAATGATATGAAGACTAGGGGTGTTGAGGATTGTAATGCTACTGGTCATTATGATTCATATCATGATTCCACTTTTGGTGATTCGTATTTAGATTTAGATAAGACTCTTTTAAAACTTACTTATGATCTTGGATCTGATAGCACTCTTACATTTATCCATGCAACTGCAAAACATGATGATCAGGAAACAGGTTGGGTAACTGGAGCTAGTAGATATGACTTTCCTGATATAACTCTTGTAGGTCCAAGAGTTCAGGATACAGACGGCTCAACTACAGAGATTAGATTTAATGGACTGACTATGGAAGGTAAACTCCAATATGCTTTTGGTTACTTTGAATCTGATGTTGATGGGAATATGGTCAGCCCAACTATTCGTGCAGCTGGTTTTGAGGCTTCATCGCAACTAATTGGCCCAGGCCAGGCACCAGCCCCGCTGGTTGGACTTCCTATAAATATAATGGATATTGCAAAGGTAGCTCTATTTCAAAACTCAAGTGGTGTTGAATATGTTCATTCAAGTGCGATATCTGAAGCTGTATATGGAGAAGTTGTATATTCTTTAACTGATAGTGTTAACCTTACTTTAGGTTATAGATCTTCTGAAGACATTAAAGGTATTGATATCAGAGCTGTTTATCCTGAAGGCGGAATGAATTTAAATCCTGTTTATCATGCATTTGCTTTAACAAGTATAAATCCTGCATTACTAGGACTTGCAAATCTAACAGCTCCATATATGGATGCTGGAAAGGATGCTTGGGAAATTTCTTTTGCCCCAGCTCCTGGAGCAAGATATCATGCATCAAAATGTGATCCTATCTATGGCTCATTCTCAAATCCTCTTACCGGAGGAACAGGATACTGTTCAATCGATAGAACCTATGAAAATGACTCAATGAGATTTATTGCTGACTATACATTTGATAATGGGAATATGATTTATGCCTCATATAGTGAGGGCTATATGCCAGGAAATACTAATAATTCAGTTTTAGGAGTTGGTGCAATAACTCTTGAAGCTGAAACAACCGAAGTAGTTGAATTTGGTACCAAATCTTCATTTATGGATGGAAGGCTAAGATTGAGTGCTGCTGTATTCGATCAAGATTTTTCTAATAAATCAGTAGCCTCATCAGCTATTGATGCAAATGGACAATCAACTGTTATAAATACCATACAACCTACCGTAGAGATGTCAGGATATGAATTTGATATTTCATATGACTTGACTGAATCATTAGTTTTAGCCGTTTCAGTTGGCCATGTTGAGGGTGATAATCCTGCATCGGATCTAGAATATAATGTCAGCGGCCAAAATGATTCTAGTAATATATCTCTTACACATAAGGGTATGATTGGAAAAATACCTGCAGTTACAGTATTAAGGACTAATACAGTCGGCGATGACATTATGTCAGAGAACCCTTTGAATTGTGGTCCTATACCATTATATGAAGGTTGTGCTGCCAATGGTGGACCTAATCAAATTACAAATCCTGAATACACACTTGCTAATTTAAATATAAACTTAATGATAAGCGAGAAAGCGCAGGTAAGCTTCTTCATTGATAACCTCACTGATGAAGAATACAGATATGGTTCTTTTGGTGATATAACAACAACCCTTGGAACCATATCATGGTTTAGCGGACCACCAAGAACAGCTGGTATTAGCTTTACAGTTAATTATTAATTTCAATTAGAGTTTTACTCCCCGGTGAATCTAATTGCAAAATCTAAACCCCTCCTAGAGAGGGGTTTTTTATTGAAATGGTGCGCCCGGGAAGATTCGAACTCCCGACCCCTTGGTTCGAAGCCAAGTACTCTATCCAACTGAGCTACAGGCGCATAAACACTATTATATTCTTTTAGCTATTAGAATGACGATAATCGTTTGGAGTAACTTTATTCCATCTTATAAAAGCTCTTCTAAAACTAGCTGCTTCACTATAATTTAGTAACATGGCTATATCTGAAATAGTTAAATTGGTTGAAGTAAGATATTTTTTTGCTAAAACATCTCTAACTTCATCGCAAATAATTCTGTAACTTGAAGATTCCTCTTTTAATCTTCTTCTCAGTGTGCTTTCACTCATATGAAGTTTGAAGGCAACTTCTTTTATATCAGGTAAATCATCCCCAGCTTGAAGTAGTATTCTTCTTGTAGCAGCGGAGAAGTTTTCTACTTTATTCAGATCTCGTAGAAGTCTTTCGCATTGCTCTTCATAAATAATATGAACTGCAGAGTTTGCAGAAACTAGCTTTTCTTTACTTAAATCAATTGGAACAGATATTTCATTATGTAGTTGATTAAATTTCACATTAGACTTTAGTATCGATTCATAAAGCTCTTTGTTATTTATTCCCTCATGTTGAAAACTTATTGTAAATTTTAATTTATCATTATTTGTAATAATTCTAAGAAGATAAATTGATTGAGATATTATTAGCTCAGTTAATAATTTTTTTTGCAGATTGTTTAAAATACTTATTGAAACTCTTAGCGTATATTGAGAGTTATGAGAGTCAGATAAAACATTCAAATTAATCCCAGTTCCAAGCAATAACTGATATCTATTAATCAATTTGATAGCTTCTGAAAAACTTGAACAGCTCATGAGTGCAAAACCAAAAGATCCAAAATAGGTTACATCTACTCTTTGACCTAGCTTTACCATTAAAGCCTCGTCTTTGATATAGTTATAGACATTGTCAATAATTCTAGGTATATCAATTTCTTGTATTGGTTTATTTAAATCTATTTTTGCGTGCTTGATAATATCTTCAGTTGAGAAACCTGACTCTCTGGATATATCTAATAGTGTGTCTACTAGTAAATTTAAGTTTCTATTAGCTGTATTGAACATTTGCAAAGATAAAAATTAAAATATTTATGAATTAAAACATCTCTATTATGACTTAAAATATCTCTCTTATATATGATCATTATTGCTATTCTTTGTTGCAAATTATGAGGAACATAATATGACAATGATAAAGAGAGACCCTTCGTTCGAACTGAAGAAACATTTATCTTCAAATTGGGCTAACGATGATGCATTCCTAACTGCAGTTTTAAATGCTTTAAGTTTTTGTTTTCCTAAAGGTGAGAAGTTTTTTATGAAAAGTGTTCGTGCATTCAAAGATGACGTTAGATTAAAAGATATGTCAGAAGAGATTCGTATGTTCTGCATACAAGAGGCAACACATACAAGAGAGCACATTAAATACAACCAACTATTATGTGAACTTAAGGGATATGACTTAGAAAAGTTAGAAAGCATATTTGTAAAAAGTTTAGAAAAATCCCATACAGATAAAGTAGACAACAAAACACGATTAGCTATAACAACTGCAATAGAACATATCACAGCAACAATGGGTACCAATATCTTAAAAGGTAAAATTCTTAAATCAGATAATCCAGTAGTAGATATGTGGAAGTGGCATAGCTTAGAAGAGGTTGAGCACAAATCAGTATCACACGATGTTTATAAAACAATCAATGGCTCAAATAAAGTTTTGAGGATTGTAATGAAATTGGCATTGATTGATTTAATTTTTGTAATCACAAGAATTGCAATCAAGATGTTAAAACATGATAAGCAATTTTGGAAACTATCTACATTTAAAAGCATGTTCAAATTCTTCTTTTCTAAAAAAGGGGCACTAAGAGTTAATTACGCAGACTATAAATCATTTTTTGATAAAGATTTTAACCCTGAAACACACGGTAGTGATTTGGACCTAACTCCATGGAAAGAAAAGTTTAGTACCAATCAGTTTGTTTAAAAAATATCTGTTTTCAACACTGTGTTAGGATAATTTAATGATAAAAAAAATTGGCGGAGTTGTATTAATATTAATACTTATCCTTGGTGGTTTTATTTTCTATGGCTTGTTTATTCTTGACATAGATAAAAAACAACAAGTCCAAACCTCATTAGATGATTCTTATTATCAAGTAGCTGATTTATTGGGCACGGACTCTTTATCTTCGCCTAATCCAAATAAAAATGCATATTTCGGTGATCTGCACATACATACTTCAAATTCATTTGATGCATACACATTTGGATCTTTAAGTGATCCTGACATGGCTTATAAATTTGCTCAAGGAGAGTCAATTCCTCATCCAACAGGCTATGATATAAAGCTGAGAAGGCCGCTAGATTTTTATGCGGTAACTGACCATGGTTTTTTTCTAGGACTTCTACCAACCGCTGCAGACACTAACTCTTTGTTTTCTAAGTATGAGTATACAAAGCCAGTTCACAATTTAAATGAATCTCGACCTGATGGGTTTTTAGAAGTTTTTAAAAGAGGTGGATTGTTTACAAATTTTGCTAGAACAACCATTGAAGGAATCAGAAATGGCACAATTGATATTGACCTCATAGATAATGTTCAAAAAAGTGTTTGGCAAGAAACAATAAAAGCTGCTGATGATGCATATAAGCCTGGTATTTTTACAACCTTTGCAGGTTACGAATATACTTCGTCTGAAGACTTATACAATAATTATCTTCATCGTAATGTGATATTTGAGGACACTAAAAATCTTCCCGATAAAATTTTTTCTAGACTTGATAGCATGAACCCTGAGCCATTATGGGAATGGATGAATGGTCTTAGAGAAAATGGTGTTGATAGTTTAGCTATTCCTCATAACTCAAATATTTCTGGCGGCTCTGCCTTTTCTAATAATGATTTTAATGGCGGACCAATTGATGATGCTTATGCATCTAATAGGTTGCTAAATGAACCATTGGTTGAAATAACTCAAGCCAAAGGAACCTCTGAAACTCATCCATTAATTTCAAAAAATGATGAATGGGCCTCATTTGAAACCGCTACACCACCCAGGTATCCATCAAATGAAATAAAAAATATTAAGGGTTCATATGTAAGAAATGCATACTTGAGAGGTCTTGGATTTGAAGAAAAAGGAATTGTTAATCCATATAAATTTGGTCTTATTGGTTCTAGCGATAGTCATGTAGCTGGCGGATCATATAATGAAGAAACACATTTTTCTAAAATCGGCATGGTTGATGGCACTCCTAAGCTGAGGGGCTCAGTACCTTTTAATAAAACTTTTGGTTATATCATGAGCAAGATTCCCGGTTCTGAATCAGAAGAAGTTTCTCGAGGAAGGGCAAGTCTTATGAAATATGTTGATAATAATTATTATCTCAATGCAGGAGACCGCGTTATACATTTTGGCGCCTCTGGACTTGCAGGTGTTTGGGCTGAAGAGAATACAAGGGAATCAATTTTTGCTGCTTTTAGAAAAAAAGAAACCTTTGCAACATCAGGCCCTAGAATCAAGGTAAGATTTTTTGGTGGCTATGAATTAGAGAAATATAATCTTTCAGATGAAAATCTTATTAGAAAAGCTTATTCATTGAGCATACCTATGGGTGGTGATCTTATTGCAGATAATCAAATCAGCCCAACATTTTTAATTTGGGCAGTTTCAGATCCACTTAGTAATAAATTACAAAGATCCCAAGTGGTTAAAGGATGGGTCGAAAACGGAGTCCATAATGAAAAGGTTTTTGATGTAGCATGTTCAGATGGTTTAAAGGTTGATTCAAAAACTCATCGTTGCCCAGACAATGGAGCAGAAGTTAATCTTAATGACTGTTCAACCACAGCAAACATAGGCGCATCAGAGCTTAAAACCTTCTGGAAAGATCCAGAATTTAATTCTGATATGAATGCTTTTTATTATGTTCGTGTTATAGAAAATCCATCATGTAGATGGTCAACTTGGGATGCTGTTAGAAACGGAGAGAAACCAAGATCTGATATCGATTCAGTTATTCAAGAAAGGGCTTGGTCATCGCCAATATGGGTTAAATCAGATTAGTATTTTGTTTATTTTAGCATAACCAATCTGCACTTATATTGATTGACTATAGTTGTTTGAGTTGATTTAATAAATTTATATATATTTGGGGAGAATTAGAATGAAATCAATTTTTGTAAAGCTTTTAATAGCCATACCAGTAATCTATTTAGCTTTATTTATCAGTTTATGGTCATCAGTAACTGATAATAGACCCTTAATCAGTCTCATAGATATGATGAGGTCAGATAGTGCTACTGAAATTATAGATTTTTCATCTGATAAAGAAAAATCATCTAAGCCAAAACCAAAACCAAACAAAGATAGAAATCCCTATTATGGCGATCTTCACGTTCATACCAAACATTCTTTTGATGCCTATATATTTGGTATTACAGCAACTCCAAATGATGCATACAGATACGCTAAAGGAGATGGCATTATGCATCCCATGGGATATGAGATGAAATTACAAGAACCATTAGATTTTTATTCAGTTACTGATCATGGTTTTTTTATGGGTATGTTGAATGCTTGGTCAGATACTTCAACCGACATCTCTCAAAAAGATTTTGCCAAACCTTTTCATGATTTAAACAGAGTAGAGAATTTGACAGCTGAATCTGCTGGACCAAGATCTGCATTATTTAGCCAAATTCTTGGTGGAACTGTTACCCAAACTTATTCAGACATGAGTCCTAATGTATTAAAAGCTTGGCTTACAAAAAATACTCAAACAGCTTTAAAATCTTTTGACTATGAAATTCATAAGTCTGCTTGGGAAGACGTTGCTAGAGCAGCTAATGAGCATAATGATCCTGGTCATTTCACAACTTTTATTGGGTATGAATTCACAACCTCAACAAATGTTGAGGGCGGTAATTTACATAGAAATGTTATCTTTAATTCATCAAAGGCTCCCATTAGGCCATGGACAAGAATAGATTCAATAAACCCAGAAGATTTATGGACATGGCAAGATAAATTACGTGATAAGGGTGTCGATACTGTTTCAATACCTCATAATCCTAATGGATCAAATGGCCAGATGTTTGAAATGGAGACATTTTATTCTTACCCAATTAATAGAGAATATGCTGAAAAAAGAATGCGAAATGAGCCTCTCGTTGAAATTACGCAAGTTAAAGGTACTTCAGAGACTCATCCTTTACTTTCACCAGATGATGAATGGGCTGACTTTGAAATAATGGATATAAGAGTAGGGAGTAGGCCACCAACTTTTAGCAAACCATCTGGTAGTTATGTTAGAGAAGCTTATTTAAATGGATTGACGCTAGAATTCACCAATCAAGGCAATCCATATAAATTTGGTCTTATTGGTTCCTCTGATACTCATACTGGTGCCGGTGCCTTTGATGAATCAAATTATTGGTCTAAGGTTGGTATTTTAGATGGTGATCCTGAAAATAGAGGATCCGCACCTCTATCCCAAGAGAATCTTCAAAGAATGGATGACTACATGAGATCATTTAATCAACCAAGAAGCACTATTTCATTAGATCAAGGTGAATATGCAAATACTGGTTTCACTCAATGGGGTGCATCAGGTTTGGCTGCTGTTTGGGCTGAAGAAAATACCAGAGATTCAATATTTAAAGCTTTTAAAAGAAAAGAAACTTTTGCAACAACAGGAACTCGAATTGCTGTGCGTTTCTTTGGAGGTTATAACTTATCTAGCATTGATTTAAATTCTGAGATGCTCGTAAGTAATGCTTATCAAAACGGAGTCACTATGGGTTCTGATCTCCTTGGTGATGGGGATAAAGCACCTGAGTTTATTGTTTGGGCGCAAAGAGACAAAAATGGTGCACCGCTTCAAAGAGTCCAGATTATAAAGGGTTGGTCTGATGCTTCAGGAAGAGGGCATGAAAAAGTTTTTGATGTTGTGTGTTCTGATGGTCTTCAAGTTGATCCCGTAACAAATAGATGTCCAGATAATGGAGCTAAAGTTAATATCGATGATTGCTCTATAACTAAAAATGTTGGTTCAGCAGAATTGAAAGCAAATTGGATAGATCCAGAATTTGATAACGAAACTAAATCTTTCTATTATGCAAGAGTGTTGGAAAATCCTACCTGTAGGTGGAGTACATGGGATGCAATAAGTAGAGGCTTCAAGCCACGTGAAGATTTGCATGATACTATTCAAGAAAGAGCTTGGTCATCACCTATATGGTACATTCCACCAGCAAGTGATGTTGATGTCGTTCCTCTTGGAGGAACAGTAAGAATGATTAATTTAAGTACTTAAATTTAATAATCTTAGACGATAAATTGAAATACAAAGTTTTAATATTTTTTGTTATTGGAATTTGTTTGTATCTAGTTGATACAGTAATGAGTGCTGATGAAGATAAAAATATATTTGTCTCAGACCAAGAAATCCTTAGTTTAATAAGTGCATGGAAATCACAAGTTGGCAGAGATCCAACAGATGATGAGCTAGTAAGAATAATTAACAACTTAATTGATGAGGAAATTCTCTATAGAGAAGCACTTCTTTTAGGATTAGATCAAGAAGATACGATTATTAAAAGAAGGCTCGCGCAAAAAATAACCTTTTTAAAAGAAGAATCTATCCCTGAGATTCCATCTGCTAAAGAACTAAGGGAGTATTTTGAAAATAACAAAGAAAAGTACTTTATTGAATCTTCATTTACATTCACACATTATTATTTTTCAGAAAATAACAACTCCCTTGCTAGATCCCAGCAAGCCTTGAAAACTCTTCAAGAAAAGAGTGCTGTAAAATCTGATCCGTTTTATTTAGGTAAAGCTTTTGCAAATGAACCATTGAGAAATATAAACACTAATTTTGGTAAGGCTTTTAGCAAAGAACTCATGGAAGCTAATCTAAACCAATGGAATGGTCCATTTGAATCCACCTATGGGCACCATATTGTCTATCTAAATTCTACCAATCCAGGATACATCCCTGAGATAGAGGAAGTATTAAGACAGGTAGAAGTTGATTTCTTGCAAATGAAAAGAGAGGATGCTGTAAGAGGGTTCTTAAGTGATATTAGATCTGAATATACTATCTTTATTAATCCAGATCTTAAGTTTTAATGAAAAAATTTTCATCTTTTTTTCTTTTAATTTTATCATTCAACCTTACATCGCATGAGTTTAATCCGGCTCATTTAATTATTGATCAGTCTGATGATAATCAAAATAGATATGATGCCACTTGGATGTATCCGGTTAAAAATATTGGTAAAAGAGCCGATGTAATATTCCCAGATATATGCAATTCAAACGGGTCAGATCCTTTTGTTCAAGGGAAATATATTATTGAAAAAATTAGTCTTGAATGTAATGAATCAATTAAAGGTAAATTTATAGAAATTATTAATCTTAGTGTCTTAACAGATGCGTTAGTAACTATAAATTTTAAAGAAGATACTTTTGAAGGGTTGATCAATGTCCAAAAAAATAAATTAGAAATCCCGTTAGTTGATCAATATTATCCAACTGCATATTTATACCTTGGTGTTGGTCATTTATTTGATGGGCTTGATCATATTTTATTTATATTTGGTTTATTATTTTGTATTAGCGGTCTAGTAAATATTATAAAAACTATAACTGCATTTACTGTCGCTCACAGCATTACTTTAGGTCTTTCTGTCTATGACATCATTTATCTACCGCAAGGCACAGTAGAGGCTCTTATTGCACTTACAATAGTCTATTTAGCCTTAGAAATTAATGATAGTGATAAACAGCTTAAAACACCCTGGTTAATGGCATTTAGTTTTGGCTTGTTGCATGGATTAGGTTTTGCAGGAGCTTTAAGCGATATAGGTATTGCAAATGATCAAATGTTATTGTCATTACTGTTTTTTAATATTGGTATTGAATTAGCACAGATAGCTTTAATACCATTACCCTTATTGTTAATTTATCTTGCTTCTAAGATTAATTTTCAAAATTATTTACAAATAACTGCAAGTCTATGTATTGGTGGAATGGGTTTTTATTGGTTTATAGACCGTGTAATTGGTATCATTCTCTAACTATTACTGAATAACTGAGACAATGCTCAATTTTTCAAATAAAAATATTCTACTATGCGTGACTGGAGGTATAGCTGCTTATAAAGCAGCGGAAATTATTCGTCTTTTTAAAAAAGATGGTGCAGATGTTAGAGTAATTATGACTGAATCTGCTAAAGAATTTATAACCCCATTAACCTTACAAGCAGTATCAGGAAATGAAATACATGATTCACTTTTAGATCTAAAGGCTGAATCAGCAATGGGACATATAGAATTAGCTAAATGGGCAGATATTATTTTAATAGCACCATGTACAGCAGAATCAATGGCAAAAATTGTTCACGGCAGGGCTGATGATTTAATGGGAGCTGTGATACTTGCATCCAAAGCTTCTATATATATTGCTCCAGCAATGAATACGACAATGTGGCTTGATAAGGGCACTCAAGCCAACTATCAAACACTTTTATCTAGAGGTATCAATCTTATTGGCCCCGATAAAGGTGAACAGGCTTGTGGTGACATAGGACCTGGCAGGCTTGTTGAGCCAGATAAAATTATTAATCTAATTAAATCTCATTTAAATAAAGGTCCCTTGTCTGGTAAGACAGTAACAATTACAGCAGGCCCTACAAGAGAACAAATTGACCCAGTAAGATACATCTCAAATAACAGTTCAGGAAAAATGGGCTATGCCTTAGCAGAAGCTGCAGTGCAAGAGGGCGCTATAGTAAATTTAGTTAGCGGACCAGTTGTATTAGCAGCAGATAAGTCTATTAACTTATTTAAAATTAATTCAGCCAGCGAGATGCTTGAGGCTGTAAATACCTGTATGAAGTCTTCAGATATCTTTATATCATGCGCAGCTGTTGCAGATTACAAGCCTTCAAATTATTCAGATACTAAAATTAAAAAAGAAAATCTAGATAACCTTGAGATCAATCTTGAAAAAAATCATGATATTTTATCTGAGGTTGCTGAACAATTTTCTTCCGCATATATCGTGGGGTTTGCTGCTGAAACATCCAATGTTAATTCAAACGCAAAGAAGAAGTTAGATTCAAAAAATTTAAATATGATTATTTCTAATGACGTATCTGATACATCAATAGGGTTTGATTCTGATGAAAATGAAGTTCATGTTATTACAGGCAGTGAAACTATCTTTATTAAAAAAGATAAAAAAATTAGAATAGCACGTGAAATATTAAATATAATCTCAACAAATATTAATTCCTAGCTATGTCAGTTCATTCAGAAAGAAAACAAGTAACTTTATCTTCTTTAAAGAAAATGAAGGAGCAAGGAGAAAAATTCACATGCTTAACATCATATGAATCTACTTTGACCTCATATATATGCAATGCTGGCGTTGATGTGATTTTGGTAGGAGATAGCTTAGGAATGGTTATTCAGGGCCATGACAGCACCTTACCTGTCTCCATGGAACAACTGATTTATCATTTGGAATGTGTGGTAAAAGGAAATAAAGGAGCTCACATAATGGCTGATATGCCTTTTATGAGTTATGCAACAGATGATATGGGTCTTGAGAATGCAAAGAGACTTATGCAAGCTGGAGCTAACTCAATCAAAATAGAAGGTGGAGAATGGATTGCAAAAATGGCAACTATGTTAGCTGATAGAGGTATTCCAGTTTGTGCACATATGGGGTTAACCCCTCAAGCCATAAATAGAATAGGTGGTAATTATGTTCAAGGAAGAGATCCGGAAAAACATGAGTTAATAATAAACGAAGCCAAGTCTCTTGAGGAAGCTGGTGCTTCTATGCTGTTATTAGAATGCGTCCCTGATACGCTAACCAAACTCATCATGTCTGAATTATCAATACCTGTTATAGGTATAGGTGCTGGTCCATCTACTGATGGTCAGGTCATGGTTGTTCATGATTTACTAGGTATTTCATGTTTAGATAAATTACCTAAATTCGTTAAGAATTTTATGGATGATGCTTCATCAATTCAAGAAGCTCTAAGTAATTATGTTAAAGATGTAAAAGATGGTTCTTTCCCATCACAAGATCATACTTTTTTCTAATTTCTATTGAAAATTATAACCGGATATCAGGAATTTAAAGATATGAGAGCAGAGCTCTCTGAAGTTTCCTTTATACCAACAATGGGCAACCTTCATGCAGGTCATATGTCATTGTTAGAGAGAGCTAAAACTTATAATAATCATATATCAGTTTCCATATTTATAAATCCACTGCAATTCAACGATAAAGATGATTATATAAATTATCCAAAAACACTTGATTCAGACCTTGAGCTTTTAAATGAGCATGGATGTGATTCAGTTTTCATCCCAGATGCAACAATTTTAGAGGGTATAAATAAAATTAAAGCTCCAATTAAATCTTCGTTTCTATGCGGTGCTAATAGACCAGGCCATTTTGATGGAGTCTTAACTATCGTAAATAGACTTTTTGAAATAGTTAAACCAACTTATTCTTTTTTTGGTAATAAGGATTACCAACAGCTATTGCTTATATCTGATTATGTAAAAGAAAAAAATCTTCCAATTACCATAATTAGTGTTGATACAGTCAGAGAGAATGATGGACTTGCATTATCTTCTAGAAATATTCGTTTATCTCAAGATGATAGAAATAAAGCATCTAGCCTTTATAGAGCACTATGCGCAATAAAAAATGAAAAATATATATCCTCTAACTTTATACAGTCTCAAAAAAAAATATTAGAACAACAAGGTTTTACTGTAGATTATCTATCTCCTTGTAACCCAAATACTCTTGAAATAGCTTCAGATTTTAATGAAAGACCAATGGTTGTAGCTATTGCAGCTTCTATTAGTGGTATTCGCCTCATCGATAACATAATAATTACATAACCAATAACTTTAAAAAATCAAAGGAATTACTTATACTTCCCATCGTTATGCTAAAAACATTACTAAAATCAAAGCTTCATAGAATTAATGTTACTCAAGTCGAACTTGACTACGAGGGCTCTTGCGCTGTTGATCAAGACTTTCTAGATGCAGCCGGCATGCAAGAGTATGAAAGGGTTGATGTTTATAATGTTACTAATGGAGAAAGGTTTTCTACCTATCTTATTCTCGCAGAAAGTGGTTCTAAGACCCTGTCAGTAAATGGAGCTGCAGCGCACAAAGTGTCTTTAAACGATATAGTTATTATTTGTACTTATGGTGAGTTTAATCAGGCAGAAGCAGCTAGCCATCAGCCAACACTAGTATATTTTGATATAGATAATAATATTACTGATATTAAAAACTCTATTCCAGAGCAAAAACTACATTCTGTATAGCTAAATAAGCATTGACCATAGTCATTCTTGTCTGTAATCTTCGCCCAAACTATAACAAAGGATTAAATGAAATTTAATGATCTGAATTTATCAGACCCAATTCTAAGATCATTAAAAGATCAAAACTACAAAGAACCGACACCAATTCAGGCAGAAGTTATTCCAGCGATTTTAAATAAGAGTGATATCATGGCTGCTGCTCAAACAGGTACAGGTAAAACAGCTGCATTTGTTCTGCCAATCCTTAGTATTCTTTCTAATCCAAAAAATAACTATAAAGGTCATCAACTAAGGGCTTTGATAGTAACACCAACAAGAGAACTAGCAGCACAAGTAAGAGAAAGTGTTAACACATACAGTAAATACTTAAGCATAAGATCAACAGCTGTATATGGCGGCGCAAGAATTCATAATCAAAAATTAAAGTTAAGAAAAGGAATAGATGTCCTGGTTGCTACACCAGGAAGATTATTAGATTTATATAATCAGAAATCTGTAAATTTTAAGAATATTGAAATTTTAGTTCTAGATGAGGCTGATCAAATGCTTGATATGGGTTTCATTCACGATATAAAGAAAATAGCTGCTTTACTTCCTGAGAGAAGACAAAATTTAATGTTTACAGCTACATTTTCAAACTCCTTTAGATCATTGGCAAGGGATATGGCAGATAAAGCTATTGAGGTTTCTGTCACTAATGACAATGAGGCTGGCGAGAATATTGAGCATTATGTTCATCCAGTTGATAAATCTAGAAAAGCAGAATTATTAATTGAGCTTATCGAGACTCAAAAATGGGATCAAGCCCTAGTATTTACAAGAACTAAGCATGGAGCTGATAGGTTGCAGAAACAACTTGATAAAGTTGATATTAAATCAAAAGCAATTCATGGTAATAAGACTCAAAACAATAGAATGAAAGCTTTAGATGCATTTAAAAATAACAGAATTAAAATTCTAGTCGCTACAGATGTTGCTGCTAGGGGAATTGATATAAAAAAAATGTCTCAAGTTATAAATTTTGATGTACCTACCGTCGCCAAAGATTATATTCATAGAATTGGAAGAACTGGTAGGGGTGGTGATAAAGGTAAAGCAATTACATTGGTAAGTGCAGATGAATTTAAACTTTTAAGGGATATTGAAAAATTATTAAATCAGAAACTAGAAAGAGTTGAAATCGATGGATTTGAGCCTGAACATGTTGTTCCAACAAAAGAAAAAGCACCAAAAAAGAAATTTAATAATAAGGCTGGATTTAGAAAAAGGAAAAGAAGCAGAAAGGGGTAGTTAAAAAAAGAACATGGGTAAAACAAATCAGACTTATGATGTAATTATCTTGGGTGGAGGAGCTGGTGGAATGTTTGCTGCAATCGTAGCAGCTAAAAAAGGTAAAAAGGTTTTAGTCTTAGAAAAATCTAACAAAGTTGGAAAAAAGATTTTAATGTCTGGTGGTGGCAGATGTAATTTCACAAATCAATTCACTGCTCCTAAAAATTTCTTATCTAAAAATAGCCATTTCTGTAAATCAGCTTTATCTCAATATACAGCTGAAGATTTTATCAATATGGTCCAAAGCCATGACATTGATTATGAAACAAGAAAGCATGGACAACTTTTTTGTATTAATTCAGCTAAGGATATTGTTGAGATGTTGGTTAATGAATGTGAGAGCTATAGAGTTAAAATTTTAACTCATGCTTCCACCTCAACAATTGATTATCTTGAAGATAAAAAAGTCTATAAATTAAACACTAATATTGAAACTAAAAAAGATAGCTATTCACTTGAACTGAGATCATCTTCCTTGATTGTAGCAACTGGAGCTCTATCAGTGCCAACCCTTGGCGGAAGTGGTTTTGGTTATGATATTGCTAAGCAGTTTAAACTAGAAGTTACAGAACTTCAGGCAGGACTGGTTCCATTTATGTTTAGTGATTCTATGAAGGATTTTTGTGCATCATTATCAGGAGTGTCACATGAAGTAGATGTAACCTGCAATGAAAAAACTTTCAGTGAGGATATCTTATTTACTCACAGAGGTTTAAGCGGACCAGTAATATTACAAATATCTAACTATTGGCGACTTGGTGATTCAGTAAAAATAAACCTTTTACCACAAAAAATTGCATCTGATTTTATTAAGGAAATTAAAATTAATAGTCCTAAGCAATTACTTAAATCTATCTTAGCTCCTTTAATGCCAAGGGCATTAGTTACAGAATTAGAGATACTTTTATGGAATGATCTTAGATCTAAACCTATTGGTGAATGGTCTAATATTCAAATTGAAAAAATTGGTAATCTTCTTAATAATTGGATTCTTAAACCAGCAGCTACAGAGGGGTATAGAACAGCTGAAGTCACTTTGGGTGGAGTTAATACTGACTTTGTAAGCTCAAAAACCATGGAAGTTAAACATCAAAAAGGTCTATATTTTATTGGTGAGGTTCTTGATGTAACAGGTCATCTAGGTGGTTTTAATTTTCAATGGGCTTGGGCCTCTGCATATGTTGCTGGAAATGATATCTAGCACTTCGTTTATCTTCTGATACACTGGCATTTTTTAAGATCTCAAAATGCTTTCATTTAATAATTTAGAACTAGTTCTTGGCGGTAAAACATTATTTGATGATGTTTCATTAACCATTCATCATCATCAGAAAGTTGGTCTTGTTGGGGCAAATGGAACTGGTAAAACTAGTCTATTTAAAGTTATAAAAAAAGAGATTGAGGTTGATCAAAGTACTGTCAGTTTTCCAAATGATCTAAGAATATCCTATCTTGCTCAAGAGGTACCAGCATCAGATGAAATTGCACTTCAATATGTGTTGTCAGGTGATTACAGATTAATTGAGATTCAACATGAAATTGAATTGGCTGAAAAAGAAGAAAAATTTGAACTTCTCGCAGAGCTTTATGAGACTTATAGTGCCTTAGATGGTTATTCTGCAAAATCAAAAGCAGAACAATTAATGGCTGGTTTGGGGTTCAAGTCTGAAGACTTTAGCAAATCTTTAAAAGACTTCTCAGGTGGTTGGAGGGTAAGACTTAATTTAGCTAAGACGTTGATGCAACCTTCTGATCTTATGTTGCTTGATGAGCCAACAAACCATTTAGATTTAGATGCAATTCTTTGGTTGTCTAATTGGATTAAATCATTTCCAGGCGCATTAATATTAATTTCACACGATAGAGATTTTTTAGATGATTGCGTATCATCAATAGCTCATTTATATCGTCAATCAATAGAACTATATTCTGGTAATTTCACTCAATTTGAGATTTTAAGAGCTGCAAAGCTAGCAGAGATTCAAAGTAATTTTATAAAACAGCAAAAAGAAGTTGCTCATATGCAAAGTTTTATTAATAGGTTTAAAGCTAAGGCTACAAAAGCAAGACAAGCACAAAGTAGAGTTAAAGCACTAGAAAAAATGGAGTTAATTGCTCCTGCTCATATTGATTCGCCATTTAATTTTACTATTTCTGAAACAGAAAAAATTTCAAATCCTTTAATTTCATTATCTGAAAGTAATCTTGGTTATGATAATCCAATACTCTCAAAGATTAATCTAACAATTGCTCCTGGAGATAGGATTGGTTTATTGGGACCTAATGGAGCTGGTAAATCTACTTTAATAAAAAGCATTGTAGGCAGTATCCCTGTTTTAGATGGTGATAGAGAAATTGGATCTAATTTTAGGGTTGGTTATTTTTCACAACACCAGGTCGATGATTTAGATTTATCAATATCAGCATTTACTCACATTCAAAGACTTGATGAAACAAAAACAGAGAAACAGATCAGAACATATCTCGGTGGCTTTAATTTTAAAGGAGATAAGGTTAAAGATCCTATTCATCTTTTTTCTGGAGGAGAAAAGGCCAGACTAGCTTTTGCAATTATTTCTTATCAAAAACCTAATATTCTACTAATGGATGAGCCAACAAACCATTTAGATATGGAGATGAGGCATGCTTTAACAATTGCACTTCAGGCCTTCAAGGGTGCTATCTTGCTTATATCTCACGACAGGCATCTGTTAAACAGCTCGGTTGATCATTTTTATTTAGTTGATAATGGTGGGGTAGATCTATTTAATGGCGATCTAGATGATTACAAAAATTATATTTTAGATATTAAATCAACTGGTATAAAAGAAACAAAGAAAAAATCTAAAACTTCAAAAGAAGATAGAGATGATAATACCAAATTACTTAAGTCCTTAAGCACAGATATATCTAAATTAGAAAAAAGATTACTAAGACTGAATGCTAAATTAGAAGAGGCAAACTTAAAGCTTGCTGATCCTAATTTATATAAAGATGACTCAGCAGATAATTTACAGGACTTGATTAGAAATCAATTAGAGTTATCTAATGAGGTTGAGCTTGCTGATCAACAATGGATGGATAAAGTAACACAATTAGAATCTTTATCTTAAAGAGAATGGCGCGCCCGGAGAGATTCGAACTCCCGACCCCTTGGTTCGTAGCCAAGTACTCTATCCAGCTGAGCTACGGGCGCTTTTTTTAAAGTTTGCGAGCTTCTTCTGGAAGCATTACAGGTATTCCATCTTTGACGGGATAAGCAAGACCAGCTTCAGTTGAAATCAGTTCATTAGCCTCTTTATCATACTCAAGAGGTTTTTTTGAAACAGGACATACTAAAATATCTAGTAATTTTTGATCTAAAATTGTCATATTTTTGAAGTATACATTAGGATTTATTTAGATTATATATGTTATTGTTATCGCACATAAGCAACCCAATTAATCAATGGATAATCTTAGCTTACAAGCACTAAACGAATTTCCTCTTATTCAGCCAGGAGATAACTTAAGTTCAATTATTTTAGAATCCTGTAAACATAATCAATTTAAATTACAGGATGGAGATATTATAGCAATTGCTCAAAAAGTGGTTTCAAAGTCTGAAGGTAGGTATGAAAATTTATTAGAAATCAAACCATCTCAAAAGGCTTTTGATTTGGGAAAAAGTTTAAACAGAGAACCAGCATTTATTGAATTAATATTAAATGAATCTAATGAAATTATTAGTACAGAAAAAAATGTAATTATTGTTGAGCATAAACTTGGATTTATAAATATTAATGCCGGTATTGATCGTTCTAATATTCCAGAAAATAAAAATTTAGTTCTTTTGCTTCCAGAAGATCCATCGTTAAGCTCACAAAAAATTTATGAAGATATATCATCAAAGACTAATAAAAATATTTCTGTAATTATTACAGACTCTATGACTAGGCCATATAGATCTGGAGTTACTAATTTTGCATTAGCCAGTGCAAATATTCAAAGTCTTATAGATCTAAAGGGTGAAAAAGATATATATGGAAATATCCTTCAAGCAACTGAGATTGCTATTGCTGATGAGCTAGCTGCTGCAGCAGGTCTATTAATGGGTCAAGGCAGTGACGGCATACCAATAGTCATTATTAGGGGTTTTGATAGAACACAATATTCAAAAAATGATGCATTCGATTTAATTGTCAAAAAAGAAGACGATTTATACCGTTAGTCATTTACTTATAATTTATAATCATTGTATGAAATTTAGCCTTAATCTTAATAAAATAGCCTTACTAAGAAATGCCAGGGGAGAAAATAATCCTTCATTAGAGGACTATGCACACAAAGCAATTGACTTAGGTGTTGATGGTCTTACTTTACATCCCAGGCCAGACCACAGGCATGCAACAAGCAATGATGTAATTTCTTTGGGTAGAATTTGTAAAGATAGAGATGTGGAGTTTAATATTGAGGGTAATCCATTCTCAGAGCCTTCAGAGCCTTTCAAGGGTTATGTTAATTTAGTAGATATTTGTCAACCAGACCAAGCAACTCTAGTTCCAGATCTGCCAAATCAGATTACCTCAGATCATGGTTGGGAAAGTGGTGATCATGATGATGGTTTGATTAATGTTATAGCTAATATAAATATTCTCTGCAAAAAAACATCTATTAGTCTTTTTGTAGATAATTTAAAAAATCAAAACACAAATTTAGATTCTATAGATTACGCTCTAAAAGTTAAGGCTAATACAATTGAGATTCATACAGGCGAATTTTCAAAACAAATTGATAATCACGATTTTGCAATTAACGATCATTTAAAAGAGTTAATTTATAAAGCAAAAGATAAAAATCTTTTAGTTAATGCAGGGCATGATTTGAATTTAATTAATTTACCTCATTTGGCAAAAATTGGTGGTGTAAATGAAGTATCAATTGGTCATGCAATTGTAGTTGATGCCTTGAATTATGGCTTTGAAGACACTATAAAGAGGTATATAGAAGTTATTAAGGGATAAACATGACAATCGAAGAGAAATTGAAACAACAGATTAAAGAAAACGATATTTTGATTTATATGAAAGGAACTCCTTATGAGCCTCAATGTGGTTTTTCTGCTAAAACAGTTCAAGCATTGATAGAATGTGATGCAAAATTTTCATATGTTGATGTTATAGAAAATAATGATGTTAGAGCAACTTTACCCTCTGTATCGGATTGGCCAACATTTCCTCAAGTATTTATTAAAGGTGAGTTAATTGGCGGTGCAGACATTGTTGCCCAAATGCATGAGTCTGGTGATTTACAGAAAGCAATTAATGATGCCAGCTAGTTCTGATTAAAATCGTTTATTATTTTACAAAAAACTTTTGCAGTGACATCTGAATCATATGCTGCAGAGTGAGCTTCTTTTGAGTCATAATCAATATCTAAAGATTCACATATCCTAGCTAATACTGTTTGATTTGTTACTAGCGCACCCAGGCTAACTGTGTCAAGAACAGAAAATGGATGAAAAGGCGATCGTTTAATATTATTTCTTTCTATTGCTGCATTTAAAAATGAATTATCGAAATGAGCATTATGACCCACCAATATTGCTCTTGAGCATTCATATTTATTTTTAGCTTTATTTATAATTTTAAATAAATCTTTTAAGGCATATTCTTCTTCTACAGCGTTTCTTAAAGGGTGACCTAGCTTAATTTTAGTAAATTCCAAGGACTCATCTTCAACGATAGTTCCTTTAAAAGGATTAAGGTGATGTCTAAAGGTTTCTCCAACTAATAGCTCATCATTTTCTTCCTCTATCAAAGTTATAGCTATTTCTAAAATTGCATTAGAATTTGAATCAAAACCACCAGTCTCAAGGTCAACAACAACTGGAAGGTATTTTCTAAATCTATCTTTTAACATCAATCAGATCTATCTTTAATGAAGTCACCAATCAAGCTTTCATCAAAATCATGAAGGCTTTTTAGATCACTTTTAGTAATTGTAATTTGCATATCTTCAAGTTTTTTCGCTTTATTTATAGCTCGATTTGTTATTTGAGTATTTATATCACTGCTTATATTTAAATTTATATCTGAGAAATTTTTGATCTTAGATCTTTTATTATTACTTAATGATTCTTTAATATCATAAGCAGACTGCGATATATCCCTAGGTGCTTTTATCTCATCATTTGATACAGAAACTATTTCTATGCAGTCAACTGGACAGGGCTCAATACATAATTCACAGCCTGTACAAAGATCATCAATAATCGAATGCATCATATTTGCCGATCCCACAATTGCATCAACTGGACATGCATCTATGCATTTTTTGCATCCAATACATTCACTTTCGACAATAGAAACTTTTTGATTATCAATGGTAGGTCCATAGTCTAAATTAACTTTAGAGATTTTTTTATCCAGTATTGAATTTAATTTATCTAAAGTTTCTTGGCCTCCAGGAACACATCTATCATGTGGATCACCATCAACTATTGCTTGCGCATACTGCATACACCCTGGAGTATCACATCTACCACATTGAATTTGAGGAAGCTCTTTATGTATAAGATTAATTAATTCCAATTTTATTTTTCTTTTACACCTAATTTTTCTTGTAGTTTAGAATTGGAAGTAGTGTAGCCAAATGGAACTCTCTCACCTGGATAGATTCTTTTATAGGCCTCTTGAACTGCCAGAGTAGTTTCATGAAAACCAGATAAAATAAGATCTAATTTTCCTGGATAATCATTTATGTCACCAACAGCAAAAATGCCTTCTACAGATGTTTGATAATTTTCTGTATTGACAGATATTTTCTTACCACTTAAATCAAGATCCCATTCAAGAATAGGGCCTAGTTTTTTATTTAGACCAAATAAGAAGAGTAATTCATCTGCATCATGGCGCTCAATCTCATTGGTATCAAAATTTTTAAGTGTGACCCCATCAACCTTATCCGAACCTTGAATATCGTCAATAAGGTAAGGAGTTAAGAGTTTAACTTTTCCAGAAGCTACTAACTCTCTCATTTTTTCTTCAGAGTGTAGGGCACCTCTAAATGCATCTCTTCTATGAACAAGTGAGAGGCTTTTAGCTTTTTCTGCTAGATCTATTGTCCAATCCAAAGCTGAATCACCACCACCAAATATAAAAATATCTTTATCTTCGTATAATGCTTTTGATCTAACTGCATACGTAACACCATGATTTAAAAACTTATCAGGATCACTAATATTTGCAGGTCTTCTTGGCTCAAAAGAACCAGCACCGGCTGCTATAAAAATATTCTTGGTAATAAATTTAGTAGATTCATTTGTCTCTATTTCCCAAAATTTACCTTCTTCATGATCAATTTCATTTATTAGCTCAACCCTTTCATTTAATACGAGCTCATAATTAAATGGCTCGATTTGTTTGAGTAGGGCATCAACATGCTCTTGAGCTGTTTGAAAAGGAACACCAGGTATATCATAAATTGGTTTTTCTGGATAAAGTTCAGCGCATTGACCCCCAGGTTTATCTAAATTATCTATAAGGACACAATTCAATCCCAATAAACCTGCTTCAAAAACTGTAAAAAGACCTACAGGTCCTGCGCCAATTACTACTATATCTACTTCTTTTGCCATTACTTAACTCTCAAACCAGGTGTTGCACCAGAATCGGGTGAGATAAGATATATTCCTTCATCATCGCTAGATGCTAAAACCATGCCCTCTGATAGACCAAATTTCATCTTTCTTGGCGCTAAATTACTAACCAATATAACCATTTTACCTACAAGACTCTCTGGATCATAAGCTTTCTTAATGCCTGCAAAGACATTTCTTTCACCAAGATCTCCAACATCCAAAGTAAGCTGTAAAAGTTTATCAGCACCATCAACATGAGAAGCAGCTTTAATTTCTGCAACCCTTAAATCAATTTCAGCAAACTGATCAATATTTATATAATTCTCTTCATCACTCATTGGTTTTTCCTCAGGGATTATTATAGGTTCAAGTCTTTTTAATAATGGTTTGTACTTATTAATTTTATTTTTTAATAGCAATTCAACGTCATTAAATGATTGGCTATCTTGATTTAAAAATTTAAAAGCTCCTTTAGTTATATTGGGAATAATAGGACTTAAATAAATCGTTAAAATATTAAAAACATTTAAAGCGGTAGTGGCTATATGAGCAGCCTCTTTAGTATCTTTTTTCCACGGGGTATTATCGTTTATATATTTATTAGTTAAATCAGCAATATCCATTATTAATCTAATAGCCTTAGAGTAATTTCTTGATTCAAAACACTCTTTTATATTTTCTTTTTGCTTAATTGCCTCTTCTAAAAGGTCGTTATCAAAGGTATCTGAAAGTTCATTTGAATTCTTTTCAATAAATGAGGAACAACGACTAGCAATATTTAAATATTTACCTACTAGGTCTGAATTTATTCTTTGAACATAGTCTTCAAAGTTTAAATCTATATCTTCAACCTTATCATTCAATTTAGCTGCAAAGTAATACCTTAATGTCTCAGGATCACAAAGTTCAGCAAATTCTTTTGCTAATATTCCTGTGCCTTTTGATTTAGACATTTTTTCACCGTTAATAGTTAAAAAACCGTGAACAAAGATTCCATCGGGCAATCTCAAGTCTGAAGCACTTAATAAAGCAGGCCAAAATAAACCATGAAAATAAGAGATATCTTTTCCAATAAAATGATATATCTCATAGTTTGAATTGGCAGACCATAATAAATCCATATTTTTATTATTTCTTGTTGCCCAATTATCTATGGATGCTATGTAGCCAATTGGAGCATCAAGCCATACATAAAAGTATTTATTATCTTCTTCTGGAATCTTAAAACCAAAATAGGGAGCATCTCTTGATATATCCCATTGCTGAAGGTCGTCGTTAACCCATTCACTTAGTTTATTAGTAATAGGTTTCTGAAGGTTAGCTGTAGCCAAAAATTCTTTCAAAGTGTCTAATTTTTTTGGTAAATCAAAAAATATATGCTCACTCTCTTTATTTACAGGTTTTGTTCCTGATATTGCTGATACTGGATTTTTAAGCTCACTAACATCGTATGTAGCTCCACATTTAGTGCACCCATCCCCATATTGATCAGTAGCTCCACATTTGGGGCAAGTACCTTTAACGAATCTATCAGACAGAAACATAGACTCTGATTCATCGTATAGTTGATTAATAGTTTTTCTGGTAATCAAATCGCTCTCTTTAGCTTTTAAGTATATTTGTTCAGAGTATTTTTTATTCTCATCTGAGTGAGTTGTGTGATAATTTGTAAAATTAATATCATAAAGTTTGTAGGTTTCTTCATGATCTCTTTGAACCTCTTTTATTAAGTCCTCTGGAGATTTACCTAGCTCTTTAGCTTTCAACATAACAGGTGTGCCGTGAGTATCATCTGCACAGAAAAACAAACATTCATTACCAGATTTATTTTGAAATCTTGACCATATATCAGTTTGGACTGCTTCTAAAATATGACCAAGATGAAGCGAAGCATTTGCATAAGGCAATGCTTGTGTCACTATAATTTTTCTTGCGTTATCTGTAGTTGAGCTCATATATAACCTGTATTATATGTGAAAAAACATTTCATATGGCTATAAAGAAAATAATCGCTATCGCCTCTGCCAAAGGAGGGGTTGGTAAAAGCTCAGTAACTGCATCACTTGCAATTGAAAAAGCAAATAACTGTAAAGTAGCTGTTCTCGATGCTGATATATATGGCCCTAATCAACATCTACTATTTGATATAGAGCACAAAAAACCAGAAATTATTACTATTGGAGATAAAAAGTACTTTAAACCAATAATTTCTCACAATGTAAAAGTTAATTCAATGGGTTTAATTTTAGACTCAGATAAAGCTGCATTATGGAGAGGTCCAATGCTAAGTGGTGCAATTAAACAATTAATTCATTCAACAGAATGGGGTGATTTAGATTATCTATTTATAGATATGCCTCCAGGTACTGGAGATCCTTATTTAACTATTAATAGTGAAATCAAACCAGATCACTCTATATTGATAACAACTCCTAATAAATTAGCTGAACATGATCTAGTAAAATCAATTGAAGTTTTTAAGAAGTTAGATATTAATATTTTAGGTTATATAGAAAACAATATTTCAAATCAAAAAATCTCTTATGAATTTAAGCTTCTTAATAATCTGAATTTAAAAAAATTAGCCTCTATTGATTTTAGTGACGAAATATATGAATTTAATCCAAAAAAAATACATAATTCTATTAAAGATTTATCTGCACTTATCTAATCAGAAGTATAATTAAAAAATGTTACGCATTTTATTAATCTTATTTCTAAGTGCTCCTTTTGTTTTTGCAGAAGAGATAAATGATCCTTTTGAAGAATTAAATAGAATTTCTTTTGAGTTTAATGAGTCTATGGATAAATATTTCTTAAAACCTATTGCTGTTACATATTCAAAAGCACCAAAGCCAATAAAAAAAGGTGTTACTAATATTTTTAATAATTTAGAAGAAATTGAAACTTCTGTTAATCAGGTTCTGCAAGGTAAACCAAAATTAGCAATTAATGATTTTTCTAGATTTATAATAAATACTACTATTGGTATTGGTGGTCTTTTTGATGTTGCAACAAAAATGGGGCTTCTGAGACATGAAGAAGATTTTGATCAAACACTTGCTTTATGGGGAGTACCATCTGGTCCATATATAATGCTGCCTGCTCTTGGCCCGTCTAGCTTAAGAGATGTTCTAGCTAGACCTTTCTCATCATTTCTTTCTGTAACATTTCATATGACTGAAGCAGATGTAAATATAGCCTTAAAAAGCATTGACGCACTTGAAACGAGGGAGAGGCTCTTAGAAATTGAATCTCTAATTTATGGAGATAGATATGACTTTGTAAAAGACTCTTATGTTCAATATTTAGATTATGAAATTAATGATGGTGTTAATGTTGAGGATGAGTTTTTGGATGATATGGACGACTTATTAATAGAATAATAAATCTTCAAGTTCTTTTCTGTGTGGCTTAATTGACTCTTTTTTAATTACTTCTAAGATCTTAATTCTAAAAGTCTTAGCGAACTTATCTCCTCTAGATAGCCCAAAGAGGTGCTTCATCATTCTTGACAAGTCATGGCCTTGTTCGAGCTTTTCCTCCACATAATCCAAATACTTATTTAGTATTATTTTTTTTGATTTAGAATCTTTTGACTCGCCATAAATTTGACTATCTATATCTTTAATTAAAAATGGGTTCTCATATGCTGCTCTTCCTATCATAACCCCATCTACTTGCTTTAAATGTTCATGACAATCATTAATAGTTTTGATACCTCCGTTAATAATTATGTCTAGTTCAGGGAAATCTCTTTTAAGTTGATAAACATATTCATATTTCAATGGAGGTATATGTCTATTTTGTCTTGGGCTTAGACCTTTTAAAATCCCATTTCTAGCATGGATAATAAAATGATTGATCCCAGAATTTTTAACTATCTCAACAAAATTATATAAAAATTCATAGTCCTCATGATCATCAATTCCAAGTCTACATTTTATTGATACGGGCAAAGAAACATTTTTTTGCATCGCACTTAAACATTCCGCCACATGATGTGGCTCAAGCATCAAACATGCACCAAATCTGCCTTTTTGCACTCTATCAGAGGGACAGCCAACATTTAGATTTATTTCATCATAACCATAATCTTCAGCAATTTTAGATAACTCAACAAGATCTTTAATATCAGATCCACCTAGCTGAATCGCCACAGGGTGCTCTTCTTTGTTAAATTCTAATTGGTGAAAACATTTGCCATATAAAATAGCTCCGGTTGTTACCATTTCTGTATAAAGGAAAACTTTTTTTGAAATCAATCTAAGTAAATATCTATCATGCATATCTGTATATTGCATCATTGGAGCAATTGCTGCTTTATGCGAGTCTGAATAAGACATTTTTATAAGAAATAAATTATAGAAATAAAGCCTACTATTGAAAGCACTATTGTATAGGGCAGGGCCATTAAAACCATTCTCATATAGGATAGATTTATTAGTGGAGCCAGTGATGATGTTAATAAGAACAAAAATGCCGCTTGACCATTAGGCGTTGCTATACTTGGAATATTAGTACCTGTATTAATTGATACAGCCAAAAGATCAAATTGTTCTCTAGTTATAACACCATTGTCAAAAGCAGCTTTCACTTCATTTATATAAATTGTTGCAACAAAAACATTGTCACTTATTGCTGATAGAAAACCATTGGCAACAAAAAATAGAGGCGGTTGAACCTCTGGTGGTTGCGAAAGAACATAAGTTATAACAGGTAAAAATAGTTGTTGATCATTAATTACGCTGACTATTGCAAAGAATACGGCTAAAAGAGCTGTAAAAGGTAGTGCTTCATGGAATGCTTCTCCTAAGTTATGTTCTTCAGTGATACCTTTAAATGCTGTTAAAAGAATTATTACAGCCAAACCTATTAGCCCAACAGCAGCAACATGAAATGCAAGTGCAAGCACTAAGAAAAGGGCAACACACATTTCAATATAGAGTTCTGTTTTTTGCTCTAAAGTAGTATTTTCTCTTTCGTATGTATCAAAATCATTAAAGACATTTCTAACACTTTTAGGTAGTTGGCTACCGAAACCTGCAAGTGAAAATCTTTCTATGCAATAACATGTTATTAAACCTGCTATAAAAACTGGCATTGTGACTGGAGCCATTCTTATAAAAAACTCTATAAACTCCCATTCAGCAACTTTTGCTATTAGAAGATTTTGAGGTTCTCCAACGATAGTACAAACACCGCCTAAAGCAGTTCCAACAGCGCCATGCATAACTAAATCTCTTAAGAAAGCTTTAAATTTTTCTAGATCATCTAAACTTACTGAGCTCAATGAGGAGTTATCATTATAGTTATGGGATATATCGGTAAAATCTTTTCCAGACGAAACTGTATGATAGATTCTATAAAAACCTATAGTTACTCCTATCAAAACTGCAGTAACAGTCAATGCGTCTAGGAAGGCAGATAGGATTGCCGCAGAAAAGCAAAACATTAATGATAGATAAATTTTTGAATCAACCTTTAGAAGCAGTTTAGTAAATATTGCTAGCATTAAATTTTTCATAAAATAAATACCAGCAACCATAAATACTAACAATAAAATTACTTCAAGATTATGTTCTATCTCATAATATATTGCTTTGGTAGAAGTAAGGCCTAATACAATAGCTTGAATTGCCAATAGACCTCCAGGTTGAAGAGGATAACATTTTAGAGCCAAAGCAAGAGTAAATATAAACTCAAGTAAGAACATCCAGCCAACAATAAAATTACCATTCATTCCTAATGAATTTAATACTAATAAAGCTATTGGATTAATTATTAAGAAAGTTACAATAGTTTTCTTATACCATATTGGTGAATTACCTAGAAATAGATTTTGAATTACGCTGATCATAAATAAGTTTAATTAATAAGTTATATGCATTTTAAAAGATTTTTTAACATTAAACCCGAAAATACTAATCTATTTATTATCTTTAATAATAACAAAGTTATTTTTGATTTAAATGATAAAACATTCCTTCTAAATTCATCTTTTTTAAATTTTACCAATTATAACTTCAAAAAAATTGGTATTGCAGAAGATGGTGGTGTAAATATTTATGCTGCTGATATTTCCGATCAATTATTTAACCTGGCAGAACAGGGTTACAAATCGCTTGTTGAATATGATTTAAGACATTTAATGACAACATTAGATGAAAATGAGATGAATCTTGTTGGAAGAGCTAATCAGTTACTACATTGGCTAAAAAGCAATAAGCATTGCGGTTATTGTGGATTGGAAAAAAAGTTTGATGAAAAAGAGGAAGCTATGTTTTGCTCATGCAACAGTATAATGACTTACCCAACTATTTCTCCGTGTGTTCTCGCTTTAATAAAAAAAGATAATCAGATTCTTCTTGCAAGAAATGCACTTTTTCCTCAAGGTTTGTATAGCGCTTTGGCAGGTTTTATTGAAGTGTCTGAGACTGCAGAGGAGACAGTAGAGCGTGAAATATATGAAGAAGTTAGTTTAAAGGTTAAAAATATTAAATATTTTGGAAGTCAATCATGGCCATTTCCAAGCCAGCTTATGCTTGCCTATACCTGCGAATATGATTCAGGTACTATAGAAGTAGATGGTCAAGAAATAGTTGAAGCTAATTGGTTTGACTTGGACAACCTTCCAAATACACCACCAAACTCAACCTTATCAGGAAGATTAATTAACTCTTGTACCTTGGATCATTAGCAGCCCTTGTTGGCATTTCTTTCTTAACCTTTGGCTCTTTTACAATTTCTTTAATAGCAGGCTCTTTTTTCATAGGCGGAACTTTCTTTTCAACTTTTTTTGAATCAGATTTAGGCTTAGTATTTTTTGAAATTTCTTTTTTAGGACTTTGATTTTTTACTTCACTTTTATTAGCATTTTTGTTTGCATTATCATGCGTGCTACTTGTTTTTGTTTCCAATGATTGTTTTTTATTATCCTGAAGTGGTTTTTTATTTTGTACAGGTTTTTTATTCTGAGCAGGTTTTTTATTCTGAGCAGGTTTTTTATTTTGGTTTGTATTTTTTTTAGCAGTATTTCTATTTTGATTTTGCTGAGGGTTGTTGTTTCTAGGCTTCCTTTTTCTGTTTTGGTTATTTTTTCTAGGTTTCGCCTTAGGCTTCTCCTCTTTGTCTATGCCAGCAATGCTTTTAATCCAGCCGACTAATCCTTCTTTTTTCTTTTTAGGCATTTTAGGAGGCTTGATTCCATCAACCAGTGGCTTCATAGCCTTGGATTGGTTTTTATCATCTCTCCAGCTAGTATCTGGCTCTGGGCTATTAGGTGTTAGATTGTATGAATCAACAGGTTTAATATCTGAAGCCTTAACTCTAACAACTTTATAATATGGCCTTGATTTATAAGGGTCTGCAATAACAAGAACTCTAATGTTATTTGTTTTTTCTATATTAATGATATCTTTTCTTTTTTCATTTAAAAGATAACTTGCAACATCTGCAGGGACGAAGACCTGTATTTCACCAGTATTATCTTTAGCTGAATCCTCACCAATAATTCTTAGAATTGACTGACCTAATGATCTTGGACCTCGAACAAGCACATGTTCGATATCATATGATTCATTTAGTGAAGGTCTTAATCTTTGTCTTGAAACTTCAAGTAAACCGAACTTTGATATGCCTGAAATTTGAACTCTTGCTCTATCTGAATACACAGCTTTCCTGAATGCAGCTTCGACCTTTTCTTGATGTCTTGTATCTAACATATCAATAAAGTCAATTACAACTAATCCACCAACATCTCTGAGCCTAAGTTGTCTTGCAACCTCTTTAGCAGCCTCAAGATTTGTTTTATAAGCAGTATCTTCTATATCTTTGCCTTTAGTAGAACGAGCGGAGTTAACGTCAACAGCAGTCATGGCCTCAGTAGGATCTATAACAATAGAACCACCAGAAGTTAGTGATATTTCTCGTTGAAAGGCTAGCTCAATCTGTGACTCTATTTGATATCTATTAAAGAGCGGTATCTCTTCTTGATAAAGCATGACTTTATCCGAATGATCAGGTAAAACTGCATCTATAAATTCTTTAGCTTCCTCGTAAGTGTCCTTATCATCAATAAGAATTTCTTCGATATCATCTTTAAAGTAATCTTTTACAACTCTAACAATTAACTTGTCATCTCTATAAATGAGGGCTGGACTTTTAGCGTTTGGTATATTGTTATTAATTTCGTCCCATAGTGCTAATAAATATGCTAAATCTAGGCTAAGTTCTTCAGAAGTTCTTCCAAGACCATTAGTTCTAACTATCGCACTCATATTGTCTGGAATATTTAGAGAGTCTAATGCTTCTTTGATTTGGTCTCTTTCTTCTCCACTAATTCTCCTGGATATACCGCCAGATCTAGATGAATTAGGAATTAAAACAATAAAACGTCCCGCAAGTCCTATTTGTGTCGTTAGAGCCGCTCCTTTAGTTCCTCTTTCTTCTTTTGTAACCTGAACGATTATTTCTTGACCTTCTTTTAGTGTGCATTCGCTTTTGCCATTTGAATTTTTCTTATAAAAATCACTAGATAGATCTTTTAATGGCAAGAAACCATGTCTTTCTGAACCAAAATTTACAAATGCTGCATCAAGACTTGATTCAACCCTCGATACTGTAGCTTTAAAAATACTACCTTTTAGAAGTACTTTGTCTGGTGATTCGGTATCAAAATCATAAAGCTTTGCACCATCAACTAGAGCAACGCGCAATTCATCACCAAATGATGAATTAATTAATATTCTCTTCATATTATTCTCCCTAAATATAGGAAGATAATGCAGCAGTGTGCTTGATTAAGCTTCTATCAGTAAGTCTTACTATCTGTTGCTTACGTGATTAACTCGGTTAGGAGTTGTATTTAAACTGTTGTATATATCTTTCTTTTAATTAAAAATTGACTAATTTAAGTAGTCATTTACTCGTATATCCTATAGATTTGTCCCATGCCTGTCAAAATATTAGAAGTTAACGATGATAATGATGGAAGAAGATTAGACAATTACTTGATGTCTATCTATAAAGAAATTCCTAAATCTAAAATATATAGCATTATTAGAAAGGGTGAGGTCAGGGTTAATTCTGGAAGAGTTAAGCCTAACACTAAGATCTCTTCTGGTGATTTAATAAGAATCCCTCCATACTTAAACGAAGATAGAAATGGCCCTAAACATAAAGTTAACATAAGCTTAAAAACTTTAATAACTGACAATATTATATTCGAAGATAATAATTTTATTATCATCAACAAGCCTTATGGCATAGCAGTTCATGGGGGTACAAAGAACAATATCGGAATTATAGACGTTGTAAGATCAATATATGATGATTCTATTGATTTATGCCATCGAATAGATAAGGAAACATCTGGATGTCTTGTGCTATCTAAAAACAAGAAATCAAATAAATGGTTTAATAAATTACTTCTGGATAAAAAAATTAAGAAAAAATACACAGCAATTCTTAAGGGCCATTTAAATAGCAAAAAAGAAATTAAATCTTTAATTAATAAGTCTGAGACATCTAATAAAAAATCTTATATTTCAGATGATGGCAAAGAGTCTGTATCTATATTTATACCAAAATTAAAATTAAACTCTTCTTGTCTAGTAGAAATTGAAATTTTTACTGGCAGAACACATCAGATTAGAGTTCAAAGCAATCATATTGGCCATCCAGTGTTAAATGATAATAAGTATGGGGATATAGAGTTTAATAATCAAATATCTCATAAAAATATAAAAAGAATGGCACTTCACTCAATGCTAATAGAATTTTATGATATGGAAAATAAACTAATATCAATTAAAGCAGAATTAGATGATTCATTTTTAAATCTCATCGAAGGATTAAAGTAAGTTTTTCTACCATTCATAGTATAATTTTGATAGGATACATTTTTTTTAAGGGTAAGTATGGCAGTTCAAAAAAGTAAAGTAACACGATCAAGAAGAGGTCAAAGAAGATCTCATGATTCACTAAATGCATCAACACTATCAATTGATCCTGTATCTGGTGAAAAACATGCTCGTCATCAAATGACTAAGGATGGATTCTACAAAGGCAGACTTGTAAAAGATTTAAGAAAAGTTGAGAAAGAAGAGGCTGAAGATACAACAGTCTAACTAATGCCTAGGCATATAAGTTTAATTTTTCCAGGTCAGGGATCCCAGTCATTGGGGATGCTTAATCCATTTAGCGATGAATTAAATAACATTTTAGATATAACTAGTAATATCCTTGATATTAACATCGTAGATTGCATCACTAATGGTCCAGAAGAGGTTTTAAATAAAACATCAATCACCCAACCGGCTATTCTAATAACTTCTTATCTTTACTATCAAAAATTTATTACTGATACTGGATTAGTCCCTGATTTATTTGCCGGGCATTCACTTGGAGAGTATTCAGCATTATTGGCATCTAATTCTATAGATCTATCGACAGCTGTATCTTTAGTTCATAAAAGGGGTGTTTTTATGGAGAATGCAAAGCCTGGATCTATGTTTGCCATATTAAACCTAGACCTTATTTCAATTCAAAATATTTGCAAAGAAGTTGAAGAAGCAACTGGAAAAATAGTTAGCGCCGCAAATATCAACTCTCAAAACCAGATCGTTGTAGCAGGGGATAACGATTCTACAATACTGGTGGCTGAAAAGTGTAAAGAGGCAGGTGCAAAAAGATGTATTCAACTTAAAGTAAGCGTTGCCTCTCATTGCGCCTTGATGAAAGATGCAGCTGATCAATTAGAGGGGGAACTAAACAATATTTCATTTACTGAGCCAGATATTCCAATCCTTCATAATTTCGATGCTTTACCTTCAATTGATTCATTAGAAATTAAATCAAAATTAAAGAACCAGCTATTTAAACCAGTCCAATGGGTCGATACTATGAATCATATTAAGAATTATGATGGAATTGTGATTGAATGCGGACCAGGTAGAGTACTCACAGGTCTTGCAAAAACAAATGGATTAAATAATATATTATCAATGATGTCTCCAACATTTAATGATGAGTTACAACAATTATTATGAGTGAAGAAGTAGTATTTATATCTGGAGCCTCTCGCGGAATAGGAACTGCTATTGCAGGACATTTTGCAAATAAAGGTCATAAAGTTATTGGAACATCAAGAAATAATTTTACATTTGATTCAGATAACTCAAATTTAATTCCGTTGTCCTTAGATATCACAAATAGGGACTCTGTTAATGAGTGTATGAATTATCTAAAAGAAAATAATTTAACACCATCAATTTTAATAAATAATGCTGGTATAACTTCTGATCAATTATTTTTAAGAATGAAAGACGAAGATTGGGATAATGTTATCGCTACTAATTTAACTGGCACCTTCAATCTAACAAAAGCCCTAATTAAAGGTATGATTAAAAATAGACACGGAAGGATTATAAATATCTCATCAGTTTCAGGTTTAATGGGAAACCCAGGTCAGGTTAATTATTCATCAGCCAAAGCAGGGCTTAGCGGCTTTACTAAATCTTTAGCAAAAGAGGTTGGCTCTAGAGGAATCACTGTAAATTCAATAGCCCCAGGTTTTATTGAGACGGATATGACATCATATCTCGATGAAAATGCTAAGGAAAAATTAACACAAGATATTCCTTTAAAAAGACTCGGCTCTGTTAATGATATAGCTGAGTTAGCTATTTTTTTAGCAAGTGAAGATGCTTCTTACATTACTGGTCAAACCATTTCTGTTGATGGTGGCTTGTTTATGTATTAAATACCACTTTTTAAATAAATGTGCATCTTTTTATGAATAGATGTAAAATGCTGTTTTTTACTTTGGAGTAATTATGAGTATTGAAGATAGAGTTAAAAAAATCGTTAGTGATCAGCTTGGCAAATCTGTTGATGAAATTCAGAGTGATTCATCATTTGTAGATGACCTTGGAGCTGATTCTCTAGATACGGTTGAATTAGTTATGGCTTTAGAAGAAGAATTTGATCTAGAAATTGCAGACGAAGATGCTGAAAAAATTTCAACTGTTAACGAAGCAGTGGATTATATTAATACAAATTCATAAAAAGTATTTTTAATATAGTTACTCTTAAACTGTATTCGATAACAGTTTTTATTAGAATTATTTTAACGAGATTCCGTAGTAATATGGAATCTCGTTTTTTTATGATAAACATATAAATGTTATTACTTAGAAACATATTTATAATATTAATTTTTATTATCTCATTTGTAGGTCCCTACAAGGCTTTCTTTAATTCAGAACACTCTGAATCTTTTATAGAAATTATGCCTGGCGATAGCATGTATGCTGTAATTTCAAAATTAGCTTCAGACAGTTTACTTAATAAATTATTTTTTAAAATTTATGCTAATAAAAATAATATCAATTCTTTTCAAGTCGGTGAATACAATATCTCAAAAATGAACATTGCAACTGCAATAAATTCTTTCAACAAAGGTAACACCTTCACTCGCTTCATAATAATTAATGAAGGAATGAATATATTCGATCTTAATAAAATTATAGATAAAAGTTATCTCATAAATGATTGTTTAAACTTAAGTTGTTTAACAACTAGTTATCCTTTTAATGAAGGCATTCTATACCCGGATACTTATTTTTATAAAAAGGGCATGAAAGCATCAGATATTCTTAAAGCTAGTCATAAAAGCCTTGATCTAAAGTTAACAGAATTATGGAATAAAAAACCTGAATTAAATTTATTAAAAAATAAATATGAGGCTTTAATATTAGCTTCTATTATTGAAAAGGAAGCTGGTAATCATTTTGAAAAAAAAGATATAGCAAGTGTTTTTTTAAAAAGAATCAGTCTTGGTATGAAACTTCAAGCAGACCCAACCATTATTTATGGTTTATTACCAGATTTTGATGGAGATATTAAAAAATCTGATATTCTTGATAATAATAATAGATACAATACATATATGATTAAAGGCTTACCCCCAACACCGATTTCTATAGTTTCTATATCATCACTTGAAGCAGCTATCACAAGCTTCCCTGGCGATTATTTATTTTTTGTAGCTAACTCACCAACCTCTCATTATTTTTCTAAAACATATGAAGAACATAAGCAAATGATTAGTAAGATAGGTCTAGATAAATGAAGATAATTAGTTTTGAAGGTATTGAAGGTGTTGGTAAATCAACGCAAATAAAAATGCTTGATGAACATCTAAAATCAAAAGGTCTTGCAACTGAAATATTAAGAGAACCTGGATCAACAGTTACTGGTGAAAAAATACGTGATATTCTTTTAAATTCTGATGAAGATCTTTCATCTGAAACCGAGCTTCTTTTAATGTTTTCGGCAAGAGCTCAACTTATTAAAGAAAAAATTATAAATTCCAGTAATGATTTTATCTTGTTTGATAGATTTTTTGATGCATCATCTGCATATCAGGGATATGGAAGAGGCCTTTCATTAGAGTTAATTAATAATCTTATTGAATTCACTAAATGCCCAATTCCTGATATTACATTTTTACTTGATATTTCTGTTGATGAGGGTTTTAAAAGAAAAACTAATGATACTAAAGATAGAATAGAATCATCTGGCAATACTTTTTTTGAGAATGTTAGACAAGGCTATTTAGATTTAAGTAAAAATAATAATAGAATTAAAGTTCTTAATGCTCAAAAGCCAATAAACGATTTGCATCAAGAAGTTATTAATATCACAAGTCAACATATATGATTTTTGATAAGTGTGACTGGTTAGTTAATCCATATAATTCAATAAATTTTAACAACCTTCCGCATGGTATTATCATTAATGGCCCAAGAGGTGTTGGCAAGAAATTGCTTGCAAAAAAAATATCTGAAAAAATCATTTCTAATTTTAAAGAAAATTTAAATAATGATCATCAAAATTTATTAGATAAAAATAATCATCCTGATCTATACCTGTTAGATAAAGATAAATACTTACTAAAAGATATCAGACGACAGAAGAAAGACTCTAAAAACTGGGATGAAGAAAAAGGTTTTAATGATGTAGTATCTTTTTTAACTCTAACTCCATCTATATCAAAAAATAAAGTAGTTTGCATGATTAATGCAGACACAATGAATAATATAGCTCAAAATGCATTACTAAAGTCACTGGAAGAACCAGCATCTTTTTCTTATATTATTATGACTACCAGTAGATCTAAGGCTTTAAATCAAACAATTTATAGCAGATGCCAAGTCATCAATATACCATACCTTTCCTCAAGTAAAATTAATGATTGGCTTCAGGATAACGGCATTAATGATTTTTCATCAATTGACTTTCCAAGCTTTGCTACACCTTTTTCAATATTAGATGATATTCAAAGCAATAGACAAAATTGTTATAAGGAATTTATTTCAATATTAGTTGATTTTATTTCACAAAAAATAGATCAAAATCAAGCAATAAAATTATTAAATGACATTGATATTAACTTTATCTCGAAAATGAATTATTTTGTAGAGTTTTATAAAATCATACTTAAAGCAAGAATAACAGATGAAGAGTTAAGCGGTACTTATAAAATCTTTAATTCCACCAAGTTTAATAAACTAAAAATTTCAAATTTAATAAATGATATAAATGATTTGAGAGATGACCTGTTCGATGTTACATCTATAAACGAAACTCATGTTTTAAACTACTTTTTTAGTGAGCTAAAATTGTCTGTTAAACAATAGTTGTTCCTCCATCTATAACTATTGTTTGTCCATTAATATAGCTTCCAGCATTTGACGATAGCATAATTGCTGCACCTGCAATCTCATCTGGCTCACCAATTCTCTTCATTGGATTTGATTGGAGTACTGTATTCAATATATCAGGATTTTCCCATAAGCCTTTTGCAAAATCAGTTTTTATCAACCCAGGCGCAATAGAATTTGCTCTAATATTTTTATTGCCAAATTCTGCAGCAATATTTTTTACAATCATAACGTCAGCAGCTTTACTTATATTATATGCACCAAGAAAGGCACTTCCTTTAATTGCTGCAATACTCGATATGATAATTATTGAACCATCTCTCTTTTTAATCATATATGGTAGACAAAGATTGCATAAAAGTTGGTTAGATCTAATGTTGTTATGCATTACTTTATCAAATTGCTCTATATCCATATCAAGCATTGAACCCATAAAAGTGTTTGTAGCAGCATTACAAATCAGAGAATCTATTCCACCCAAAGTTTCTATTGTCTTATCTACTAAATTTTTAAGTTGATCATCATCTGCAATATTACATGCAATAGGAAATGCCACCTGCTTACCAATATCGTCATTTATTTCTTTTGCAGTCTCTTCACAAGCATCCATCTTTCTTGATGATATAATGACATTAGCACCCATAAGTGCAGACTGATGAGCTATTGATTTACCAATACCTTTAGAACTACCTGTAATTAGAATTGATTTATTTTTAAGACTAAATAATGACATTTTTTGTTTATAATGATTTAACAATAGAAGGAATATTATCATGATGATTGAAATATACGGAAAAACTTTTTGTCCATATTGCGATAAAGCAAAAGCTCTGTGCGAAAGAGAGGGTTATGAATATTCATACAAGGAGCTAGATAAAGATTTTTCTAGAGATGAATTTTTTGATATCTTTCCTACAGCTAGAACTTTTCCCCAAATTAAAATAGATGGTAATGATGTGGGTGGTTATACAGAGCTAGAAGTTTGGTCACAAAATAAAGGATAGTTATGAATCAATTTAATGAATTTTTATTACTTCTAGATAGCAATTTAAGTGGATCATGGTGGTTTCCAATTTTACTTGTCGGAACTGGTATATTTTTTACGATATATTTAGGCTTTCCTCAATTCAGATTTTTTGGTAAGGCATGGAAGTTGGTTTCTGGTAAAAATACCAAATCTGATGCCGAGGGTGAAACAACTGCCTTTGAGGCACTTACAACAGCAATGTCAGGTGCAGTTGGCACAGGCAATATTGGTGGTGTAGCACTTGCTATATGGACAGGTGGGCCAGCCGCGATCTTTTGGATGTGGATAACAGCAATTTTTGGAATGACAACAAAATTTGTTGAAGTGACTATGGGTCATAAATATAGAACTAAACTTGAAGATGGTTCAATATCAGGTGGGCCTATGTATTATATAGAGCATGCCTTGAATATGAAATGGGCTGGAATTCTCTTTGCATTTTTAATGATGATTACAGCTATTGGCTCAGGAAATATGCCGCAAATCAATAATATAGCTCTAGTAATGAATACAGAATTCTCAGTACCTAAATTGTTTACAGGACTATTTTTGGGAGTCTTGCTTTGGATCATTATTATTGGAGGAATTAAGAGAATTGCCTCTGTTGCAAGTAAGATTATTCCAATAATGGGCTTAATATATTTTGGTGGCGCATTAGTTATCCTTGTAGAAAATTATCAAAATATTATTCCATCATTTAACGCCATTTTTGCTCAAGTCTTTACTGGATCAGCTGCAGTTGGAGGATTTCTGGGTGCAAGTTTTGCAATGAGTTTAAAATATGGTGTTGCAAGAGGTCTATATTCAAATGAAGCTGGTCAAGGCTCTTCTCCAATTGCTCATGCTTCTTCAAAGAACACATCTATTGACCAAGGTGTTGTCTCAATATTAGAGCCATTTATTGATACGATTGTTGTTTGTAGCGTAACTGCTTTGGTAATCTTATCAAGTGGTGTTTGGACTGAAAAATTTGATACTACTTTCTCTAAAACTGACATGGTTATTCTTGATGGAACTTATAGTGATACAGAGAATGTTGATGGAACTTATCTTTATCCTAATGATATGAATCAGTTAACAAGATATGTTCAATCTATTGATTCTGATGTTAGCGAGTTTTCAGGTGTATTAGAAATTCAAGAAGGACAATTAATGAGTTCTGATATTACTGTACTCCATTCAAGATCAATTGCTGAGAATATCCTTGTTAAGGATAATGTTGAAAAAATTCTTTATACAGGATCTGTGACTGTTATCGATGGAAAGGTAAAAGAACCAGTGATATTTGAAGGAAAATCATTAGTTAGCTCAGCAGAGCTTACTGCAAAAGCCTTTTCACAAGGTATATTCGGTCAGTATGGCGGTAAGTTAGTTGCAATAGCATTACTTTTATTTGCATTTTCTACTGCAATAACTTGGTGCTATTACGGTGATAGATCAACAGCATATATCTTTGGTGAAAGAGGGGTTTTTTGGTACAGAAATTTTTATGTTTTATGTTTTATTTTAGCAGCTGTTATTGATACAACAATTGTTTGGAACATAGCATATGTGGTAGTAGCACTGGTCTCAATTCCTAATTTAATTGCTTTATTTGTTCTAAGAAATGAAATGAAAGATCTAACGAAAGAATTTATAATCAAAAACTAATATATCTGAATTCTTAAATTTATATGTAATGAAAAATAAATTTTTTTATGTCCTTACCTTATTAATTATAATTACGTCTTGCGGCGGTGGTGGCGGTGGAGGCTCGTCCTCTCAAGATCCAATAATATCTATTAATCCTGTAATTGATACTTTTACCTCTTCAGCATCTTCAATTTCAGAAGGCGATTCCATTACCTTATCATGGAGCACTACTAACACAATTTCCTGTAGTGGAAGTGGAGATTGGGATGGGAATAAAATTCAATCAGGATCAGAATCTCGAACCCTATCAGAGATAAAAACTTACTCTTTTATTCTAACTTGCATCGGTGAGAACCCTCAAAATACAGTTTCCAAGGCTGTTACTGTTAATGTTTCTGAATCTAATAATTCTTCATCAAATATTTATAGTGAAAATAAAGACTCATATTGTTCTTCTCCTCTAAATGACTCCTCTTCATATTTTTTAGAGGATTTCATGTCCGATACGTTAAGCGATGAAGTTTTTACTTACCAAGAGTCAAATGGTTTTTGTGCCAACCCTGGATGTCCTAATGGAGATTCTGATTTTGTTCAAGGTTGGGGCAATAATGAAGCACAATACTATACAAGCTGTAGAGAAGGCTATTCAAAGAATTGCGATGTAAATAAAAATACTACTGAAAATGCATTTATTGAAGAGGGTTATCTTAAAATTCAACCTATATTTAATAATGCTGAACCATTTGAAGATCCATATTGTTCAGATGGAAGTTGTTCTTATACATGGGATTTTACTTCTGCAAGAATAATGACATCTAGCAAAAAGATTATATCTCCAGGTTCTGAAGTGACCGTGTGCTTTAAACATCCTGATGGATCTGGTCATTGGCCTGCTATTTGGTTGCTGCCACAAGGATTTGTAGAAGGTCAAAAAACATGGCCAAATGATGGTGAAAATGATCTTGTCGAGCATATGCAAAATCATCAAGCATTTGAGACACAATCTACTATTCATTTTGGTTCCTCAGGAAATGCTAATAATCTATACAAAATTGAATCAGTTCCTGCAGATGTAAACTTTTATGATAAATTTCATTCTGTAACCATGAGATGGCAAACAGATAAAATAGAATATTATTTAGATACTCAAACAGAGCCATATTTGTCAATAGACAAGAATAATGAAACAGCATTTAATAATAATTCTTGGCCATTTAATGAGAATTTTTATCTAATAATAAATGTAGCATCTGGGGGCAATGCTGGTGGAACGCCAGATAGATCTAGATACTGTCATAATGCAGAATGCAGCAACCTAGATGATAAAGATAAAGGCCGAATGCTTATAGATTTTATAGAGATTAAATCTATTGATTAGTATTTCTTGTCTCCAGTTCTTTTAAAACATTATCAAAAGAAAGCTCTTGAGATTTAAGTAAAACAATCAAATGAAATAATAAATCGGCTGATTCATCAATTAATCTACCATCATTAGTAACTGCAGCAATCGCTGTTTCACCTGCTTCTTCTGTAACTTTTTTTGAGATCTCTTTAACGCCTTTTTCTAACAAGGAATTAATATAAGAATTTTTATTATTTTCTTTTTTTCTCTTATCTATCAGGTTCTCAAGAATATAAATCATTGATAGAGGGTTTTTAGATTCAGATGCGAAACATGAATAATTACCTTTATGACATGTCGGTCCCAATGGTTCTGCCTTTATCAAGAGTGTATCTCTATCGCAGTCTAATTCTATTGATTTAACTATTAGTTTATTTCCTGAAGTTTCACCTTTGGTCCAAAGTCTTTGTTTTGATCTACTAAAAAAAGTAACCTCATTAGTCTCAATTGTTTTTTCAAGAGATTCATTGCTCATATATCCAAGCATTAATACATTTAAAGATGATGCATCTTGAATAACTGCTGGTATAAGGGCATTATCATTCCATTTAATATTATTTATATCCATATTTAACACCTGATATTAATTGATTTATTTTTTAAATATTCTTTTAAGTTATTTATATTTATTAGATTTTTATGAAATACACTCGCAGCCAATGCTCCACTTGAATTTGTTTCGCTCAAGACTTCTTTAAAGTGTGATAGATTTCCCGCTCCTCCAGATGCAATTAATGGAACATCACAATCACTCAACATTAAATTTAATTGATTAATGTCATATCCGTTCCTTACGCCATCTTGATTCATGCAATTCAGTACAATTTCACCAGCCCCTAATTCTTGAATTGTATCTATCCACTCCTTTGTTTCTAATTCTGTATTAATGATCGTATTCTCGTCACCGGTGTTTGAAAAGACTATAAATTTGTCTTTTACAGTTTTTGAATCAATACCAACAACTACACATTGACTTCCAAATTCATCAGCAAGCTCTCTTATAAGATTAGGCCTTTGAATGGCAGGACTATTTATTGATATTTTGTCAGCGCCTGAATTTAGAATTTCCTTTGCATCATCTATACTTTTAATTCCACCAGCAACACAAAAAGGAATATTGATAACTTCAGCAATTAACTTAACCCATTCCTTCGATACAGTTCCATCATATGTACTAGCACCAATATCGTAAAAAACCAATTCATCAGCCCCTTCATCGTTATACTTTTTAGCTAGATCTAATATAGATCCCACAACCTCATGATTTTTAAATCTTACACCTTTAACCACTGAGCCATTTTTTACATCCAGACATGGAATTATTCTCTTAGTTAGCATTTCCAAGCTCCAATAAAGAAATTTTACCTTCATATATTGCTTTACCTACAACACATTCTTGACTTTTAATTAATTGAAGTTTGCTTATATCATTAATAGAGCCTATACCCCCCGAGGCAATTAAGTTCAAATTTTTATTAGTTAAAATTTGTTTATATATATCAATGTTTGGTCCATTAAGAGTTCCATCCAGAGAAATATCAGTTGCTAAAATATTTTTTATCCAATAATTTTCTTTAATATAATCAAATAAATTTATATTTGTATTTTCTGTCCAACCGTTAACTGATAGGAGAGGGGCCCCATCAATAATCTTAAAATCTAATCCATATATTACTTTTTCTATTGGAAAATTATTTTTAAGTTGCAACTTAAAAATATTATTAGTAATAGCAGCTGTACCAACAATTACTCTATCAACGTTGTAGGAAAATAATCTCTTAATTTTATTTATATCTCGAATTCCGCCACCAACCTGAACCTTTATATTTTTTATACTTGCGATTTCTTTAATGATCTCTATATTTTCATTACCACCAGATTTAGCAGCATTAAGATCTATTAAATGAATATAGGTAAAGCCTGCTTTTTCAAATTCTTCAACTTGTTCAATAGGATTATCATTGTAAGTAGAGACCTTTGAATAATCTCCCTTTAGTAACCTAACGCATTTACCATCCAGTAGATCGATAGCTGGCATTATTTTCATATTGTATTGATAAAATTCTTTATAAATTTTTCACCAATATCTGATGACTTTTCGGGATGAAACTGGCATCCAAGAAAGTTATCTTTCTTGACGATTGAATTAAATTTTTGACCATAGTAACTATGACCAATTGCGTAATCATTGTTATTGGTAAAATAGCTATTAGCAAAATAGTAATATCCATTGAGACTATCAATATCTGAACTAACATGATTCCAACCCATTTGAGGGACTTTAATGTCATTATTAGGTTGAAATTTTTTAACACTTCCGTTAATCAGCCCAAGACATTGGGTATTATCCTCTTCAGAGTAATCAAATAGTATTTGCATACCTATACATATGCCTAGTGTTGGTTTTTTGGTTTCCTTAATCAAATTAATTAAATTATTTTCTTTTAATTTATTCATAACTATTCCAGCAGAACCAACTCCAGGTAATATGTATGCATCCATGCCATCTAGCTCTGATGGTGAACTTGATATAAATGCATTAATATTAATTCTTTTAAAAGAATAATAAATTGAATTCAAGTTAGCACCTCCGCAGTCAATAATGCCAATATTCATAACATGCCTTTCGTGGATGCAATATTTTTATTATTATGAATAAGGGCTCCACTTAAAGCTCTTGTAAAGCTTTTAAAGGTTGCTTCAACAATGTGGTGACTATTTGTACCTCTTGTATCAATGTGACAGGTAAAACTCAGAGTGTTTACGAATGATATAAAAAAATGTTCAAGCATTTCTGTTGGGAAATCTCCTACATATTCTCTTAACTTGGAAGTTTTCATTTTAAGAAGATTTCTTGATGACATATCAATACTTACATTAGATATAGTCTCGTCCATAACCAATGATTCATTTGAAGAATACCTCTCTATATTTTTCCTTTCTCCAAGAGCTTGTTTAAAAGCATCACCAAGAGCAATTGCGACATCTTCAATTGTGTGATGCTCATCTATTTCGAGGTCTCCAATAGAATTTATAGTAATATCAAAATTTCCATGCTTGGCAAATTGTTCAAGCATATGATCAAAATATTTTAAACCAGTATCAACATTATAATTTCCAGTCCCATCAATATTTAAGTTTATAAATATACTTGTCTCATTCGTAGTTCTTTTAATGAATGATGTTCTTGGTTTTTGATATGTATCTTGTAGGGCATAGCTTTCTCTAATATCTACTGCTTTAGCATGGGCATCCAGGTTCTCAGCTTCAGCTAAGATTTTGACTACAGGACCCAAATTCATAAAACCTTCAGCTGTGGCAGTTTGAAAGGTAATTATTTTCCCAAAGTCTTTTACCGACAATCCTGAGTATGTTTTTGCAGCTCCCGACGTTGGCAGTGTGTGATTTGATCCTGATGCATAATCACCAAAAGATTCAGGTGAATAATTGCCACAAAAAACTGAACCTGCGTTGTTTATATATGGTGCAATCTTTGAGAAATCATTATCTAAAAGAATTAGGTGCTCTGGCGCATTAATATTTATAAAATCAATGATCTGTTGGTCACTAGATGCATTAACTAGATAAATATTATTAATGCTAGATTTTAAAATTTCTTGTCTATTTAATGCGTTATTTTGTATATTTATTTCATTTGAAATATTCTTAATCAAAGATTTATTTTGAGAGATAAGAACTGCTTTTGCATCTTTGCTATGTTCAAGCTGAGACAATAAATCAGAAGCAATGATGTCTAGTTTATTTTCGTCATTTGAGACAACATAAACTTCGCTTGGTCCAGCAGGCATGTCAATAGAAATATCTTTACTGACAAGCATCTTTGCCTCAGTTACATATTGGTTTCCAGGTCCAAATATTTTTAAACACTTTGGTATTGATTTTGTTCCATAAGCCATTGCAAAGACTGCTTGAGAGCCACCAACCTTAAAGATATTTTTAATATTTAATAAATTTGCTACCCATAATATCGCTGGATCTATATTTCCATTCTTATTGGGAGGGGTACATACAACAATGTTATTACATCCAGCAATAATAGCTGGGATAGCTTGCATTAAAAAAGAACTAAATAGAGGAGCAGTTCCTCCTGGTATATACAGACCTATAACATCAATAGGTTTAAATTCAGACCACAATTTAACACCTTTTGTTGTCTCGATATCTTTAATTGATAGTCCTTCAAGTTGTTTTTCATGATATTTTTTAATATTTGCATAAGCAATTAATATTGCATTTTTTATATCATCATTTAGCAATTTATCAGCTTTTTTAAATTCAGATTTTGTAACTTTAAAACTATTTAGAGATTTCTCCTTTAATATTTTTGAGATTTCTCTTAGACCATTATCTCCATCATTTATAACTAATGATTTAAATTTATTAATAGTATTAATATCCTTTCTAGAGAGCTTAGATTCTTTAAAATCTAGAGTAGGAATATTTTTTTTAAGAGTTAGATTTTTCATTTTAATTAAGTATTTTTTCTACAGGCATTACCAATATAGAGGAAGCTCCTTTTATTTTGAGTTTTTCCATTGTTTCCCAAAAAATTGGTTCTTGACATAAAGCATGAATTGCTACTTTTTTACTGTCTTCAAGAGGAATTATTGTTGGTGATTCAGATCCAGGTAGAAGTTTGCATATTTCTTTAACCTTTGACGCATCAGCATTTAACATAACATACTTACTTTCAATTGCATTAACGACGCCTTGCATTCTGTTTATTACTTTATCTGCTATTTTTTCCTTATCTTTGCTTAAGTTTTTATTCTTAATTAATACTGCTTGAGACTCTAAGATAACTTCTATTTCTTTTAAATTATTTGCTTCTAAAGTTGCACCAGATGAAACCAAATCACAAATCATATCAGACATACCTATGTAAGGAGTAAGCTCTACTGAGCCATGTATGTTTATAACAGATGCAGTTATTCTATTATCTTTTAAATACTTTTTAACAGTATTTGGGTAAGAGGTAGCAATTTTCATATTGTTAAAAGTATTAATTTTATTATTTTTAGGGGCAGCAAAAGAAAGCCTGCATTTAGAAAAACCTAGATTAATAATTTTTTCGATAAAAGTTCTTTTAAACAAGGATTTTTCAATAAGTACGTTTTCTCCAACAATTGCTAAATCAGCATCGCCATTTGAAACTAAGGAGGGAATATCATCACTTCTTACAAATAAAATATCTATTGGTAGATTATTAGATTTTGCTAAAAGATTATCACCCTTGGTTGAAAAGTTAATGCCAGATTTTCTAATTAAGTCAGCGCTTTGATCAAAAAGTCTGCCTTTCTTTTGAATGGCAATAGTTAATCGATTTTTCATTATGTAATCCTTTGAAGTATTTTTTTATAACCTTGATATGGCTCACTAGACAAAAAACGGGCAACCCTAGTTACTGTAGTCGTGCTTGTTTTCAGTTGCGCTGCAATTTCTCTATAAGATAATGTATCTTGATAAAGAAGTTGTGCAACGGCCCATCTCTCATTCAAGGCCTTTAATTCAGTCGGCGTACAAAGATCATTAAAGAACTCCTCAACTTCTTTTTTATCTTTTAATAATAAGATTACTTCATTTAGTTTTTTCATGCGTGCTAGTGTATTACTATGCTAATACAAAGTAAAGCAAAAAAAGGCACTTAAAAAGTGCCCTTTATTTAATGTCTAGATTATTTAGAGCTATTAACCCATAAAGGTAATATTGCTATCAAAAGACCACCTAAAGAGACAGCCCAGAATCCAAACATTCCAACAGGATTTCCCTCATTAACACTTTGTATAAATGCTTGTGAACCTGGTCCTATATCAATATCACCATTAGCAGCATCTAAAGCGCTTAAAGCTTCAGCATGTCCAGCAAATGTATTACCTATAACACCACCTAAATTTAACCACATAGCAAAAACGCCTAATGCAAAAACAGACACGATTATTTTTGCCAATGTATTCACACCTTTATCTACTGATACACTGGAAAATCTTGCTGCAACCCATATTGCTATGATTCCAGACAGAAATGCCGTAGTATTGGCTCCTCTAGTAGATTGAAATAATTCCCATAAGGCTATTTCTGTAGTAACACTTGTTATAATATCCATAATTCCTCTCCTAAGAAAACTAGTTAAAAAACTATTAATACATACATTTAATTTAAGTTATCAAAGATTAATATATAAAATTTACATATATTTATAGTTTTGATAGTAATGAAACTATTTCAAGGTGTTTTGTATTTGGAAATTGGTCATATATTTCTATATGTTTTAAATAAAATTTATTTAGCTTTTTAATATCTCTTATATATGTTTCATAGTTACATGAAACGTAAATAATATTTTTAAATTTTTTAATAATTTCTATTACTTCATCATTTAAACCAGACCTTGGGGGATCCACTAGAACATGTGAAAATTTATAAGTATTAATATTATTTTTATTCATTCTTCTAAATACTCTTCCATTAAATGCTTCTGAGACTTCTTCCGCTGAAAGCCTAGCAAAATTAATATTATTTATAGAAAGCTTATCAATTGATTTTTTAAGACATTTTATAGACTGTCTATTATTTTCAGTTGCAAATACTCTATTAAATTTATATGACAAGGGAAGGGTGAATGTACCTGAGCCGCAATACAACTCTAATAGATCCTCTGGTTCATTAATAAAGGATAATGTTTTCTTAACCATTTCTGGCATATGGAAGTGATTTGGTTGATAAAATGACTGATCTGTCTGATATAGCATTATGTTATTAATATTTATGTCATCAACCAAAAGCTCATCACCTGTTGAATAGATATCTTTTCTTGATCTAAGATTAATATCAATTTTAAATTGATTTGAAATTTGTTGAGCCTCTTCTTTCATCTCATCATTAAGTTTTCTATGAAATATAAGAGTTACTAAAATCTTATCTACACTGTTTGTTCTAAAGTTAACTTGAAATAATTTATGGTTAAGAAATTTAGAGTGATTAATATTATTTCGTAATTTTGGCATCAAATCCTGAATAGCAGGCCTGGCAATATTGAAAACCTCAAGATACTTAATATTTCCTGATCTATCGTACATGGTATAAAAACTATTTCGATAGCCAAATTCACACCGAGATCTATAACCATAAGCAGGGCTTAAATTAATCTTAATAGCACCTTTATAATACTCACTGATTAGAGATGTTGCTTTAGTAAATTTATTCATTTAGATAATAAAAAATCTTGTTATAACAAATATAATCCCTATAAATGTTATATTGAGAGCTATAAATAAAGTAATTATCTTTGTTATAGAAATTTTTTTTAAATCATTTTCTAGTTCTTCTTTCTTGCGAACACCTAGTATTGATTTTATTAATCTTTTTAACCACATAAATTATGAATAAAATTGTAAATATTACAGAAACAGCTGAAAAGTATTTAGCCAAACTTATTGAGGATAAAAATGAGCCAAATCTTGCAGTGAGAATTTTTATTTCTGATCCAGGAACTCCTAAAGCTGAAACTTGTCTTGCGTATTGTAAACCAGAAGAGGGAATGAAAGATGATGAAATATTAAATCTAAAAACGCTAACAGTTCATATTGAAAAAAGAAGCATTCCATTTTTAGTTGATTCTGAAGTAAATTTTGATAATGATACATTTGGAGGACAGTTAACCATTAAAGCTCCCAATGCAAGACTTCCGAATATTTCTCCAGATAGCCCACCTGAAGATAGAATAAATTACGTTATATATAATGAAATAAACCCAATGCTTGAATCACATGGTGGAGAGGTTAGCTTGCTTGAATTTACTAATAAAGGAGAGGCTATTTTACAATTTGGTGGAGGGTGTCAAGGTTGTGGAATGGTAGATGTTACTCTAAAAGACGGCATTGAGAAAACATTATTAGAGCAAATACCTGAGCTTAAATCTGTTAAAGATAGTACCGATCATTCTGTAGATGACAATGCATACTATAAAAGTTAAATTTCATTAACTGATATCACAATGCCAAAATAAGGGTGATCAAAATAATGAATTTCATTGTTAAAAATTCTTTTATCTTCATCTATAAACCACTTAATTTTTTCTGAGGTTAATATCTCATTTTTCTCATTTTTCTCATTATTATTTATATCAATAAAATCATTTTTATTATTTAGTTTAATTTCAATATTATTTTTCAGATTTGTATTTGAAGAGACTTCAAGTAATTTTTTATCATATTTATCAATATATGATTTTGTGGTGTCTGTCTCAGATAAGCTTAATGATCCCATGTAAGCTTTAAGATCAGTGTGTAAAAAACGGCTTTTATAAAATTTTACAAAAAATCCATATTGTTTATCAAAGTCCTCATGATATAAGTAGTTTGAATTATCTTTATTCTCAATGTTTTGAATCCACGAAAAGCTATCCAATAATCTATAATTGGTATTTTTTGATAATCGTTCATTAAGTTTTGCAAGAGTTTGCAGATTATTATCTTTTCTATACCAAGATTTTGGATTAGCTACTTTTATATTAGTTTTATCTTTATTAATTATCCTATTTCTTGTATTTATGGGCCTTACATTTTTAAAAAGTTTAGTAAAGAAATTTTCTTGAGTTTTTACATTAAATGATTTTTTATTTAATTGTAGGTTTGGATTGTAAAAATTTAAAATCTCCCCTTCAGGGGCTTTAAAGTCATTTTGGAATACTTCATCTGTATTAGTATTAGAGTATTGAAAAATTATTAATTCTATTTGATATTCTTTAAAATCCAATGAATCTTCAGCCATCAATAATGATGATTGAAAGATAATTAGTAGAGCTTTTTTATAAAATGTCATTTACTAAATTTGCTATCTTATTTCTTCTTGAAGAAGCACTTGGCTCTTCTAAATTAATGATAAGTTTATTTTCATTATTAATGCTATAAATATTGGGCTCCTTTGTAATCAGTGTCAATATGTTATCGAAAACACCTTTATCTATTTTTGCAGATAAAAGAAATGATGTTTTATATGCATTTGAGTTAATTTTTATAATTCCTGAGCTTTGTATAATTATTGCTAATTTTGTGTCGTTGATAAGATTTTTAATTTCATCAGTAAGAGCGCCGCATCTGTCTATTAAATCATTTTTTATTTGGTCTATCTCATAAATGCTGGAAGCCTTATTTAAGGATTTATATATTTTTAGCCTCTCGAGAGGCGATGGCAAATAATCGTCATTTATATAAGAGGAGTCATAAAAATTAATCTCAGTTTGAATCAGTTCTTTTTCATCATTATTCTTAAATTTATTAAGAGCACTTTTTAACATTGATAGATATAGATTTATCCCGACACTATTTATATGTCCACTTTGCTTATCACCTAGCATTTCTCCACCACCTCTAATCTCTAAATCCTCTTGAGCTATAAAAAACCCTGAGCCAAGATCTGACAGCCTAATTATTGAATCTAATCTATTTTTAGCAATTTTAGATAAATCTGGTATTGGTATTAAAAAATAACAATAACCTTGTTTAACGGATCTTCCAACTCTGCCTCTTAACTGATGAAGTTGAGATAAGCCAAAATTTTGAGCATCTATTATTAAGATAGTATTAGCATTCGGGATATCTAAGCCCATCTCAACTATTGTTGTACAAATTAGCACATCTAAAATACCAGTGTCGAAATCCCTCATTACTTTAGAGATATCATTTTTATTTAGTTTCCCATGGGCTATATCGATTGTTATTTCTGGCAGGATCGATGAGATACTCCTTTTTAAAAATTCCATTTTTGAGATATCATTTTGAACAATAAAACATTGACCACCTCTTGATACTTCTCTCGAAATCGCCTCTTTAAAAAGTTGTAAATTTTCTACTTTTAGGAAAGATTTAATACTTATTCTATTTGTTGGTGGTGTGTGCAAAAAAGAAAACTCCTTCAAACCTGAAAATATAAAATTCATAGTTCTAGGAATAGGAGTGGCAGAGAGGTAAAGGATGTGAATATTTTCTTGCTTGCTTTTAATTATATCCTTTTGTTTGATTCCAAACTTATGCTCTTCATCAACAACCAAGAGACCTGTATTTGAAAAATTAATACCAGATGTAAAAAGAGCATGAGTACCTATTAAAATATCTACATTCCCTTGATTGAAATCATTTACGATATCATCTTTATTTTTTCTATTTACATGCCTGTTAATAATTTTTGTATTAACCGCAAGAGACTTAAATCTTTCTAAAAAGGATTCGTAGTGCTGTTCACTTAAGACTGTGCTGGGACATAGTATTATGACCTGTTTACCTGATGATATAGATATAAATGCTGACCTCATTGCAACTTCAGTTTTTCCAAATCCAACATCACCACACAAAACTCTATTCATTGGCTTAATTAATGCCAAATCTTTTCTAATTGATTCTATTGCCTCTAATTGATCTGGTGTTTCAGTGAAAGGAAACAGACTATTAAATCTTATAAATTCATCATCATCCACCCTAAGCAATGAAGCAGTTGAGGCTTGTCTTCTTGATTCAATATCTAAAATCTCAGCAGCATGATCATATGCTCTTTGTTGTGCTTTAATTTTGTTTTTTGACCATTTATTAGATGATAAAGAGTCCAGGATAACATCACTCATTAAATCATTTTTATGATATTTTGAAATTAATTCAACGCTCCTTAGAGGTACATATAAAGCCTCATTAGAGGAATATATAATTTTCATATATTCATTTGAAATATTATTCGTGGATACTATTTCTAATCCTGAGTACAAACCTAAACCATAGTTTTCATGAATAACATAATCGCCTTCTTTGAAAAGAACATCCTTATGCATAACAGATGAATTAGTATCATTTTCGTTAGAAAATAACATGTTCACATTTTCATAATATTCTTTGTGACAAACCAAGGTGTCCATAAGATCTATAGGTCTTACTATGTTTGATAGCATTAAATTTATAGAATTATTAGCATCTTTTATATCTAAAATTTCATTTATATTTGGTGAAAATCTCTTTATAAGAAGTTCGTATTCACTTTGAATTGAAGTTATTAGAATTATTTTTTGATTGATGATTTTTCCGCTATCAATCAAATTTAATAATGAATTAAAGTCATCAAACTTTGGATTATTATAGTTATTAACTTCTTTAATAATTTTATCTTTTGAACAAAAAGATTTAATAATATCTTTATTAATAAAGGAATCTCTAGGCTTTATTAAGGGCCTGCTAGCATCTATATTTTCATCTTCATATCTTTGATGTACATAGGAATCATATAAAGAAATCTCATCATCTAGATTTTCTAATAGAAAAAATTCATATCTTGAAAATAAATCAATAAATGAAGATGTTTTATTAAAGAATAGTGGTAAATAAATATCTGAGCCTTCCGCTATTTCATTATTATTTAATTTTTGGAATATCTCACAATGTCTTTCATCATTATTTTGAAAATAATTTCTCCAATTATCCTTAAACACTTTAAGATTATGCTCATCAAAGCCATACAGTGAACTTTTGGTTAGTTTAAAATTTTGGATTTTATCAATTGATAATTGTGTTTCTATATCAAAAAATCTAATAGATTCTATTAAGTCATCAAAGATTTCAATCCTTAATGGATTTTTATAAATTGGAGTAAAGATATCAATAATTCCACCTCGAATGGCATATTGATTCAGTGATTCAATTTTATTCGTTTTTTCATAATTTAATGATATTAAAATTTCTTCTAAACTTTCTAGTGAGAGTTTATCTTGAATCTGAAAAACCTCTCTAGATTTGTATAAGTCTAATGTTGGGAATAGCTCAAATAAACTCTTTATAGTAGTTATTACTATTTCTTTTTCTTCGTTTAAAGAATTAAAAATTTGGAAACGTTCTTTTAGAATATTTTCAGGTATTGAAAAATGATCGTATGGAAGAATTTCATTTTCTGGAAAATATTTGATTTTATCAATATAAAGGGCCAACTCATTTTCTAATAATTTAGCTTCTTTACTATCTTTTACTAGAACGCATAAAGAACGATCAGATTTGTGATATAAATCACTCAATTGATGTGCATGTCTATGGTCAATAATTTTATTCATTTGATGGTAAATTTTTTACAATTACTTGTATAATGTTGTGCGTATTCTATCAATTCAAAAATAATATAGGTAATTATGGACATTAATTTTTCAAAAGAAGATCTCGCTTTTAGAGATGAGTTAAGAGATTGGTTAGCTAATGACTATCCAAAACACGTAAAAAATAAAATGGATAAAGGTGAGCATTTAACCAGACAAGATATGGTTGATTATCATAAAGCTCTATCTGCAAAAGGTTGGATGGGTTATAACTGGCCAGTAGAGTATGGCGGAACAGGTTGGACTGCTACTCAGTTATATTTATTTAATAAAGAATTTGGTTTAGCAGGCTGCCCACCACTTTTAGCATTTGGTGTTAGCATGGTTGCTCCAGTTATATATACGTTTGGTAACGACGAACAAAAGAAAAGATTTTTACCTGACATATTAGATTTTAACACATGGTGGTGTCAGGGTTATTCAGAGCCTGGTTCTGGTTCAGATTTAGCTTCTCTTAAAACCAAGGCTGTTAAAGATGGCGATCATTATGTAGTTAATGGATCTAAAACTTGGACGACATTGGCTCAGAATGCAGATTGGATCTTTTTATTAGTTAGAACAGAATCAACAGGCAAAAAACAAGAAGGAATATCATTTCTTCTAGTGGATATGAAAACACCAGGCATAGAAGTAAAACCTATTATCACTATTGATGGAGATCATGAAGTCAATTCTGTATTTTTTACAGATGTGAAAGTTCCTGTTGAAAATTTAGTTGGTGAAGAAGGCAAAGGCTGGACTTATGCAAAATTCTTGCTTGCTCACGAAAGATTTGGAATAGCTGCTGTTGGCGCATCAATGAGAGCACTTAATGGACTAAAAGAAGTTGTTTCAAAGTTAGATAACTCAGATTTAGATAAAAAAGTTGCTGAGGTGGAAATTGCTATTTCAGCATTAGAAATGACAGAGTTAAGACTTTTGTCAGAGTTAGAAAATGGCGGTCATCCCGGGGCAGAATCTTCAATATTAAAAATTAAAGGTACTGAAATTCAACAAGGTCTTACTGAGATTTATGTAGAAGCTGCTGGGGAATATGCATTAATGTACCCTGGAGCTGGTGGTTATGGATCGAATGACAAGCCATCTGGACCAGAACATGCTGCTGTATCGCTAGAAAGATTTTTAAATTTCAGAAAAACATCTATATATGGTGGAAGTAATGAAATTCAAAAAAATATTATTTCTAAGTTTGTATTAGGAGTATAAGAAATGAACTTAAGTTATACAGAAGAGCAGGTAATGCTCAGAGAACAGATTCAAAAATTTTGTGAAACGGAATATGATTTTTATAAGAGAGAAGATGTAGTCAAATCAGATAAAGACTTTGATGATAAAGCATGGTCTTTATTTGCTGAACAAGGCTGGCTGTCAATGCCTTTTTCTGAAGAATCAGGCGGTTTTGGTTTTGGCCCAATTGAACTCTCAGTATTATTTGAAGAATTTGGAAAATCTCTAGTTATAGAACCTTATTTAGCTAATGTAGTATTGGCAGGTACAGTTCTTGATAAATCAAATTTTACGAACAAATCAGAATTAATTGAGGGCATATGCTCAGGTTCAATGCATGTATCATTAGCTTTTGCTGAACCAGCAAATTCATATGAATATTTACACCCCAATACAAATCTATCAGATAACAATAAGCTTAATGGAACAAAGTCATTGGTTTTAAATGGCAAAAATGCTTCTAAGATAATTGTATCTTGCATTAAAAATAATTCTTTATCATTAGTGCTTGTGGATCAAGATGCTGATGGCGTTTCTTTTAATTCTTTCAGAACTATTGACGAGCAGACTTGTGCAGAATACATTTTTGAAAACGTTTCAATTGATGATTCTAATATTATTGCTACAGGTGATGAGGCTGAGAATTTACTAGTTGAAGCTATAAATCTAGCAACTTTATGTGTTAGTGCAGAGGCTGTTGGTTGTATGTCATCGTGTTATCTCAAGACAGTTCAATACACTAAAGAGCGTGAGCAGTTTGATCAACCGATATCAAACTTCCAAGTCTTGCAACATAGAATGGTTGATATGTTTATTGATAGTGAATTAGCTAAATCACTTTTATACAAAGCTATGTTGGAAGTAGATTCAAATTCTGATGATAAATTTAAACATGTTTCAGCTCTAAAAGCCCACGTTGGCAAATTTGGTAAACTTTCTGCACAAAATGCTGTTCAACTGCACGGTGGAATGGGTGTTAGTGAAGAAATGATGATTGGCCATTATCTCAAGAAAATGGTTGCAGTTGATGCTATGTTTGGAAATGCTGATTTTCATTTAAAAGCTTTTTCTAAATAAATGATTTTTATTTAGACCTTTATCTATTAAAATAATTTAGTACTGTAAATTTTTTACATTAATTATGAATAATAATAAAGACGTTTCTTTTCAGTCTACCAAAAGACAAGATCGCATATTGCCAGAAGATTCTTTTGGTGATTGGAAGTGGAGAGAAGGCTTAGCTGAATTAATGGTGCCAATTGTTGGAAGTTTATATCGTGATGGCATTAATATCCTTATTTATGGAAAATCACTTGTAAATCAATCACCTGTCGAAATCATGAGAGCTCATAGATTTGCGCGACAATCTGATAATAATGAGCTAAGTGAATTAGAGACATTTCCAATATTACAATATCTGGATACGCTATCAATGGCTGATTGTGAAATTGATATAGGTGAGCTTGCTGTAAGATTTCCTAATTTTAGTAATTTAAAGAATGATTCCTCCGATCTACCTAAATATATTGATTATGAATTATCTGATGTAATTGATGCTAATTCAGATCGTCCTACTGAGCCAAAAGACATAGTTTTATATGGGTTTGGTAGAATTGGTAGACTTGTTACTAGGATGATGATTCAGAATACAGGCCCTGGAAACTATTACAGACTTAGAGCGATTGTTATAAGAAAAGCCGGGGATGACGATATTTATAAAAGAGCAAGTCTTTTATCTAGAGACTCTGTTCATGGTCCTTTTGACGGAACTGTTAGAGTTGATGAAGAAAAATCTACACTTGTTATAAATGGCAATCCAGTAAAAATTATTTACGCCTCGAGTCCTGCAGAAGTAAACTACAGTGACTATGATATTGAAACTCCTCTTGTAATTGATAACACTGGTGTATGGAGAGATTTTGATTCCTTATCAAAACATATTAAATCTAATGCATCACAAGTTCTTTTAACAGCACCTGGCAAGGGTGATATTAAAAATATTGTTTATGGTGTTAATGACAATATTTTAGAAGATTCTGATCAAATTATTTCTGCTGCATCGTGCACAACTAATGCAATTGTTCCAGTCTTAAAAGTTATTAATGATCATTATGGAATTGATGGCGGGCACATTGAAACGGTTCATTCATACACAAATGATCAAAATTTAATTGATAATTTTCATAAAGGTGATAGAAGGGGTCGTGGAGCACCGCTAAATATGGTTATTACATCTACTGGTGCTGTAGAAGCTGTTAGTAAAGCTATACCCGAATTAGCTGATAAATTAACAGGAAATGCTATAAGAGTTCCCACACCCAATGTCAGTCTAGCAATTCTATCTTTAGTGCTAAATGTTAATGTTGATAAAGATGATATAAATAATTACCTTAAATCAATGGCTTTTCATTCAAAATACAGAGAGACATTAGGTTTTGTAAATTCACCTGAGATAGTTTCTACAGATTTTTATTCCAGTCCTTTCGCATCAATAATTGATTCACAAGCAACTATTACAAGCGGTAAGAGAGTTACATTATATTGCTGGTATGACAATGAATATGGTTATTCAAAGCAAGTTATTAATTTAGCAAAAAAAATAGCTGGGATCTCATTGCAAAGATTGCCTAAACCAATTTCATAAAACTATAGAATCAATATCGCTTTAGATTTATAATCATCACGTTTTTGATGTATATAAATTTACTCAGGTATAGCACGCGTGATAAAAACTTCTAAAGGTCTCAATTTGCCAATTTCGGGTACACCTGACCCTATTATTTCGGATACACCAAACGTAACCTCTGTTTCACTTCTTGCCAATGATTTTGTAGGCATGAAACCTACAATGATGGTTAAGGTTGGAGATATTGTAAAAAGAGGGACTAAGTTATTTGAAGACAAAAAAAATCCCGGTATCTTTTTTACTTCTCCTGCTGGAGGAACTGTTAAAGATATTAGCAGAGGTGATAAAAGAAAATTCCTTTCTATAGAAATTGAAATAACTGAAAATGAAGAAGCTGAATCTTTTCACTATGAAAATACCTCAAAAGGTCTTACAAATTTACTTATTAATTCTGGTCTATGGAATGCTTTTAGAACTAGACCTTTCAATCGAACTCCAAAAGTAGATTCAGCACCTGATGCAGTCTTTGTAAATGCTTGTGATACCAATCCTTTATCAGTAGATCCTTTTTTTATTATAGATCAAGACAAAGATAGCTTTTAATAAAGGGTTAGAGGCTTTAGACATATTATTTTCTTGTCCTATACACTGCACCTATCAAAACAGTAATCTTGAAACAATTGTTGAAAATATTAATTATCATCAAGTATCTGGACCTCATCCCGCTGGTTTATCTAGTACTCATATTAGTCAAATATACCCAGTTAATCTTAATAGAGTTGCTTGGACTATCAGTTATCAAGATATTATCTCTTTGGGTTATTTATTAAAAAATAATTCTCTAAGAACCCATAAATTAATTGCATTAGGCGGACCATCTGTATTTAAACCCTCCCTTATTAACGCAAGAATATCTGGAAATATAGATCAATTAACTGCTGGAAAAATTGATAATAACTCTAGGGTTGTATCTGGATCACTTATTTATGGACATTCCTCAGAGGGTATTATGAATTACTTAGGTTTCTATGATTCAATCATATCTGTAATACCAGACGAGGCTAATAACATTTTCTTGAATTGGCTTATGCCGGGTTCACAATTGCACTCTAATTTGAATGTATTTTCATCATCAATGCTAAAACCCAATAAATTCACATTTAATACTTCATTAAATGGTGGAGATAGGGCGATAGTCCCAGTTGGAACTTATGATGAAATACTTCCGATGGATATATTGGTTCCACAATTATTAAAATCTCTAGTTGTGGGAGATATTGAACAGGCTGTTGATCTTGGAATGCTTGAGTTAGCACCAGAAGATCTAGCACTCGCGTCATACATATGTCCAAGTAAATATGATTACTGTTCGATTCTGGCTAATAATTTAAATAATTTATATTTAGAACAATGAATGCATTAAGAAACTACATTAATTCAGTAAAACCAAATTTTATTGGTGATGGAAAATATTCCAAATGGTTTCCTTTATTTGATGCTGTTGAAAATTTTATTTTTTCTACACAAACAAAAACATCAAACCCTGTTCATATTAGAGATGCTGTTGATATTCAAAAGATTATGGTAATTGTTTGGTTGTCTACATTCCCCGCAATGTTTTTTGGAATGTACAATCTTGGATCACACTCACTTGAATATCTTGAATCAATTAATCAATTAAATACTGGTGATTGGCACCACCCACTAGTTAATCTTGTTGGTTATGATTCATCAAGCTTTATCTCAAAATTATGGTTTGGCGCATGCTACTTTATGCCTATTTATATAACTGTTTTTGTTGTAGGAATTGGTTGGGAAACTATATTTGCTGTTGTAAGAAAGCATGAGATCAATGAGGGTGCCTTTGTTTCAACAGTCTTGTTCTCACTTAGCTGCCCACCTGATCTTCCTCTATGGCAGGCTGCATTAGGAATAACTTTCGGTTTAGTTATTGGTAAGGAAATATTTGGGGGTACAGGTAAAAATTTCTTAAACCCTGCATTAACTGGTAGAGCATTTCTTTATTTTGCATATCCATCTCAAATATCAGGTGATAAAGTATGGATCGCTGGCTTGGCTGATAATAATATAGTTCCAGAAGGTTATAGCGGTGCAACTGCTCTTGGCGTGGCTGCTGAAAATGGTATGGCAGGTATCTATGACAAATTCACCTGGATGGATGCATTTTTAGGAAATATTCCTGGCTCTATTGGAGAAACATCTATAATTGCTATAGGTATTGGTTTAATAATCTTATTAGCTACTAAAGTTGCCTCCTGGAGAATTGTTCTTTGGACATTCATTGGTATGATAGCAATGTCAAGTTTGCTAAATATAGTAGGTTCAGATACAAATCCAATGTTTGAAGTTCCTTGGTACTGGCATGCTGTGATAGGAAGCTTTGCATTCGGCCTTGTTTTTATGGCCACAGAACCTGTTTCAGGCTCTGGAACCAATACTGGTAGATGCATATATGGGTTTATAATTGGTATAACAGTTATATTAATTAGAGTTATTAACCCAGCTTTCCCTGAAGGTATGATGCTTGCAATATTATTTGCTAACTTATTAGCGCCTGTTATAGATCATATGGTAATGATGTCAAATATAAATAGAAGAAAGGCTTTAGCACAATGAATGATTCAATAGTTAAAACATTAGGAGTTGCTTTTGTAATTTGTTTGGTTTGTTCATCTAGTTGTTTCATCAACAGCAGTAAGTCTTCGTGATATGCAGAATGAAAATAAAGCAAATGATAAAAGAACAAAAATTCTTCAAGCTGCAGGTATTTTTAATCCCAATAAAGATATCAAAGAACAATTTAATCAGTTAGAAGCAAAATATATTAACTTTAATACTGGAAAACTTTTAAAAGGTACAGAGCTTGAAGATTTTTTAGAAGAACATAAGGGTGATTATGATCAGATAGCTGCAACTAGAAATCCAGAGTACTCAACATCTTTAGATGCATCTCAGGATATTGCTATTATTAAAAATAGAGAAAATGTCGGTAAATTTTTTGTTCTTAGAGATAAAAATAATTTTATAGAAAAAGTTATTCTTCCTGTTAGAGGTTATGGTTTGTGGGGAACTCTTTTCGGTTATATTTCTATTGAAAATGATTTTAATACTGTTGCTGGTTTAGAGTTTTACGATCACAAAGAAACACCAGGTCTTGGAGCAGAAGTTGATAACCCTAAATGGAAAGCCTTATGGCCTGGAAAACAACTATATAAAAATGAAGTTGTTTCATTGGAAGTTATCAAAGGAAAAGTTCCTTCTGACGATCAAAATTTAGCTTATAAAGTTGATGGTTTGTCAGGAGCCACTTTAACCAGTAGAGGTGTAACTAATATGTTGAAATATTGGTTCAGTGATTCAGGGTATGCAAATTTATTCAGTGAGTTGGAATATGAGTCTTAAGAAATATAAAGATGTATTAGTAAAACCATTGATAGATGAGAATCCTATCACTTTACAGATATTAGGAATTTGTTCCGCATTGGCTGTAACAAACAATCTTTCAGTAACAATGGTTATGTGTGTTGCGTTAACAAGCGTAGTAGCTTTTTCAAATTTATTCATATCAATAATTAGAAATCACATACCAAGCAGTATTAGAATTATTGTACAAATGACCATTATTGCCTCTTTGGTTATAGTCGTTGATGAGCTTTTAAAAGCTTATGATTATGAAACTAGTAAAAAGTTATCTGTTTTTGTTGGCTTAATTATTACTAACTGTATCGTTATGGGTAGGGCAGAGGCTTTTGCAATGAAAGAAAAACCTTTATTAAGTTTTTTTGATGGTCTGGGTAACGGACTTGGCTATAGTGTTATTTTAATCGGTGTTGCAACAATAAGAGAGCTTTTTGGAGCAGGTACCTTGTTTGGTTATGAAATACTTCCACTAGTATCAAACGGTGGTTGGTACATGGCAAATAATTTATTACTTCTTCCACCAAGCTCATTTATCATCATTGGTTTATTTATTTGGGCTATTAGATCTTACAAGCCTGCACAGATCGAAGAAGATGACTTTGCACTTTCTAAACATTCAACAAGCCCAGATTTAACAAAGAGAGAGCTCAATGTTTGAACATTACTTAAATATATTTATTACTACTGTATTTATAGAAAATATTGCTTTGTCAGTATTTCTAGGTATGTGTACATTCATTGCTATTTCAAAGAAAATTGATGCAGCTATTGGTTTAGGTATTGCTGTTATAGTTGTTTGTCTTATAACAGTTCCTCTAAACAATCTCATTTATAATTTTATACTTAGAGATGGTGCTTTGGCATGGGCGGGATTGCCTGATACAAATTTAGAATTTGTTGAATTAATAAGTTATATAGGTGTTATCGCAGCTGTAGTACAAATATTAGAAATGTTTTTAGATAAATATGTCCCAGCCTTATATAATGCATTAGGTGTATTTTTACCTTTGATTACAGTTAATTGTGCAATCTTGGGTGCTTCACTTTTTATGATAGAAAAAGATCTATTATTTGGAGAAAGTGTTGTGTATGGCTTGGGAGCTGGCTTTGGTTGGGCTATGGCTATAGTGATACTTGCCGGTATAAGAGAAAAATTAAAATATTCAGATATACCTGAGGGTCTTAAGGGTTTAGGAGCAACATTTATAATTGTTGGTCTTATGAGTTTTGGATTCATGTCATTTGGAGGTATATCTCTTTAAAATAAGAGAGTTTAACTATGCAGATTGATTTAATACTTGGAGTTATTTCTTTTTCAGGAATAGTACTTGCGTTAGTAGCAGTTATTATCGGAGCTAGATCTAAGCTTGTTTCAACAGGAGATGTGTCTATTGAGATTAATGGTGATTCCTCGAACCCCATCGTTGTGCCAGCAGGTTCAAAATTACTTCAAACTTTAGCTGAAAATAAAATATTTTTGTCATCTGCTTGTGGCGGCGGAGGAACTTGTAGTCAATGTAAGTGCGTTGTTCTCGATGGAGGTGGCTCAATTTTACCAACCGAAGAATCGCATTTTAACTCAAGAGAGAAAAATGAAGGATGGAGACTTTCATGTCAGGTACCTGTTAAAAGTGATATGAAAATTGAGGTACCTGAAGAAATTTTTGGTGTAAAAGAATGGGAGTGTGAAGTTATTTCAAATGATAATGTTGCAACCTTTATTAAAGAATTAGTTTTAAAATTGCCTGAAGGTGAAAATGTTGATTTTAGAGCTGGTGGATATGTTCAGCTTGAAGCTCCTGCATATGAAATAGACTATAAATCATTCGATATACAAAAAGAATATCATACTGATTGGGATAAATTTAAAATTTGGGAGAATAAATCTATTAACCCTGAGCCAGTTATTAGGGCTTATTCTATGGCAAATTACCCAGAAGAGAAGGGTGTTATTAAATTCAATATAAGAATTGCTTCACCGCCTCCAGGAAGCGATTTTCCTCCTGGAATAATGTCATCTTGGACCTTTAATTTAAAGCCTGGTGATAAAGTTAAAGTATTTGGACCTTTTGGTGAGTTTTTTGCTAAAGAGACAAAAAATGAAATGGTTTTTGTTGGCGGTGGTGCTGGTATGGCACCAATGAGATCGCATATTTTTGATCAATTATTAAGAATCCATACAGATAGAAAAATAACATTTTGGTATGGCGCAAGAAGTTTAAAAGAAATGTTCTACGTTGAAGAATTTAATGATTTAGCAGAAAAGTATGAAAATTTTGAATGGCATGTTGCGTTATCAGATCCGCAACCAGAAGATGACTGGGATGGTGATACTGGTTTTATTCATAACGTTTTATATCAAAATTATTTAAAACACCATGAAGCTCCAGAAGACTGCGAATATTATATGTGCGGTCCTCCAATGATGAACAAAGCAGTAATTGATCTATTAACAAATATTGGTGTTGAACCTGAGAATATTGCTCTAGATGATTTTGGTGGCTAAATAGACTTGTTATCAAGAAAACTAATATCAAAGCTTATTGCATTATGTGTTGGCTTATTCTGTGTATTCATAGCTTATAACTCAAATTCAAATAAAACTTATAGCATAAGCGGGAATGCTTACGGAACTAGTTGGTCAATAGTATCTTCTTCATATATAGCAGACCATCATGAAAAAAATATTATTAAGATTATTGATCATATAGACCTTGTGGCCTCTAATTATAAGATTAATTCTGAGATTGCCATAATTAATAAACAACCCACAAATACTGAACTCTATATAAGTAATGATTTATACAATATTTTAAATATTGCAGAAGATATCAATAAATTATCTAATGGAGCCTATAACATCATGTTAGGAAAAGTTTCCAGTAAATTAGGTTTTGCTCCTGATTTTAATATGGACTTAATACAAGATAAGGAAGATGGATATTTATTAATTAATGATAACAAGTTAATAAAACAATCTAAAAATTGGTTTGATTTATCATCTATTGCAAAGGGTTATGCAGTTCAACTAATTCATGAATATCTAATTACCAATAACTTAACTAATCACCTTATTGATATAGGTGGTGAATTAATAGTCAATGGTTCAAATCATTCAACCCCCTGGATGATAGGAATCCAAGACCCTAATTCATTTAATGATAAAGCTATTCATGTAATAAAAAATAACGATAATTTTTTAGCTATAGCTACATCTGGGGAATATAGAAATTTTAAAATCTCTGACAATAAAATGATTACTCATACTATTGATCCTAAAACTCTACTATCAATTGATTCAAAAATATTATCTGTAACTATTGCGCATGAGGAATCAGCTACTCAAGCAGACGCTATGGCAACTGCATTTAATGTTATTGGCTATCCTGATGCGCTAAATATCGCTAACGATAATAATATTGCTATGATGTTAGTTATTGGTTCAGAAGGTGAGTCAGAGCTAATTTATTCTAACAAATGGTATGATTTAGGACTATGAGCACGTTTTTAGCCACATTTATTGTTATAGGTATAGCTTTTGCAGGTTTAGCAATTGGCTTGATTATAAGAAACAAACCAATTGAAGGATCCTGTGGAGGGGTTATGACATCTGAAGATGGAGTTTGTAATATTTGTGGTAAAACCGAAATGAACTCATGTTCTAAAACTGATTCATAGTATTATCTTCACCTGCTGCTTTTAATGCAGCTTCACCAGCAAAATATTCTTTATGATCATCACCCATATCAGAGCCTGACATATTTTGATGTTTTACACATGCGATACCTTCTCTAATTTCTTTTCTCTGAACGCCAGCAACATAGCCCAACATGCCTTGGTCGCCAAAGTATTCTTTAGCTAGATTATCAGTTGATAGTGCAGCAGTATGATAAGTTGGCAATGTAATTAAATGGTGAAAAATTCCCGCTTCTCTGGCGGCATCAGCTTGAAAAGTACGAATTTTATTATCAGCTTCAATTGCAAGTTCAGTTTCATCATATGAAATATTCATAAGATCACTTCTGTCATATGAAGAGATGTCTTTACCATCTTTCTCCATAGAATCAAAAATTTGTTGTCTAAAATTTAATGTCCAATTAAAAGATGGACTATTGTTATAAACAAGCTTTGCATTTGGCACTACTTTTTTAATCTCATCCATCATTGCTCCAATTTGACCAATATGAGGTTTTTCAGTTTCAATCCAAATTAGATCAGCACCATTTTGTAAACTTGTAATAGAATCTAAGATGCACCTTGCCTCACCAGTACCTTCTCTAAACTGATAAAGATTACTAGGCAATCTTTTAGGTCGCATTAAGTAGCCATCTTTATTAATCATTACATCGCCATGTTTCATGTCTTCTTGTGCAACTTCTTCTAAATCCAAAAATGAATTATATTGATCACCCAAATCGCCTTTTTCATTCGTTATGGCAATTTGTTTTGTTAGACCAGCGCCCAATGAATCTGTTCTTGCTACTATAATCCCATCATCTACTCCTAATTCAAGAAATGCATACCTAACTGCATTAATCTTTGCTAGAAAGTCGGCATGAGGAACTGTAACCTTTCCATCTTGGTGACCACATTGTTTTTCATCTGATACTTGATTCTCAATTTGAATAGCACAAGCGCCAGCTTCAATCATCTGTTTCGCCATTAAATAAGTTGCTTCTTCATTACCAAAACCCGCATCAATATCGGCAATTATAGGGACAACATGGGTTTGAAAGTTATCAATTTTATTCTGAAATTCAGATTTAGAGCTATCATCTGCCTTATCTAATTGTCTATATAAATCACCTAGCTCTCGAGCATCAGCTTGTCTTAAAAAAGTGTATAGCTCAGCAATTAAACTAGCAACTGATGTTTTTTCATGCATTGATTGATCGGGAAGGGGACCAAATTCTGACCTTAAGGCTGCAATCATCCAACCTGAAAGATAAAGATATTTTTTATCAGTTGTTTGAAAATGTTTTTTTATTGAAATTAATTTTTGTTGTCCTATGAAACCATGCCAGCATCCAAGGGATTGGGTATATTTAGATGTATCAGAATCATATTCATCCATATCTTTTCGCATTATTCCTGCTGTATATTTAGCAATATCTAATCCTGTCTTAAAACGATTTTGCATTCGCATTCTTGCGACATATTCTGGGCTAATAGAGCTCCAGTTAGACGTAGACATTTCAGGAATATCTGATGCTTTAGTTTTATTATCACCGTGGTTTATCATTACTACACCCTATTTAATAATTAATATGTAGTGTAGTAAATAATATTAGGTATTTTATGTCAACATATTAGTATAAATGTTGATTTAATAGGTTTTTTTTATAATTTTAGATGTAGTTTGACTACATTTTATGATCAATTATTAATTTTTAGATAAATCTTCAGCAATACCTATGTATGTACTTGGTTTTAGTTGAAGTAACTTATTTTTTGATTCCTTGCTAATAGCCAATGTTTTAACGAAAGAAATATAAGTTTCTTTATTTAGTTTTGAGCCTCGAGATAAATTTTTCAATTGCTCATAGGCATCTGGAACTCCTTCATATCTCATTAAAGTCTGAACTGCTTCAGTTAAAACTTCCCAGTTATTATCAAGCTCTTCACTAATTTTTAGTTTATTTGGAGTAATTTTCTCAAGACCTTTACTTGTTGATATTAAGGCTAATGCAGAGTATCCAAAACCTAATCCAATATTCCTAAGAACTGTTGAATCAGATAAGTCTCTCTGATGACGCGATTTTTGCAGTTTATTTGCAAAAAATTCATTTAATGCATTAGACATTCCAAAATTTCCCTCAGCATTTTCAAAGTCTATAGGATTGACTTTATGAGGCATTGTTGAGGAGCCGACTTCATTTTTTAATAGCTTTAATGCAAAAATATCATTCGAAATATAAATCCATAAATCCTGGCATAAGTCTATTAAGATATTATTAATTCTAACGACTGAATGATTAACATCGGCTATCCAGTCATGTGGCTCTATTTGGGTAGTATATTCATTGTGATTTACACCAAAAGAGTTGATAAATTTTTTATTTAGTTTAATCCAATTTAATTTAGAATCTACAATATCAAATGTGTGATAATTTCCTGTTGCACCACTAAATTTGGCCAGAGGTTTGATCGAATTTAAATGCTGCATTTCTTTATTAATTCTTTCATGAAAAACTTTAAATTCTTTTCCTAAAGTAGAAGGAGAGGCTGCTTGACCATGAGTTCTAGCTAAAAAATGTTGCTTAGCCCATTTCTTTGAATAATTTTTTAAAATCTTATTAACTTTATCGAGCTCTTTGATATAAATAGAAATACCATTTTTAATCATATGCGCATAGCTTAAGGAATTAATATCTTCACTTGTTAATCCAAAATGGATGAGATGTGTGTAGCTTGATAAAACCTTATCTTTTAAGAAATAGTCTCTTATATAATATTCAACAGCCTTAACATCATGATTGGTTGTCGATTCTATTTTTTTTATTTTTAGTACTGATTTGTTATCAAAACTATCCTTAAATTTAGCAATTTTTTTTATAGATTGTTTGGATAAGGGTTTGAAAGTTCTTGGAAGATTGACGCAGATATATAAAAGCCATTCAATTTCTATATCAAATCTTATTTTAATTAAAGCTGATTCACTGAAGTTTTCTCTTAATTTAGATATTTTGTTTGCATATCTACTATCAAGAGGTGAAATATTATCATGATCAAATTTCATAAATTATTGTACGATCTGTTAAATTCATTTGAATTATATATCAAAAAGTCTCTGTAATTATCCCACCACCCAAACATATTTCATTATTATAAAAAACAGCTGATTGGCCTGGCGCTATTGCTCTAATTGGTTCTGAGAATATGGTTTTAAATAGATCATTTTCATGAACAAGTTTGCAATTTATAGGTTTATGTTGGTGTCTAATTTGAACACTACAATTTAATGGAAGTTCATAATTAATATTATTGATCCAGTTTATCTGTTCTAGATTTAAGCCACTATTCATAAGTAAGTCATTATCAACACCCTGACACACATAGATTTCATTATTTTTTATATCTTTTTTATATACGTACCATGGAAGTTCATCTCTACCCTTGACACCACCAATATTTAATCCTTGTCTTTGTCCTTGTGTATAAAGAATTGATCCCTGATGCTCACCTACAATGTTACCTTCCTCATCCTTTATTAAGCCTTTTTCAAATTTAATAAATCTATTTAAAAAATCCTTTAAATTTCTTTCACCAACAAAGCATATGCCTACTGAGTCTTTCTTATCAGCTGTGATTAAACCATTCTTCTTTGCTATTGATCTAACTTCAGACTTTGTTAAATTTTCGAGCGGAAATAGGCAGTTTTCAAATTCTTTTTCACTAACTTCATGTAAAAAATAAGTTTGATCTTTTTCTAAATCCTTTGCTCTTTTGAGATATTTAATATTATTAACTGTCTCTAATTTTGCATAATGACCTGTTGCAATATAGTCAGCTCCAATTTTGAAGGCATAATCAAGAAAGGATTTAAATTTAATTTCTCTATTACATAATATATCTGGATTAGGTGTTCTTCCTTTCTCATGCTCACTTAAGAAATTTGTAAAGACCCTATCCCAGTATTCATCTGAAAAATTTGCTCTATGTAATGGAATATCAAGTTTGTCGCATATCTTAGAAGCATCTTTAAAGTCAATTTCAGATGTGCACACCTCACCAGGTTCTGATTGCCAATTTTGCATGAATAATGCCTTGACCTCATATCCTGCTTCTTTTAATAAAAAAGCTGATACAGATGAGTCAACACCACCTGAAAGTCCTACAACCACTGTTTTTTTAGTCATTTTCTTTATTTTTATCCATATTATATTCTAATAATTAATAGTATAATAATGGCCCTTAAAAGCACTAAAACCTATTAAAAAGGACCATTAATTCAAATGAAATTTAATAAAGTAAAGGAACCAAATTCAGGACAAAAAATATCATATATTGATGGTGTATTAAATGTTCCAGATAATCCAATTATACCTTACATAGAAGGTGATGGTATTGGTGCAGACATTACACCTGCAATGTTAAATGTTGTTAATAATGCTGTAAAGGTTGCATATGATGGCAAAAGAAAAATTGAATGGATGGAAGTCTACTGTGGTGAAAAATCTACAAAAGTTTACGAAAAAGATACATGGTTACCAGATGAAACTATTGAAGCGCTAAAAGAATACGTTGTTAGCATCAAAGGTCCTTTAACAACTCCTGTTGGTGGAGGTATAAGATCATTAAACGTCTCGTTAAGACAAATTTTAGATCTATATGTATGTCTAAGGCCTATTAGATATTTTGATGGTGTGCCTTCTCCTGTTAAGAGACCTCAAGACACTGATATGGTAATTTTTAGAGAAAATTCAGAAGATATATATTGCGGTATTGAATTTAAAGCAGAATCAGATGAGTCAAAAAAGATTGTAAAAACTCTTGAAGAGGATTTTGGAATAGTTCAAATACGTTTTCCAGATACCGTTGGTATTGGTGTAAAGCCAATTTCAAAAGAAGGTACTTCAAGACTTGTAAAGAAAGCAATTGATTATGCAATTGAAAATGATAGAACTTCTGTGACACTTGTTCATAAGGGCAATATCATGAAATACACAGAAGGTGCTTTTAGAGATTGGGGTTATGAACTTGCAAAATCATCATACGAAGCTACAGACCTAGATGGTGGACCATGGCAAATAATCAAGAACCCAAAAAATGGTAAAAATATTATTATTAATGATGTTATTTGTGATGCATTTCTGCAACAAATATTACTTAGACCTAAAGACTATGACGTTATAGCGACTATGAATCTTAATGGTGATTATATATCTGATGCGTTAGCAGCTTGTGTAGGTGGTATAGGTATAGCTCCTGGTGCTAATATCTCAGATGAGTATGCTGTTTTTGAAGCAACTCATGGAACAGCTCCAAAATATGCAGGTCAAGATAAAGTAAACCCAGGAAGTTTAATATTATCTGCAGAAATGATGCTAAGGCACATGGGTTGGACTGAAGCTGCTGATTTAATAATCTCTTCGATGGAAAAAACTATCCTAGCTAAAAAAGTCACTTATGATTTTGAAAGAATGATGGATGGTGCAGACTTAGTATCTTGCTCAGGATTTGGTGAAGAAATGGTTAAAAGGATGTAATGATAAGGCTATCTAAAGATACCATTGATTCATCAAATGATTTAGGTTCAGCAGTATTAGAAAAAGATCCAGAACTAAAAGAGCCGCCTCTTTATCAAGTGGTTCTTATTAATGATGACTTCACACCAATGGAATTCGTAGTCTATGTCCTCCAAACTGTTTTTAATCATACGCATGAAAAATCAACACAAATAATGATGGCTGTTCATACAAAAGGCAAAGGTGTTTGTGGTATATTTTCTAAAGAGATAGCTGAGATGATGTCTTATGAGGTTAACAATATGGCAAAACATCACAACCATCCATTATTAAGTGAAATAGAACCATTGAGTGATTAGTTATGTTTAGTAAAGATTTAGAAGTTTCCATTGCAAATTTATTTGATAAAGCTCATGAAATAAATATTCAGTATCTTACTGTTGAGCATTTATTTTTAATGATTCTGAGTGATTTTGATGTGAAAGATTTTATAGAGTCTCATGATGTAAGAATTGAAACGCTGAAAGATGAATTAAATGAGCATCTAAAAAAATCCAGTATTATGAGGACTGATAATCAAAAAGCAGTTCAACCAACACTAGGTTTTCAACGAGTACTTCAAAGAGCAGTTTTTCATATTCAATCATCTGGAAAGGGCGTAGTTAAGCCTATAAATATTTTGGTTGCTATCTTTTCAGAAAAAGAATCAAGATCTGTTTATCTTCTAAATAAAAATAATATTAATCGACTTGATGTTGTTACATATATATCTCATGGCTCACCACAAAAGACAGAACAAAGTGCCGAGATTGTTGACAAAAATGATGACGGTGATGATAAAACAAAATCCGAAGAAAATGCTTACTTAATTAATTTAAATAACCTAGTTTATGAAAATAAAATAGATAGCTTGATTGGAAGAACTAAAGAGGTGGATAGGCTTATACAAATTTTATCAAGAAGAACCAAAAACAATCCATTACTTGTAGGAGAGTCTGGCGTTGGAAAAACAGCTATTGCTGAAGGATTAGCTTACTTAATTTGCAATAACAAGGTACCTAAAATATTAGACGATTCCATTATTTACTCTTTAGATATAGCTGCCTTAATAGCGGGTACAAAATATAGAGGTGATTTTGAAAAAAGATTAAAGGAAGTTTTAAAGTTTCTAGAAACAAAAGATAAAGCAATATTATTTATCGACGAAATACATACCATAATAGGTGCTGGATCCGCTTCCGGGGGTTCTCTGGATGTATCAAATCTTCTTAAACCAGCACTAGGTAAAGGATCTCTAAGATGTATAGGATCTACTACATTTCAAGAATACAGGGGTATATTCGATCAAAATCAAGCCTTATCAAGAAGATTTCAGAAAATTGATGTAATTGAACCATCTTATGATGAATGTGTTGAAATAATTGATGGTATTAAAGGTATATATGAGGATTATCATAATGTTACCTATTCACCAGATGCAATCAAGTCCTCTGTTGATCTTTCGTCTAAATACATAAACGATAGATTTTTACCAGATAAGGCTATTGACGTTATAGATGAAACTGGAGCTATGCTAAATATAGCAAGAAAAAATAAAAAAAATATTACTGTAAATCAACAACATATAGAAAAAACTATTTCAAAAATCACTAAAATTCCAGAACAAAACATTACAGTTGCTGATAAAAAAGATCTTAAGAGTTTAGAAGAAAACTTAAAACGAGTTATTTTTGGCCAAGACTTAGCTGTTGAGACTTTATCAAGCGCTATTAAACTATCAAGAGTAGGTTTAAGGGATGATAATAAAACAATAGGATCTTTTTTATTTACTGGACCCACGGGTGTGGGAAAGACAGAAATATCTAAACAGCTTTCAGAGATAATGGGTATTGATTTAGTTCGTTTTGATATGAGTGAATATATGGAGCGCCATACTGTTTCTAGATTGATTGGAGCGCCTCCTGGTTATGTCGGCTTTGATCAAGGTGGTCTATTAACAGAGGCTATAGTCAAATCACCACATTGTGTCTTATTGCTTGATGAAATTGAAAAAGCTCACCCTGATATATTTAACATATTACTTCAGGTAATGGATGCTGGTGTTCTTACTGATAATAATGGAAGAAAGGCTGATTTTAGAAATGTAATCCTTATCATGACAACTAATATTGGTGCAGAGCTTCTTGCAAAAAGAAATATAGGCTTTAGCTCTTCATCTAATGAATCTGATGCAATGAACTCATTAAATAAACTATTTACACCAGAATTTAGAAATAGACTGGATGAAACAATTCAATTTAATTATTTAGATAAATCAATCATCTTATCTATTGTTGATAAATTCCTAACAAAACTCCAAGCTCAATTAGATAAAAGAAATGTTGAGATTGTTGTTTCTAAAGCTGTTATAAACTGGATAGCAGAAAATGGCTATGACAAAGAAATGGGTGCAAGACCAATGGAAAGATTTATATCAAAGAATATTAAAAAGCCTCTAGTAGATAAATTATTATTTGGTAACCTTAAATCTGGTGGTCAAATTAAACTAGATATAAAATCAGGAAATCTTAAATTTACAGAATTACAAGAGAAAGTTAAGGTTTAATTAAATATTTAAAAAATGAGAAATATAGCTTTGTCTAATTTTTTCTTTATTATTTTCTCACTTTTTGTTGTTACTTTTATAAGCCCAATTATATCTATAGTTCTTGGAATATTTTTTGCTTCTTTATATAAAGTTAAAGCAAACACTATTTCTAAAAAACTATCCTCATATCCATTGCAGATTGGTATCGTTCTTATTGGACTAACAATTAGTTCAGACTCTTTACTACTTATAGTTCAAGATTATTTTATTTGGGTTTCATTTTTTGTCATATTGTCCTTTTTTACTTGCTACCTATTAGGCAGATTGATGGGTTTAGACAATAAATTAAATCTATTGTTATCAAGTGGTTTATCTATATGTGGAGCTACAGCAATCGCTATAACAGCACCTTTAATAAAGGCTAAACCGAATACATTATTAATAGCTCTAGCAATAATTTTTATTATAAATACAGTAGCTATTATTTTATTTCCACTTTTGGGCACATATTTAAATATGAATAATGATGAATTTGGAATTTTTTCCGCGCTTGCAATTAATGATACGGGTTCTGTTATAGGTTCAGCACTTCAATTTAGCGATAATTCAGTTGAAGTTGCTACATCTCTTAAAATTTTAAGAATCTTATGGCTCATACCATTAATTGTTCTTCTTAATGCAAAGTTTAATACCGGTAATGTAAAAAATTCATTTCCTGTATTTATAATATTTTTTATCATTGCTGTTATTTTTTCAAACTTAATGAACCTCTCATATGAAGTTATTGAATATTTAAAAGTTATTAGTAAAATATTTATTTCATATGGTATTTTTTCGATAGGTTTGCAATCAGCGAAATTAGATTTAAGTGACTTTAGATATAAGCCATTTATAGTTGCTGTAAGTGTATGGCTTATTGTTATACCTCTCGCTTACGTCGCAGCAATAAACTAAATTTATATAATTTTTACTCTTTAAAAGATGGGGTAGAATTTAGAATTTCTAGTTCCTCATTATTCATATCAGGTAATATATCTTCAAATAATAGGCTTGATAAATACCGCTCAGCTGTATCAGCTAACATGCATAATATAGTTGATCCTTTAGGTGCTTTATTTGCAACTTCCATGGCAACTGCAAAAGTAGAACCACCAGAAATCCCTGTAAGAATTCCTTCATTAGCTGCAAGTTTTTGTGACCATTTAATGCCATCAATACCAGCAACTGGAATTATTTCATCTATAAATTGTTTATCTATAGCTTCTTGTAAGACAAGAGGTATAAAGTCTGTTGTCCATCCTTGAATAGGATGAGGATTCCAATCAGGATGTGAGCTTGCTGGGGCACCGTCATCAGTTCTTTTTTGAGATGTGCCATGAGCAACAAGAGGAGCAACATCAGGTTCAGCCATTATTAATTTTGTTTCTGGCATAGATTCTCTAAGTGTTCGCGCTACACCAGAAAACGTCCCACCTGTTCCATAACCAGACACCCAATAATCAAGACTAGTTTCTTTAAAGTCAGATACTATCTCTTGACCTGTTGTGGATTCATGAATATTTGCATTTGCTTCATTTTCAAATTGTCTCGCATAAAACCATCCATTTTCATCAGCTAGTTCTTTTGCTTTTTTATATGCACCAGAACCAGCTTCAGAAGCAGGGGTGATAATTACTTTAGCTCCAAGAAATCGCATCATTTTTCTTCTTTCTATTGATGCGCTTTCTGGCATCGTAATAACACATGGATAGTTTTTAGCAGCACAAACAAATGCCAATCCGATACCAGTATTACCACTTGTTGCTTCAACAACAGTTTGTCCAGGTTTCAAAATATCCTGTTTTTCAGCTTCGTTAATAATACTAAGAGCTAATCTATCTTTAACAGATGATGCTGGATTAAAAAATTCTGCTTTAACATATAGATTAATACCCTCTGGAGCTAAGTTATTAATTTTTACTGAAGGTGTATTGCCTACTGTCTTGAGAATACTTGGGTATATCATGTTTATTTTAGGTAATAAAAAAAATGATTCTAGCATATTAAAAATTTATTTTAATTAACTTTCTACATAAAAACTTACCAAAAAAAAAGAGGACATTAAGTCCTCTTTTATTAACTAGATTAGATTATCTTTTTGATGGATAAGCTTTTGCAGGAGATATTAAACTCACATTTCTTAGTTCTCTAATCGAGCTTACATTTTTAACAAAAGTTTGAAATGCATCGGTTTGAGAATTGGCATCAAATGTAGAATACAAATCATCTATACTGTTGCCACCAACATATACAAAATGTGACATCCAGCCACTTCCTGCCCTATGAGTTATTAAACCAGCAGAATTTGTTTGCTCTAATGAATTCATCATTTTTGTCCATTCATTAGCATAAACAGATGCTTTACCTAACTCTACATTGAAATCAAATTTCATAAAATGATTATCTGTGGTCCAATCTCCAACCTCTAAAGATTGCTCACCAAGTCTGCTTACGTAATCAGATGATTCAGAGTATTTATTAAGTTTAGCAATCAATTTTGCAGATTCTTCGCAGCTTCCAAATAACATCCGACCTTTTTCTAACATGTCATTATTTTTATAACCCACATAAATAAAATGACTATGTGTTGATCCTAGTACCTGCATTAAAACAATTTCAGCGCCTGATTGTTTTTGCCATTTTGCAGCACAATCTGATGCATAATGCTCATCCATTGCTTCAACAAATTTAGCAGGATTTGTAACATTAAAATAATGAAACTCTCCGGTTTCCTCACCTGGTTTTACATTAGAATGACCATCAGCTGACAATGAAAATGCAAAAATTAATGAAAACGCAATTATATATTTTTTCATAATAGTTAAGCCTTCTTATTCCAAACGATTGCTAATTGAAATGCAACAACAACAACAACAAACAATGTCTGAACAGGTCCGCCAATAGTTAATGGATTCTCAACATATTGAAACATTCTTTCAGCAGTCGCTGAACCAATATCAGCTAAAGATGTAACCGCTGTATCTAAAATTGCAGCTCCAATTTGTTGAGTATAAAAGAACATTATCCCAACAAGAATACAATAAACAGATGTAAGTACCTTTGCAGACATATTTACATCAGAGCTATTGTAGATATTATTAGCCATTCTAAAACCAAGCCATGTTAATAACACCATGCCAACAAAATACATAGAATTACTAATAAATCCTACATACATCATATTGAATATTTGATATTCAGTCATTTTTCTCTCCCTTTTAAAATAAATGACATTCAATATTAATATAAATAAATTCAATTTATATTGAAATATGAAAAAAAAATGTAAATTATTTAGATATAAATTATCTATAAGTATTTGACGATAAAATAATTGAAAGAAGATCTAAATCTATTGGTTATGCCATTGATGCTAGAAAAGCTAAATACAAAGATGAACAACCATATGATTATAAGCCTTTTATAAATTCACAAAAAACTTATATTTGGGATAGTCAGGCTAGACAAGATTTAAAAGACTATAATTTAGAAGATTTAAGTATATAAAAAATCTACAGTTTTATTCTAGAGCTTGTACCAAGCCCTGATCCATACACAACTGAATTAAGCCATAGTCGGTTTGTTCCTAAACTAGAGCCTCTAAAATTAGGTTCCCCAGAGAATAAAATTATTTGACCTTTACCATATCTTTCTTGAGTTAAATATGCTGAATTCGCAATTCTTGCTGAAGCTTCAGGCCATACCAAACCACTCATTCTTATGTTTAAATCATTACCTGCAGGAATATCAGACCAGTTAATAGTCTTATATGTATCTTCATTAGTATTTTTAATTAATTCACCAACTCTTACTACAGCTTTTGAACCTGAACCAGTCATTAATATAGGAAAATTTGAGTACAGAAGGGGTAAAGTATCTATTGTTCCAAATGTAAGCCAATGTTTATCATCAATTCTTCCTGAAACAAAAGCTCCTGATGGCATAAATAATGATTGCCATTTATCGCGTTTTTTCAATGTATCAGAGTCGATTCTATTTTCAGTTTCTTCCCATGGATATGAGATATCTGTACTAATTTTATTACTATTCACATAGTCTAAGTCTATGGATATATTTTTTGATAAAAATTCTCTTTGTAACTTTATGTTGTAGTCATGACTATTTTCAAATGAATCACTTACATCTTTGATGCTTGTAATTGAATTATCAGATATAAGCATTCTTGTACTGCCATTATTAGCAATTAATGTTCCACCTTGTTTTACCCAATCTTTCAGAACAGACATTTCAGCTTGATTAAGAGATCTATAGCCGCTTGGCATTATTAATGTGTTATATCTTCTTAAATCAGCATAGCCGATCATTGATGTATTTAATTGGCTATGTCTAATCCCTAAATGATGATCAAGGGACCACCAGCTAACACCTACATCATATGAACTAAAACCTTCATGACTTAATATTGCAATTTGAGGTTTATTAAGCAATCTAAAATGTCTGCCACCCCAATCAGGTAATTCTTCTGGACCAAAACCTGTATAAAGTGATGATACTGAAACATTCAAATTTTTAGCAGTATTCTTAATTAATTGTACTAACTTAGAATTTTTAGGATTATCCATAGCTATTACAACAGGACTTCCTCTAGATAAGTTTTTACCAGAAAGAGTAATATCTTTATCAACGATTCTTACCTGAACATCTTGTTCCATTAATCTTGCTGCAAAGGTGACTGATAGATCGTCTGTCACCATCAACAATCCACATAATAGCCTTATCATCAACGTCTATTTCTACAGAGGAGGGGTCCCATAACGAAAGATTTCTTTTACATATTCTGGGACTGTCACAGCTTCTAACCCATACATCATAGTAAAATTAAAAGCAGTTGTATCATACATAATAGATGAGCCGTCTCTTAAGGTTGCTTCTCTCTCTTTTTTAAGAACATCTTCATCAATTTCTGCATCAAATTCTAATATAGCTGAAATTAACGGAGCTTCAGGTTGACGATTAGGAATTATCATACTGCCAGCTGGAATATTAAATTCTTCAATAAGATCACCAGTCTGTTTCAAAACATTTTTAACATTAATATTTTGTTTGTTGGTGAAGATTTCAATATTTTGAGATTTTAATTTATCAGCAAGAGTGTTAATTCTAGATGAATTTTTTGTTGGCAATATCACAAATGTTTGATTAGCCCACTCACTTTCTTTTGATACATTTAACTTCCTTGCTTCCCAGTAGTCGTTATACATATCCTTACTGTTATTTAGCAAAGTATTTAGATTTGTTAGAGAGCTGATAAATTGATGATGAACAGACTCTTTGTATGATTGAATGGTTCCTTCCGGTCTTCGAACACCATCTTCAGCCATACGTGATTGTTCATATAGTATTCCCAAAGTGCCTCTAAAATTTACATAAAAAGAATAGCCAGGGTATAAGTCTTCATGCCATTCGCCTGTATAAAAACGCCAATTTCTTCTATCAAATTCAGATCCTTGATCTTGAGCAAATACATTTCCCCATTTAACCAGATCTCTATCCATGTTCTTATTAATTGGCTCACGTGCAGGCCCTGTCATAAAAGTATCTTGAGCACCCATTTCATGTGCATCAACAAGTATTTGAGGTTTCCATTCGTTTATTAATGAAACACGACCCTGGGTTTCGGGTTGTGTTAGATAAATCCAATCTCTATTTAAATCAAAATAATAATGGTTTGTTCTTCCATAGGGCCAGTCACCAGTATGAATCAATGATTGATCATCATAATTTGGTGCAGTGCCTCTATATTGCTCTAGAGATTTAACAAATCTGGCTCGACCATCAGGATTCATGACTGGGTCGACAATAATAATCATATTGTTTAAAAGGTTAGTAACTTCTGAGTCATTACTAGCTATAAGATGATAAATTAACCCAAGGGCAGCATCTGCGCCAGATGTTTCATTTCCATGAATTGAGTAGGCCATCCATGCAACTGCAGGGAGAGAATCAATAATCTTTTTTGCTTCTCTATCATTAGTTTTTCTTGCATCTGAGAGAGAAGATAAATTTTGTTTAATTGTATCTAATTGAGAAATATTATCTGGCGAAGATATCATCAATGCATGAAGAGGGCGTCCTTCATGAGTTGTGCCATAATTTATAAGTTTAATTTTATTAGATTGCTTTTTATAAGCATTTATTGCATCTTCTATTTGTTCTGGAGATGCGACTCTTTCCCCATAATTAAAATCTAGAAATTTACTAGGATGATCTATTGATGAATCATAATTTCCATTCAATATAACTTCTTTATAAAGATCAGATGAGTAGGTTGTGGGATTTTTTAAAACCTCAGCAGAGCAATAGGCTGCTAATGTTAATAATAATGATGTTTGTATAAATTTATTCATAGATTAATTCTAATCTAGAAAGCACAAAGAATCATTTTATTTAGTCAATCTATCAAGTTAAGAATAAAGGTATATTCCTCTGCAATTTCTTCAAACTGATTAATTTTTCCACTCATGCCGCCATGGCCACCAATCAAATTCATTTTCATTAAAATGGGAGCACTTGATGTATTAAATTCTCTTAATTTTGCAGTATATTTTGCTGGTTCAAAGTATTGGACCTGCGAGTCATATAGACTAGATGTTATGAAAACAGCAGGGTAGTTCTTATTTTCTATGTTGTCATACGGTGAGTATTGTTTCATATAAAAATATTCATCTTTATTTGCCGGATTGCCCCATTCATCATATTCAAAAGTTGTTAAAGGTATAGATGGATCTGACATGGTTGTTAAAACATCAACAAATGGAACCCCGGATAGAATACCTTTATATAAATGAGGTTCGAGATTTATTATTGCTCCCATAAGTAAACCTCCGGCACTACCACCTCTTGCGAATACATTATTTGGATCACCAATACCTTTTTTTAAAACAGCTTTTACACCATCATTAAAATCATAAAAAGTGTTGAGCTTATTATTCATTCTGCCATTTTCATACCAGTGCTTACCCATTTCACCACCACCCCTGATGTTTATGATAGAAAAAATGAATCCTCGATCAAGCAGAGGTATTAATGATGATCTAAATGATGCATCAATATTTATTCCATATGAACCATACCCATAAAATAAAATTGGTGCTGCGGTTAAATCAGTAGATTTATGTGCAATTGTTACAACTGGTACCTGAGTTCCATCTCTAGAATTTATAAAGAACCTGTTATCCAGATAGTCATTTTCATCAAATGAAAGCACTTGTTTTGACCACACAATATCCTCTGTATTGTTTATAAGATCATAAGTAATAATGCGGGGAGCTTTTGTAAGACTGGAATAATAATAATTAAATGATTTACCATCTATTTCATTGTTGAATGAAAGTGAGACATCATAGGCATTATCACCAAAGTCGATATAATTTAATTTATTGGTTTTTAAGTTAAGAATGCTTAACTCAGGTAATCCATTCTCCCTAACCTCCATTACAAGATTGTTGTTTGAATAGAGAATATCACTTATAAATATTGATTCATCGTGACTTACAATTGTTTGAAGATTAGGTATCTCATTATCTTCAAATGAGCTAGATTTTAATATTTTAAAATTTGGAGCATCTAAATTTGATCTTACAAAAAAACTCTCATTATAAAGATGTTCCAAGTAATATAGATGATTTGTACTTCTCTCAATAAAAGGATGGGGATCCAACATTGGTTTATTTATATCAATAACTCTTATTTCATTTGAGTTAGTTGATTCAATATTTATGAATGCAAATTTTTTTGTTCTCGATAATGATATGGATAATTCAAACTCAGGATCATTTTCTTTATATAGAAGAATATCATCGGAAGAGGGCACTCCTAACTCATGAATATAAACAGAGTTTGCAATGAGTGTTATAGGATCTTTTTTTAGATAAATAATATATTTATCATCATGAGACCAAATTATTCTTCCTGTAGTATTTTCTATTAATGTATCTAATTCTTTTAAGGTATTTGCATCTAAAATCTTGATAGTAAATTCTCTTCTGCCATTATTATCTTCTGCAAATGCAATCATACTGTTGTCATTAGAAGGGGATATGGTTCTAATAGAATAATATTTTTGTGACTGAAGCTTTAAATTAGCATCAAGAAACATAATTTCATCCCATCATCTATACCTTTTTTATAATATTTAGGTAACTGTTCCTCTTTTTTAATTTTTTGATAATATAGATATCCATTGTTCTTAACCGGGAAAGATATTTCAGTTTCAGGTACCTGATTCATTAACTCACTAACAATAGGGGTCTTATAGTCGGTCTGCTTTAAGAACCAATTATCAGTGTAACTATTTTCAGTCTTAAGATAGTCAATAACTTCACTATTAGATCTTGAATCATCTCTCATCCAATAATAGTTATCAATTCTTATATCATCGTGTTGAGTTAATTCAAATGGTATCTTTTTTGGGTTTGGTTTATTCATATTATCAACAGTACAAGAAGTACATATTATTAGTATTATTATATTTCTTAAGAACATTGTAATAACGAACTATATATTATTTCTGTATAGAGTGGGTGGCTAACAATATTTCCTGATCTAGGATATATGACTTCGCATAATATATATTATGTTCAATTCTATAATGGTTTATTATGATTAATGGTAAAGGTATTGTTATCTATTACTTTATAGTCTTTAGACTTAATAGTACTAACATAGACAAACTTTGTATCAATATGGCTTGAGTGAACTGTTAACTGTACAAAACCTTTACCAGAACCATTTGTATATTTAAGGTTTTTATTTGATTTAACAAAGTCATTATCTATATCATCAGTTATTGAACCAAATGTATCGATCGTATTTGGTGAAGATATCGAAGGTGTAGCTATCTCTACACCAAGAAAATTATTATTGTTAAATAAATTTGATAGCCATGAATTATGAGTATCGCCTGTTAGAATAATATTTGATTGTGATTTAGATAATATTTCAAATAACTTATCTCTTTCATTTGGATAACCATCCCATGAATCAGTATTAAAAGGAATCTCCAAGCCGCCAAGTTTCAAATACTTATGAATATATTCTGGTAAGGATTTTTTATCCAATTTAGAAAATATTTCTGGTAAAACAGTTGGTGAAACAAGAACCTGTTGTCCAATAATGGACCAGTTAAATTTACTATCAATATTTTTATCCAGCCAATCAAATTGTTCTTTTCCTACAAGATTTCTATTTTTAATTAAATCTTTTTTGTATTTTATTTTATTAAAACCATTTTCAGTAAAATAGCTTTCCATATCTAATTGTTTATCTCTATATATAGATCTTGTATCTAACATAAATAATTGAAATAAAGATCCGATTTCAAATTTTCTCCATATTTTTAATTTAGAATCAGTTTCTCTAATAGGCATCCATTCATAATAAGCTTTTATCGCATTTGCTTTTCTTGAAGCAAAATAACCCTCATCATATGAGTGATTTTCAGCCCCATTTTTCCATGAATCATTAGTAAATTCATGATCATCCCAGACTGCAATCATTGGTTTTGATGCATGTAATAATTGAAGATCATGGTCTGTCTTATATAACGCATGGCGTTTTCTATAATCTTCTAAGCTGAGGATTTCATTGATAGGATCAACTTGCCTATTAAGTTTTGCTGCATCTTCTGTAGCATAGCCCCCTACTCCATATTCATATAAATAATCACCTAAGTGTAAAACTAGATCAATATCATCATTTAGTGCTATCTCACGATATGCATTGAAAAAACCAGCTGGATAATTAGAGCAACTGCAAAATGCTAAATTAAATTTATCTGGGTTTAAAATGGGTAAAGTCTTGGTTTTTCCAATCGGAGAATGGTTATTATTTACAATAAAACGATAATAGATTTCATTTGCATTATATTTTGAAGGGATTTTTACATCTACCTTTAGTGTAAAATCATTATGAGCATAGGACTTTGTAATCCCTGAACTAATTATGTTTGAGAAGTCTTTTTTATTTGATATTTGCCATTCAGCGTTTATTTTTTTATTAGTATTTTTTGTAATTTTAGACCAAATTACAACTCTATCATGAGTCGGATCACCGCTGGCAACACCATAATTAAATAATACTTTTTCATCACTTTCTTCTGCTAAAACTCTTATATTTAACACAGGAATTAAAAGGCTAAAAAATTTAAAAAAAGATCTTCTTTTCATAAGAAGAAATATATCATTGTGGTTAGACTAAATGTAAATTATTTAAAACAGCTAATTACAGATAAATACTATTTTCTTGGGAGCATTCCTTTAACTCTTTGCAACGTTATTTCAGCACCAGCTCTTCTATGTTTACATAGTTCTTGATACCCAGTATCATCCCACCAATTATCAGCATCATCTTCAGATGGAAAAGAAAATAGTATGACTCTATCAAATTGACTGGGTTCATTTCCCTCCAAACACAATGGTGAGTCGTCAAAGGTGATAAATGATCCATTATGTTTTTTAAGAAAAGTAAAAAAACCCTTTTCATATATTTTATATTCATCTGCATCGTTAATCTTTAAATTTACTACCATATATACTGTTATGTCACTCATATTTATATTCCTTATTTATCTCAAACTAATTATAAAATCATACACTGCATTGGCGCATGATTTAGGATTTTCTATCACATTAAAATGAGCAGATTCTGGTATTAGGCAGAATCTGCTAAATTTTGATCCAACTTTTGTTTGTATCATCTTATAGGTATTTTTATCAGTAATGAACTGGCTTTGGCAAGCAACTCCTGAGGATTGATGAATAGCGCCTGGATAAATATCCTCTATCTCATTTTTATATAAATTATATTTACCAAAATATGGTTGATCTGAAATGAGAACTCCATTTGGAGCTTCCTTAAATTCATCTTCACCTTGGAATTGCATAATAGGTATATTTATATCTTTGAATTTATTTCTATTCTCAACCTCGAAGCTCAAACCACCTTGCATCAAAGACTGTTTAAACTTATTGAAGTAGCTTTTATAAGCAACTTGAGATGTAAGTTTTAAATGGGTATATCTATCAAACAAATGTGTGCCCTTCTTAGCTTTTCTAGCCTTACTAACAAAACCTTGAGAAAGAAGTTGTATGGGTCTATTTAAAAAGATAACAGCAAATAGAAGAAGTCTTAACTGATGATATGAAGACATGATGCTATGAGGAGGACCTACAAGTACTTCTGGTGCTAGTTTTCTCCATTGTGGATCATAATAATTCCAAACTTGAGAACCTCTTGAATAAGATAAAACTTTGTCTGGGCTAATCATGCAAAGATTTTCAAGTATCACAGCTCCCCTATCATGTCCTACTAAATGAGCCGCATCTATACCCATTTCATTCATCAATAATTTTATAGTTTTAGACTGATTAACATGACTATACTTCGGATCTACTTTTAATTTAGAAAAATCTATTATTTTCTTGCTAGTTAAACTTTCTCCATTTGATATTGCTAATGAATTTGAAACATCAATATTAAAATGATCTTCATAATATGGCATATTAAATATTATTATTCTCAGTGAATTATCGATTGTATTTAGACAATCTGCCATCCAGGACATAGACTTAAGCGGATCTGTAGGTATTCCTCCAATTAATATTAGAGTTTTTTCTTTAACAGCATCTTTATTTCCAATTTCCCATACTGAGTGATCTTCATTGTTAATAGTAACAAAATACTTCCTAAAATTTGAAAGCTCTATTATCGGTTTGTAAAAAAACTTTTCTCTTAAAAATATTCTTAAATAAATATAAGAATCAATGAATATAAAAATAAAATATGTGGATACTCTTAGAAAAAAATCTACCATTTAATTATCATTTTTTGGAAAGCCTAAATCTACTTTACTATCAGCTGGATTAGGCCATCTTGAGGTAATTGATTTAGTTTTTGTATAAAACTCTATTGAAGAGCTCCCAAATGCCTTGGTTTCTGAAAAACCACTATCTTTCCAGCCACCAAAACTATGAGAGTATGTAGGAAGAGGTATGGGAACATTGATACCAACTGATCCAGCTTGGACTTCGTTAGCCCATTTTTGAGCAACCCCGCCATCACGAGTAAATAAAGCAGCTCCATTACCAAGCTTATGACCATCGGTGATATCCATCGCTTCTTCATATGATTTAGCTCTTACAAAACATAAAACAGGACCAAATATCTCGTTTTCGTAAACAGACATCCCAGGTTTTACATGATCAATTAGAGTAGCACCAACAAAAGAGCCCTCCTCCTTATCAGACAAAGGTCTTCCGTCAACAACTAAAGTTGCCCCGTCAGGTTCTGCTGAATCTATGAACGCATATATACGATCTTTATTTTCTTGAGATATAACTGGGCCTAGTTGCGTATCAGGATTATCTGTTTTACCCATTATAAGACTGGGCATTCTTTCTTTTATTTTATCTACTAATTCATCACCAATATCACCCACAGCAACAACAACAGAAACGGCCATACATCTTTGTCCAGCTGCTCCAAAGCTTGCAGAAACAGCTGCATCAGCAGCCATATTAAGGTCAGCATCTGGCAGGACAACCATATGATTTTTACCTCCACCAAGAGCTTGCACTTTAGTATTATTCTCAACTCCTAAAATTTTTAAACTTTTTGCCACAGGCGTGCTTCCTATAAACGCTAAACCGGCTACTTTTTCATGACAAACTAATTGCTCAACAATATCCTTGCCGCCATTTAAGACGTTATAACAACCATCTGGGAAACCAGATTCTTTAAATATATCTGCATACAATCTTGAAATTGATGGAACCTTTTCACTGGGTTTAGCAATAAATGTATTACCAGTTACTATAGCCATAGAGGCATGAAGTATAGGTATTAATATTGGAAAATTAAATGGCCCACAACCAACAACAACTCCAATTGGATACCTAACATCTGTTATATCTATTCCTCCTGCAACATTAGGACTCATAATAGATGGATAAAAATGTTGAACACCAGCAGTATGAGTAAGTGCTTGAATAGCTCTGTCTAATTCTGCCTCAGCATCAGGCCGTGTTTTACCAGCCTCACTTACACAAATATTAATAATTTCGTCAGATCTATTAATAATTCCTTGTCTTAATTTTAATATCAATTCAGCCCTATAACTTAAACCTGTTTTAGACCAAGTTTTAAATCGTTTGGCTGCTGCATCAATGGCATTATTAGCACTATCCTTGGTAGCATATAGAACTTCACCTATATCAGTCCCGTATGATGGATTTATAATAGCTATTGACTCGTTAGACTCAGAGCATTCCTTGCCATTTATATAATTTGTTACTTGATACATATTGAATTCCTAACAGTATAATTTGTTATATTTATATTGACTATCCTAACCACTTGACTAAACTTAATCAATAAAATTTATGTATATATATATTAAATGCATTTCGATATAGCAATAATTGGTTATGGGCCTGTTGGAGCAGTAGCTGCCAACATGTTTGGAGCTAGCGGTCATAATGTTGTTGTTGTTGAACCTAAAAAAGATATATGGGATATACCTCGAGCTGTTGCTCTTGATGGGCAAACTCAAAGAATTTTTCAGTCAATGGGCATTATTAATGATATCGCCAGAACTTCATTCGAAGGACTTAAATTTATAAATAAAAGAGGTAAAGAGATCGTTTATGTTGACTTTTCAAACAATCCTCAACCCAATGGATACTATGAAACTGTTGGATTTAGTCAACCTAATCTTGAAAAAGATTTGAGATCTAGAGCGTCAAAATATGAAAATATAACTTTTAAATTAGGTGAGTCCCTTTCAGAATTATCCTCAGAAGTTAATAATAATTATTTAACTGTAACTAATGTAGACACAGGTGAAGAAGAGAAAATTTCATCAACTTATGTATTAGCATGTGATGGTGCTAATAGTTTTGTAAGACAAAAGCTTAATATAAAATCCTTTGATTATAAATGTGATCAAGATTGGATTGTTGTGGATTATGAAATAGATCCAAAATATAAAATTTTAGCAGGTCCTATGCATATATGTGATTATCATAGACCTACAACGCTTGCACACATTGCAGGACAACACGTTAGATGGGAATTTAAATTTAATGAAGGCGACGATGTTAATGAAATAGAAAAGCATAGCTCAATTCGTTCAATGATGAAAAAACATGCATGGCGACTAAATCCTGATATTGATATCAATACTGGTAATATACTTAGAGCTAGTAAATATACTTTTCATGGGCTTGTGGCAGAAACCTTTAAGTCAAATAATTGTTTTTTTGTTGGAGACTCAGCCCATCAAATGCCCCCCTTTCTTGGTCAAGGCTTGTGTCAAGGAATAAAGGACGTCTATAACCTTCATTGGAAGTTAGATGGAGTGATTAGAAGGTAAGTATGCTGACAGGGTATTAGAAACATATTCTGATGAGCGAATATCAATTGTTAAATCAGTTACTGAAACTGCTATTAAACATGGCGGGGTTATTGGAACCCAGAATAAATATATAGCCTTGATTAGAGATACATTGCTTAATGTGGCTAGAATTTTTCCAAAATTATTAAGCTTTTTTGATTTTTATCATCCTTGGCAAATTACTACTGGGTTGATAGATAAGTCCTTATATCCCAACAAAGCAAATGGGATTGTTATATCCCAACCGAATTTAGATCTTAAAGTAGATAATAAATCGTTTGATCAATACATAGGTTATAACTTTGCATTAATAGTGTTTGATCAAAATGAAAAATTACTTAATGATATTAAAGCTCTAGAAAGCTCAAAAATATTTGAAGATAATATTTATTTAATAAATAAAGATAGTCCATTTAATGAAGATAGTAATTTTATAAAGTGGAAAAGAGATAATAAAATTTCAGCAGTTATAATACGACCAGACAGGCATGTATATGGATGTTGTGATAATGAATCAATGATTACAAAAGTTGATGAATTAAATAAAAAATTAATAAGTGAGCTAACATGAACAAAGTATCTAAATTAAAAACAATTAAAAGCAATAAAACAAAAGCCAGACAGAATGTTGAGAAGAAATTAATTGAATCAGCTGCAGTGCTTGTTGGTTCTATAGGACCAAATCAATTAACTATTAGAGATATAGCAGATCATGCAGGAGTAAATCATGCTCAAATACACCACTATTTTGGTGGTAAAGATGGACTTCTTACAGCTACATATAAGTTACTTGCTTTTGAACATATAGAGCAATTACAAAGAAGAAATGTTTCGGTTGATAATTTAATTAGAGAGCCTCTAGGAGATATCACAAACAATTACTTTAAAGCAATCATCAGAGCAGTGCTAGACAACCGCATGGACTTAGTTAGAGTGCAGGTTGATTCAAATCTATCTATGTCTAAAAAAACCCTAGATCAGTTAGTTAAGTTAAAAAATGAAAAAAAACCGACAGCTGAGATGAAAGCCGCAATTGCAATAGTTATGGTTGTAGAATTTGGCCTTGCATCAATGAAGCCATATATTATGGAAGTTTTGGATATCAATGAAAAAGAAATGAAAAAATTCATGGATTTTTTCTTTAAAGCAAGACAATCGGGTTTAAATGAAGTTTTATAATTATTTACTATTATTTTTTACTCTGTCTATATATAGTCAACCCAATGTAATAATAATCCTCACTGATGATCTAGGCTGGGGAGATGTTTCATATCATGGTGGATTTATACCAACTCCAAATATTGATAAGTTTGTTTCTAGTGGTGTTGAATTAAATAGGTTTTATGCTAATCCGACATGTAGTCCTACTAGAGCGTCATTATTAACAGGACTTCATATATTTAATCATGGAGTTATTAGGCCCTTTATGAACCCATCGGCAGAACAAACAGGTCTACCAGAACATCTAAAAATAATGCCAGAATATTTTAAAGAAGCTGGTTATCAGACAGCATTATCTGGCAAGTGGCATCTAGGCATGCATAAAGAAGAATATTTACCAACCAATAGAGGTTTTGATTCTAGTTATGGTCATATGTTAGGTGGTATTGGCTATTATGATCATGTTCACACCAATAGAATGGACTGGCATAGAGATGGCGTCTCATTAAGTGAAGATGGATACTCTACAGAATTAATAGCTGATGAGGCAATTAATATAATTAAAAATAAAGATGATGACCGTCCTCTTTTTCTCTATGTTGCATTCAATGCCCCTCATACGCCAATTGAGGCACCAGAAAAAGATGTTAACAATTTTTTACATATAGAAGATGAATTAGATAGAAACTATGCAGCAAACATAAGTAAACTTGATATTGAAATTGGTAGAATTATTAATTCAATAAAAGAGTTAGGAATACTTGAAGAAACTATCATTATATTTTTAAGTGATAATGGACCTGTTTTTGATATAAATCCAATAGTTAAAACAATTGCACCTGGTTTAACAAAATCTAAAGGCAGTACTGCTGGTCTTAGAGGAAGCAAAACTTCAGCTCTTGATGGTGGAATAAGAGTACCTGCAGCTATCTGGTGGAAAGGAGTACTTGAAAAATCAAAAACTGATCAATTTATTTTTATACAAGATTTACTTCCAACACTCTTAACAGCAACAGAGATTGGTTATGACGAAGATTTACTAATTGATGGAGTCGATAGATGGTCTAATTTAATAACAAATAAAATCACACCCCCTGATAATGCATTTGTTGGAAATAAGATTATTTTTGATGAGAGAGCACTCTTTAATAACGATTGGAAGCTTTATTATAAAAAACCAGTAATGTTTGATGTAGAAGGTAAATTTAAGCTTTTTAATATAGTCAATGATCCTTATGAAAAAGAGGACTTATCAAGTACTGAAATAAATATTTTTAATGAAATGAAAGATACTTTAATGAATATTAAAGAGCTTAATAGTATAGGAATAATAGATCCTGTGCATGCCTACTTACATGGCGATACTGAAGGTGGAGATGTTATAGGTTCACCTTGGTTGGACAGAGATTATGAACTTAATCAGCCTGTATCAAAGACTGCAGGTTTCTTTATAATGATGTGGGTTTTAATTCAATCATTTAAATATCAACTAATAGGACTAATACTTTTTTTTGTAACATGCAGATTTGCATACAAAAGCTACAAAGCTAGATAATTTCACAAACCTCCTCAAAATCTAAGCGTGGAAGCCTCATAAATATTTTAGATGGGTCTCCATATCCAATACAGCAAAGAAAGTTTGATTTTATATTCGTTCCGTTAAAAAATATTTCATCAACCATTGCATTATCAAATCCAGACATAGGACCACAATCTAAACCTAAAGCTCTTGATACCATCATTAAATAAGCACCTTGAAGACTACTGTTTCTAAAAGCAGTTGAATGATTCATTATTTCATTTCCCTTATACATCGGAGTAACGTCCATATGAGGAAACAGCTTGCCCATATTGTCAGAAAAATCTAAATCAAATCCTATAATAGCAATAACAGGAGCGGACATAACTTTATCTATATTATTAGGTAAAAGAGATTCTTTGAGTTTAAGTTTTTGTTCATCACTTTTTATAAATTTAAATCGGGCAGGACAGCAATTTGTGCTAGTTGGGCCCATTTTTGTAAGTTCATAAATTGATCTAATTAATTCATCAGAGACATCTTTATCTTGCCAACCATTCATACTTCTTGCTTCACCAAACAATAAGTTTAATTGAGATTCAGTTAATGAATCAGTATTATTTTTTAAAGTAGAAAAAGTTTCTTGTGCAGCAGCAACTGCTTTTTTTTGATCATCAGTTAATTCAATCATTATTATTCCTCACTAGTAGAAGCTTTAGCAGCTATTTCCATTTCTTTAATCATTCCTGGTATTGTTGGGTTTTCAGCTCTAGCTTTATCGATTTGATCAACAGGCATAGTTATACCAAATGTATTTGGCACTTCTGGTCCATATTGAGCCATAGCTAAATCTCTGAATCCTGAATTTTCGGTTGGAACTGAAGCATCTATTAGATCTCCATCCGTCCAATGTTCATGAGTAAACCCATGCGGGTCGCGCCAATAATCATACATCTGACTACCAAGTAAATGTCTTCCTATTCCCCATTCATGATAGTACTCATCAACTGTTTTCATATGATAGTGGCCAGCCATTAAGTCATCCACCGAATCAGTTACTTCATAACCAGCATGTCCATATGCAACAACATCCATATCACCTGGCAAGCCCATATTATTTAGGGTGTGATGATCAACAGGCTTATCTCCCTGATCACATCTCATGAAAGCACCCATTGAGTTGCCGTCAGGACCAATACAGTTATTACTTGTTAAAAAACCAAGAGTGTTTGCATACCAATCTACAGATGCTTGTGGATCTTTACAATTAATAGCGGTATGCCCTAATCTTTTTACTTTTGAAGTTAACTCATACACCCATTTATCACCATGAACCTGCCATTCATCAGATGCTCGTCCAAAACGCTGTAATTCATTTTCTCTTTGCTTTGATTGACCTGTATTTAATACTTTTGAAACAATAGCAACAGGTTCTGCAGATACCATTCCGTGACAAACCTCAACTTCAATACCGTCAGGATCAATAATAGTAACTTTATGCCCCCCACCAGGCTCATTATTTTTGACAATATCAACATTAAATTCATTAGATAAGGCTTCCAAATCAGAATAATTATTAGCTTTATATGCTGACCCTATGTATTTATTTTCATTACCTTTGGTAGCTACATATATATAAGGTGATGTACCTGTTCCTCTAAAAAAAATACTATTTTCATCTTCATGTGCGAGAATCATTCCAAAATGATTTAAGTATTTCTTTTGGGCCTCAAATTCCTTAAGCTCAAACCTGACATAAATAATATCAGCTATTTTACATATAGGTTCTTTCATAATTATTTCTCCTCTAGTAGTCTACTAATTTCTGATAAAGCAAGATCTTCATATTTATTTGATCCACTTCCGTATAATGATTGTATTTCTATCTCCCATTCGCCAGTAACATAATCTAATATTCCCTCTTTATAACTAGGTCGAGCTTGAATAGTTTTCCAATACTTAGCTAAATTTGGTAAATACTCACTTGTTAATAGATTGGTAAATCTCATCTCATCTATTCTATGCAGTATGGAGGTCATACAAGAATCAATTGCTGTGTATTGATCTCCCATCATAAATTCTTTTTTATGATTAAGAATATTCTCAATAGAAATTAGATGTTTTGATAATGCTAAAGCCATTTTTTTACATAATTTTTCTGGTGGTTTTCCAAGAACCCTTAATAGGATGAAAATAGGTATTCTTTTTTTTATGGAATGTTTGGTTGAATAATCCCAAATAACACTCAATAAAGATCTTTTACATAAAAGTCTTACCAAAACAGTTGCTGAAATACCACCAGCGGTTGTTCCTAATGTCTCACCAAGTTCTTTGTCTTCATCAAGTTTTACAAAATCTAGAAGGTTATTAAATCTATCTTGATTAATGTCTTCAGGAAAAAGATCTGTACCTTGGGAATAGGTAGAATTGATATGAAGCATTATTTGAATACTGTCAGGAATAATATTTCCGTTATCGATCATAGTAGGAACAAGATTTTTAGGATTTAACTTTTTGTAACCTTTTGATAGATGATCCCCTTTTGACTCCAAATATAAAAGATTGTACTTAAAAGAAATATTTTTTTCGGACAGAGCAACCCTTGCCATATTTGAGGCAACTGATTCACCGTATCCATATAGTTCTATTTTGTTCATTTAAGTAGACTAAATAATTTACTGTGTATTAAGTAAAACATAAATTATTATTTTATCCAACTGGATAGTTGTATTTTTTTATCCAAGTGGTTAGAATAAATTAACTTATAAAAATATATCCAAAGGGGGAATATATGTCTATTAAAAAATTATTTTTAATATCAACGTTTTTTATTTTTACAGGTCTTTATGTTCAGGATGCGATTGCCCAAGAAAGTTCTGAACCTAGACTTGAAGAAGTCGTTGTTACTGCTCAGAAGAAAGAGCAAGGTCTTTCAGAGGTTCCTATTTCAATTCAAGTTCTTTCATCAGAAAGAATTACTGATATGGGTGTTTCTTCATGGGAAGAAATAGCTCAATATGTTCCAGGTCTAACTGTTGCAAAAGGTGTTCAGGAACAATCAATCTATATGAGAGGAGTAGGTTCTGGAACTAATAAAGGTTTCGAACAATCTGTAACACAGTTTGTTGATGGAATGTCTGTCACTAGAAGCCAGCAGTATACTGTCCCTTTACTTGATTTAGAGAGAATTGAGGTTCTTAAAGGAACACAAGGTGTTTTATTTGGAAAAAATACAATTGCCGGAGTCATAAATACAGTAAGTAAAAGTCCAGTTATTGGAGGTGATTTAGATGCATTTATATCGCATGAATTTGTTCCAGACTGGTCATCGCGTAAAACAAGTATGGCTACAAATATACCTTTAAATGATAATTTTGCTATGCGTATTGCATTGTCGTCTACTACTTCTGATGGTTGGGTTGATAATGCTTTTACATTTAAGCAAGAACCATCAAGTAGTCATGATGCTATTAGAGCTACATTCCTATATGAGCTAGATGATATGGAGGTTAATTTAAAGCTATTTAAATCTGAATCTGATAGAACTGGACAACACTCACAAGTAACACATTGGGGTCTATCAGCGCCACCACCATCAATAATAGCTGCAGGAAGAACTGTAGCCGTGGCAGCTTTTACTGTAGCAAATATTGCATTTCCACAAATAGGACAAAATGTTGGAAAAGACTTTACTTCAACTAATTCAATGAATATTTATGGAGATGGGAATCCTAACGGTGGTACTAATGATGCTGAAAATACAATTCTAAATATCAAAACATCATTAAGTGATCATGATCTATCATGGACATCTACAATGTCTGAATATGATTTCACTGAAGGGGCTGATGCTGATATGTCACCTTTAGACTTCTTGTCTGTAAGTGGTAATGAACAATATGAGTCAACAACACATGAACTAGTAATTACCTCACCTTCTAATGATAAGTTTGAATATATTGCTGGTTTTTTTATAGAAGAGACTGAATACTCTTTTCAAAATGAAGGATTTCTTAATGGAGACCTTGGTAGTGCTCCTGTAACAAATGCTGTGCTAACTGGTGCTCTTGGCATTGGCGGCACACTATGGAATGCTTTTTCAAGAGGAATGCTTCCTGCTAAAGTATTAAGCACCCATCACCATCATGATTTAGAAACAAGTAGTCAATCAGTTTTTGCTGAAGGTACTTGGTACCTAAATGATCAACTTAGCTTAACTGCTGGTGTTCGTTGGTCTGATGAAGAAAAAGAGTTAATGGATAGTCAGTTTTTAGGATCTGATTTAACAAGTGGAAATACAGCCGAAGCTGCATCAACTGATAATAATTTATTTGTCAGAAACATATTATTTGGTGTTTTGGGAAGAGATAGGTACGAGTTTCCTCTTCAAAAAATGGCCGAAGATCATGTCACGCCATCTGTAAAAATTAACTACGAATTTTCAGATACAACAAGGATGTATTTAAGTTGGGCTGAGGGTTATAAATCTGGTGGGTTCGATGCATCTGATAATGTAAAAAGAGTTAATTACACGACTCCAGATCCGTCAAACAGGTTTACTTCTGAAGAAGCTACAACAACAGAGATTGGTCTTAAATTTGATTTACAAGACCAAAATTTAAGAGCTAATCTAGCTGCATTTAGTACTGAGTACTTGGATATGCAGGTTTCAGCTTTTGTTGGAGCATCTTTTGTTGTCTCTAATGCAGGTGCATCAACAATTGAAGGCTTTGAGGGCGACTTTGAATGGTCTCCTCTTGATGGTCTATATGTAGGCGGAGCTTTTACTTATCTTGACTTCACGTTTGATGAGTTTATTGGAGGATGTACTGCTGCTCAAGATATTGCTTTCAGAGCTGCTAATAATAATACTGTTAATACTCCAATGGGGCCGATGACAATTTATGGAACATGTTCTCAAGATCTAAAAGGTAAAACAGGGGTTAACGCACCAGAAATGTCATCTTCACTATATTCGAAATATATAATAAATACAGCAAATGGATTCAATGTAGTTCTCGGAGCTGATGTAAATAAAATTGATGAATACTTTACACAAAATGATCTAGATCCTTTTAATCTGTCCCCTGAAACAACAAAAGTTAATGTTCGTATAGGTATTGAAGCTGATGATAATAAATGGTCATTGGTTGTGTTTGGTAGAAATGTAACAAATGAAGTTGGTCAATCATTTGGAGTCGATCTTCCACTTGTTAGTGGTTCTCATGTTGGTTATCTTCAACCAGGTAGAGAAGTTGGGATGAGATATAGAGCAAATTTCTAATTATTTAGAAATGCATAGATGTGGTAAGTTTAAATTATTTATTCTTACCACGTCCCCCTTTAAAAAATAACATTCAAATTTTTACAGTTAAATAATATCAATAAGTAATTTTATCAAGGAGTCATAATGGGATTTAAGTTAGCAAATATTAATGGTAAATCAGCACTTATCCATGGTGATTCCTATTATGATATTAATACAATTTCACAAGGTAAGATCACATCAGATCCGTCAAAAATTCTAAACTCATTAGATGATTTACATGAGTTATCTACCAAAATTGATAACTTTGAACCAACAGGATTAATAGAAAACTCTTTGTTAGGACCACCAGTAACAGATTCTAGAAATTGTTTTGCTGTAGGTCTGAACTATAGAGCGCATGCTGAAGAAAGTGGCATGGAGATTCCACCATTTCCAATGGTCTTTACAAAACATACTAGTTGTATTGTTGGGCCTTTTGACAATGTTGAAATGAAGAGTGATATTGTTGATTATGAGGCAGAGCTTGTCCTTGTGATAGGCAAAGAAGGTAAAAACATATCGAAAGAAGCTGCTTGGAATCATGTGGCTGGATTAACAGTAGGACAAGATATCTCAGATAGAGCTGTTCAATTTCACGCCACTCCTCCTCAATTCAATCTTGGCAAATCCTTTGATACATTTGGACCTATAGGTCCTTACTTAGTATCTCCAGATTTGGTTGTCAATAAAGATGCTCTTCACCTTGAATGCTATATAAATGATGAATTAAGACAAGAATCAAGTACCGATGACTTAATATTTACAGTTCCAGATATTATTTCTTACATATCAGAATTCCTAACATTAAATACTGGAGATCTTATATTTACAGGAACACCTTCAGGTGTTGGCGCAACTCAAGGTAAATTACTTAAAGATGGTGATATTGTCACAACATCAATTAAAGAAATTGGAACTATTAAAAATAAGTGTATTAGAATTAACGATCATTCAAATATAAGCTTTATGCCAGAATTTTTAAAAGGAAGAATACCAACGAATGACGATACCTAAGTTATTAACTTCACTTTGCTTAATATTAGCAGGCATAGGTCCATTATTATTGGATATTGGCGATACTCATCTATTTAATCCTGACTGGGATGAGCATTCAAGAGTTCATGAGGTTTGGAGATTGGCAACAAACTTCATGATAGCTTTTTTAGGACTTTATTTGATATGGAAGAAGAATATGCATTCCATAGCTTCACTTTTAAGTTTGTGTATGATTCTGGGTTTTATGATTTCAGTTATTACTATGCCTTTTTACAACGGACTTGCTGTTGGTATTGGAGTTGATGAATTGAGACCTTTTAACATTCCATTAAATATACTTTCCTTTATTGTAGTTCTTGTAGTTCAAACCATCTCACTTCTTTTAGCTTATAAAGATAATAAATAACTAATTAATAGTGTAAAATAGCGGTCATGTCAAAAGAAGATGCACTAGAGTTTGAAGGTGAAGTTATTGAAACTTTGCCTAATACTAAATTTAAAGTAAAACTAGAAAACGATCACGTTATTACTGCCCATATATCAGGAAAAATGCGTAAGCATTACATTAGAATTTTAACTGGTGATAAAGTTAAAGTAGAGATGACTCCCTATGATTTAACAGTTGGCAGAATTACCTTTAGAGGGAGATAGACCTCTTTAACTTGAGACTTTCTCGTCTCTAAAATGTAAAAAGAAGAAGTAAGTAGCTAAAGCTGATAGTAAGTGCCAGATTGAATGGGCTTGAATAATTGAATCTGGTTCACATAATTCATTATCTGGAACCCCAGTTAGCCATATTGCAAATGCTGAAAAATATGCAATCATTCCAAGAAAATACCATTTGTAAGTCCTTGTATTAAGTGGCTTATTTGTAGCTAATAATCCAGGTAACCAAAACAAGATAACCCACCAATACTCAGAGAAGTTACTAAATACCTCATTTGGCATAGTTCCGAATAACATTAAAACAACAAAGCCTACAAAACCTGATAGAAATCTAAATGAAGGTGACCAAAACCTATAAAGCGTCTCTGATATAGCCCACAAACCTATTGACACACCAAAAAGATTAAAATTTATACCCAGACCCCAGTCTGTAAACCATCTCCAGATTGAATATATAATTACTATGGATACGTAGATTGATAATAATTGTTTAGAAGTCCAATTGGACATGCTGTATATATTATAAAGCCATGGAAGTATTATAAACATGATCATACTAAGATTATCTGCCCAACCACCCCACACAGTATTTGTTCCATGCATAAGCATTGATCCTGGACCAAGAAAAATAACAACAGACGCATAGAGCAAGGATATTGGTGTAATTCCTATAAAGGGATTAGTGGAGTTTTGTCTGTCGTTACATATGATCCAAAACATATACAGTCCAACAACCATAAAGCCTAGATTACTAAGAGTATTTAATGGTTCCCTGAAAAGGCCGCCAGAAACTCTTTCACACCACCTTGATGCCTCCCCAATTAAACCAGCGCCTTCCGATGACTGTATAAGACCAAATGAACTTAATGTAAAAAAAACAAACAAAAATATGAATGATATAGAGAGCGCAGCATAAAAATAAAAGAATCTATTTTCAGCCATCTTTTAAAATAAAAGTTATATATTGTATATACATTACTTTATTCTACATATGAATAAGAAAAAAAATAGGGCTACAAAGCCCTATTGAAGTAAAAATATTAAAAAATATTTAAAGTTTTGAATCTAGTTCTGGCAAAGCAGTAAATAAATCAGCTACTAAACCATAATCAGCTACCTGAAAGATAGGAGCATCCTCATCTTTATTAATAGCAACAATTACTTTTGAATCTTTCATGCCAGCTAAATGCTGTATAGCACCAGATATACCGACTGCAATATATAAATCAGGTGCTACTATTTTACCAGTTTGACCTACTTGATAGTCATTTGGAACGAAACCTGCATCTACAGCTGCTCTTGAAGCTCCAACGGCAGCTCCTAATTTATCTGCGATAGAGTCAAGTAAATGAAAATTATCACCTGACTGCATTCCACGGCCGCCAGAGATAACAATATTAGCAGCAGTTAATTCAGGCCTATCACTTTTCGCTATTTCTTCAGAAACAAATTCGCTAATTTTAGATGCATCAACTGCACCAATTGATTCAACAGGCACATCATTATTATCAAGTGTTACTGGATCAAAAGCTGTAGCTCTAACTGTGATCAACTTAACAGAATCATTGGACTTAACAGTAGCTATACAGCTTCCAGCATATATAGGTCTTTTGAATGTATCTTCTGATTCAACAGAAATAATATCTGATATTTGTTGTGTGTCTAGTTTGGCTGAAATCCTAGGCATTAAATTCTTACCAAATGTTGTTGCAGGTGCAAATATATAAGAATATGAATCAGCAATACTTAAAACTAATTTTGAAAAATCCTCAGCAAGAAAGTTTTTATATAACTCATCATCGCAAGAAATTATCTTAGAAACTCCTAAGATTTTTTTAGCTTCATCTAAAACGCCAGATATATCACAACCGGCAACAAGAAGAGTCACCTCAGCATTTAAACGAGAAGCTGCTGCAACTGTATTTAAAGTAGCTCCCTTTATTAAGGAATTATCATGTTCTGCAATTACTAATATACTCATGTGATCACCTTCGCTTCATTTTTAAGTTTTTCAACCAACTCATCAACAGATTCAACAACAATACCAGCATCTCTTGATGGCGGTAGTTCAACTGAAAGCAGCTCAGTTCGTGGACTAACATCTACACCGAGATCAGATATATTAGTAACAGTTAACTCTTTTTTCTTGGCTTTCATTATGTTTGGTAATGATGCATATCTTGGTTCATTAAGTCTTAGGTCTGTGGTTACTACAGCAGGTTTATTTAATTTTAATGTTTGAAGTCCACCATCAATTTCCCTAGTTACAGTAACGCTTGATTCGTCTAAGATAACTTCTGATGCATTTGTCGCTTGAGGGCAATCTAGAAGAGCTGCAAGCATTTGTCCTGTTTGATTATTATCACCATCTATAGCTTGTTTTCCTAAAATTACTAGGTCGGGTTGTTCTTGTTCAACGACTTTTGCTAATACCTTTGAAATAGCTAAAGGTTCAAGTAGTGAATCTGTTTCAATTAGAATAGCTCTGTCAGCTCCTAAAGCCAAAGCTGTTCTTAATTGTTCTTGGGATTCACTTTTGCCAACCGTAATAGCAATAACCTCTTCGGCATTACCAGCTTCTTTAATACGGACAGCCTCTTCTAAAGCTATTTCACAAAACGGATTGACAGACATTTTTGCATTATTTAAATCAACATTTGAGTTATCCGGCATAGGCCTAACTTTAACGTTGTAATCAACAACTCTCTTAATTGGTACTAATATTTTCATAATTTATATATATTTTTGTAGTAAATATTGTGTCTAAGATTATAAATGATAGTTATAATCAGTAATACTGCACAATTGTAATTCCTTTTGTGCATTTTACAACAATATTTGAGGTTAAGTATGGAAAGAGAAACTATGGAATATGATGTAGTCGTCGTTGGCGGTGGTCCTTCTGGATTATCGACAGCAATTAAATTTGCTCAAATGAATAAAGAAAATGGTACAGACTATTCTATATGCTTACTTGAGAAAGGTTCTGAAATAGGAGCTCATATTTTATCGGGTAATGTATTTCAAACTACAGCTCTTGACGAATTAATTCCTAATTGGAAAGATTTAAATGCTCCATTAAATGTGCCTGTTAAAAAAGATAAACTTTTATTTCTTCTTGAAAAAATAAGTTTGCCTGTACCCGCTTTTATTATGCCGACTATGAACAATCATGGAAATTATGTAATAAGTCTTGGTAATCTATGCAGATGGTTGGCAGAGCAAGCTGAGAATCTTGGTGTAGAAATTTTTCCAGGTTTTCCTGCAAGTAAACTATTATATGAAGGAGATAAAGTTGTAGGCGTTCAAACTGGAGATATGGGTATTGATGCAAGTGGAGAACTTAAACCCGGCAATGAACCAGGTATTGAAATAAGAGCAAAATATACAATTTTAGGTGAAGGCTGTAGAGGTCATTTAGGTAAAGAGATTATTGAAAAATTTGACTTATCTAAAGATAAAGATCCTCAACATTATGGTATAGGTTTTAAAGAAGTTTGGAAACTTCAAGAAGATAAGCATGAGGAAGGCCTTGTAATACATACAAATGGGTGGCCGACATCAACAGATACTCCAGCTGGATCATATTTTTACCATGGGGAGAACAAAGAAGCATATATAGGATTTGTTGTGCCTTTAGATTACAAAAACCCACATTTAAGTCCATTTGATGAGTTTCAAAAATGGAAAACACATCCTTCTATAAAAAAATATCTTGAAGGTGCTGAAAGAAGATCGTATGGTGCTCGTGCACTAATAAAAGGTGGTCTTCAGTCATTACCAAAAATGGAATTCCCTGGAGGCTTATTAATTGGTGATAATGCTGGGACTCTTAACTTTTCAAAAATAAAAGGTTCACATACCGCAATGAAATCAGGACTTATAGCTGGTGAACACATCTATCAAAATCTTAATAACGATATCTCTACAGGTATTTCATATGACGATAAAGTTCATGACTCATGGTTATATGAAGAATTATATAAATCTAGAAACTTTGGCCCTATTTTCCATAAATTTGGAGCCTTAATAGGAGCAGCTATGAATGTTATTGACCAATTTATATTTAGAGGCAATCTACCCTTTACATTAAACCACTCTACTCCAGATTACGCATGCCTTAAAAAAGCAGACGAAATGCCTAAGATTGATTACCCAAAACCTGATGGGGTTTATTCATTTGATAAGCTTTCATCAGTATATCTATCAAATACTAACCATGAAGAAGATCAGCCGTGTCACCTACAATTAAAAGATCCATCAATACCAATTAGTATTAACTTACCTCTCTACGATGAACCGGCTCAGAGATACTGTCCAGCAGGTGTTTATGAGGTCGTTGAAAAAGATAACGAAAAGAAATTTGTAATTAATGCTCAAAATTGTGTTCATTGTAAAACTTGCGATATAAAAGACCCATCTCAAAACATTAATTGGGTTAGTCCTGAAGGTCCAGGTGGCCCCAATTATCCAAATATGTAATGGTTTTTTTTAATAAAAAAACTAGTCTATCAATCTTTTTAATATTTTTTACTTCTGCATGTCAAATTGATAGTAATGTTAACTTAGGCGATGATCTTCAAAAACAAGTAATAGATGAAAATATAGTATTTGAAAAATATCTTTCAAACCAATGGGAACAAAACTTAAAAGATAGACCAATATTTGCATCGCTCTTGGGTAACAAGAGTTTTAATCAAGATATTACATCTAATAGCATTCAAGAATTTGTTAAGAATAAAGCTAAGCTTCAAAAGGATTTAATCAACCTAAATAGGTTTAATTATGAAAAGCTAAATAGCGATAATAAATTAAACTATAAATTAAAAAGAATTAGTCTTAATAACTCAATAGAAGCTGCAGAATACCCCTCCTATTATATGAGCTTAAATCAAAGAGGTGGGGTTCAAAGTTATTTTGAGACTGGAGATAGGTTAGTTTATGAATCTAAGCAAGACTATGAAGATTGGTTAATAAGACTTTCTAAATATGCTGACAATATAGCTAATACAAAAACCAACATAGAAGATGGTTTGAAAAAAGGTTATACGCAACCACAACTTGTTACTAGGCAAGTAATATTACAAATTGATAATATATTAAATTCAGAGATTGTAGATAACCCTTATCTAAAGATTTTTTTAACTGCAGATAATTCTTTTTTTAATAAAGGTGAGAAAGAAGATTTGATTAATAGAGCAACTCTATTAATTAAGTCACAAATTATTCCTGCCTATGTTGATTTAAATAATTTTCTTAAAAATACTTATTTACCAAACTCAAGATCAAGTATTGGACTTAATGGTGTTCCAGGAGGAGATAAATGGTATGAATATGCAGCTAGATATCACACCACAACAGACTTAACTCCTGATGAAATTCATGATATTGGACTAAAAGAAGTCCTAAGAATTAGAAAAGAAATGGAGCAGATTATTACTGACTTGGATTGGGATGGAGATTTTAAATCATTTCTTAACTACCTAAGAACAAGTCCTAGGTTTTATTATGATAATCCAGAAGATTTATTAAATGCTTATCTGATTATGGCGAAATCAATAGATCCGCTACTCCCAAAAATATTCAAGGTCTTTCCAAGAGCTCCATATGGAGTTATTCCAATACCAGCTGAATCAGCACCATACACTACAACTGCATATTACAACTCACCAGCCAAAGGTAGGCCTGGTTACTTTTACGCTAACTTGTATAAGCCAGAATCTCGACCTAAGTATGAGATTCCAGTATTAACAGTCCATGAAGCAGTTCCAGGACATCACTTTCAAATATCAATAGCACAAGAATTAGAAAATGTTCCTACATTTAGAAAATATCAAAGCTTTACTGCGTTTGTTGAGGGCTGGGGTTTGTATAGTGAAGAATTGGGAGAGTTCATGAATCTATATGATGATCCTTACGATAAATTTGGTCAATTAACTTATGATATGTGGAGAGCTATTCGTTTAGTTGTTGATACAGGAATGCATTACAAGAATTGGTCTAGACAAGAGGCGATAGATTTATTTGTAGAAAACACAGCTAAATCTAAGCTTGATATAGAAAATGAAGTTGATAGGTATATAGCATGGCCTGGTCAAGCTTTAGCATATAAAATTGGTCAATTGAAAATGCTTGAATTACGCAATAAAGCAGAAAAAGAATTAGGCGATAAATATGATATTAAAGATTTTCACCATGAACTTCTTAAGAGAGGATCGCTTCCGTTAGACATTTTAGAAGACTATATTAATGATTGGATTGAAGAGTCTTTGAATTCTTAGATCTTTTACATCTTTCGCTGCAATACTTAACTTCTTTCCAATCTTTTTCCCATTTCTTTCTCCATTTAAATTCTTTCTGACAAATCAAACAGATTTTAGATGGTAATGTAGCTTTTTTATGCAATGGTGCCTAATGAATAATGGCCTGAACCGCTTTTGATATGCAATATATTATTAATAATGATATTTTCTTCAAGCGCTAGATCAACTAACTTATAGTAAGTTGCTCTATTAAAAAACCCATCAATGCCATTTCTCACATGGACTAATGGAATTATTGTATTTTGATATTTTACTAATCTTGTTGTGTTTTGATCATTTAATGGGAATGAATAATCTAGATTAGTATGAAGAGTGATAATCTTATCGCTTATATCAAAGTCTGTAATTACATAAGGGGCTAACTCTGAGAAAACTGGAACTTTCTCATAAGGTGTAACTAAAAAATAACTTCCATTATCATTTCTTAAAACTGAACTAAATAGTTTGACTAGTTTAGTATTTTTGATCGGAGAGTTATTATAAAGCCAATCCCCTTCTCTGTTTATAGTAATTTCCTGACCTATGCATAATTCAGGCTCCCATAGATGTACGGGTGGAAAATCTGATTTATCACTTTTTATATTCTTTGCTATTTTAGAAATACTCATGAATAGATTTTATAAAAATAAATACGCCTATACTACATAGTATTATAGCTAACAATCTATTAATCAAATTACTACTTTGAATATTAATATGTTTAGATGAAGTTAATAGATAGCTCAAAAATACAAACCATAACGAGGATGTTATTGAGAAGTATATTGGGTAGATATAAAAAAATATTCCTTCAATAGAGTCTATAAGAATTGAAAAAAGAGACACAAAAAAAATAAAAGCTTTTACATTAAATATATTAGTAATTAATCCAGATAAAAAACTATTTCGAATTGAAGTATTGTTTATTTTGGTGTTGTTTGTGGAAATAGTACTTGGCAAAACCATCATAATTCCTAGATAAATTATATAAACACTTCCTATTAGACTAATTATAAATTTATATAAATCATTAGAAATAATAAATAATGATATTCCATTAATAGCTAAAAGACAGTGCAAATAAATACCAATGCCAATTCCAAAGGCAGCATATATTCCAGCAACTCTTCCATACAAGTTTACTTGTCTGATAATTATTGCAGTGTCAGGACCTGGACTAGTTAGCGCAATGAGGTGTGCTATTGAAGACCAGATAAACATAATTAATTAATTATGTTTGGTTCGATTTCAAGAGATATATTGAAATTTTTATATACTAATTGATTTATTTGAGATGCATAATCTAGAACCTCATTTTGTGAAGCTTTGCCATTGGTTATTAAAACTAATGAATGGTTTTTATAAATTGAAACATTTTTAGATGGTATTAACTTATCTTTGATTAGCTCTATAAGTCTTGCAGCACCAACTTTTACCAAAGAATTTGAATAGTTCCAAATAATTAATTGTTCTTCTGTAAAGTTTTTAAAATTTATTAAATTTTTATCAACGATTGGGTTTTTAAAAAAGCTTCCTGCATTATGAATTTTGTTTGGATTTGGCAATGCTTCTGATCGTATAGTTGATATTATTTTGGCGATATCTCCGATCATTAGATTGTCTGGATTAATTAAATTATCGTTTATATATTTTTTTATGCTTTTGTATTGATACGAAATATTTTTCTTGAGATTTGATTTAAAATTAATGTTATAAATTAGGTAATGTGAATTCTTTAAGGCTGAATCTCTGTATGAAAAATGACACTCTGTATTTGAAAAAGATTTTTTAGAAAATGAATCTAAACAGAAATAATCAATACTATCTATCAATCTAGAAACCTCTGCTCCATAAGCACCAATATTCTGAATTGGGCTAGCTCCAACACTGCCCGGTATATCAATCAGATTTTCAAAACCATTTATATTTTCTCTTATACAAAATGCAACTAACTCTGACCAGTTATATGATGCTCCAACACTCAATATATTGTTGTTATTGTTAATATTGTTGAACTCAACTTTTAAAATTAGCCCATCATAAAAAGACGGTGGGATAATATTTGTACCCTCGCCTAAAATATAATATTTCTTATGAGCATTTATCAAAGCTTCTATATTATTTAAATCTTCTATGCTTTCTAAATTAGCTAAAAGCTTACATCGTGAATTAATTCCAAGGGAATTATTGATGAACGCATTTTCTTCAATTTTCATTAGACAATAAATATTTTATAGCATTATCGACATCTTCTTGAGTATCAATACCTGAGGGCACTTCAGATAGATATTTACTCATAAAGATAGTGTAGTTATTATCCATAAATCTTAATTGCTCTAATTTATGTATTAATTCGTTTTGTGTTGGCTTTAAATTAACCAACTTCTTCAAAGTTTTCATCTTATAACCATAGATTCCTATATGCCTTTCATAGGTATCTTTATTAATAGGTTTTCTTTGGAAACTCTTAGCATAATTTTTATTATCATAATGAACTTTAACGCAATTAGGATTTTCTAAATCATTAAGGTCCTTAATTGGGTGGCAGGCACTAATGACATCACATTCATTGTTATTAAAATCATTTATTAACTGATTGACTAAATCAATTGGCATAAATGGCTCATCCCCTTGAAGGTTAATTATTAAAGTCTCATCATCAATTTTAAGTTTTTTTGCAGCTTCAAAAATTCTATCAGTACCAGAAATATGCTTGTTATTGGTACTGATTACATTTTTAGTAAATGTTTGAGCATGATTTAAAATTTCATCAGAATCTGTAGCAATATAAGAGTTATTCGAGATTGATATTGAATTTTTATAGACTCTTTCAATCAATGACATGCCGTTAATATCTATAAGAGGTTTTTTTCTTAACCGAGTTGAGCCAATTCTTGACGGAATAAGAATAACAAAATTAGTTTCCATCTTAATTAAGTGTTTTTAATTTGCTATCGAGCTCTTCTATAAACTTATCAGAAACATCAGCTTCAATTGTTAAGTACCAAATTTTATTATTATCAAAAGATCTACATTTTGAAGCATCCTTTTCAGTCATAATTATAGGAAGATGGTCTAAATAAAATATATTAGATTCATCAAAATTATGATGGTCAGGAAAAGGATGTCTAATAATTTCGAATCCCAGCCTAGCAAGCAAGTCAAAAAATCTTCCAGGATTTCCTAGGCCTGCAACAGCATGAACTTGTTTATGCATTGGCCATTTTTCAATGGGATAGGATTTACCAGATTTTAAGTGGACAAATTTAGCAGGACTGATATTCATAAGATGCTCATCTTCTTGGGTAGGTCCAGAATTATTAACAATAAAATCAACACTACTAAGTCTTGTTTTTGACTCTCTTAATGGACCTGCTGGGAAAGTAAGATTATTACCAAAACGTCTCTTACCATCTATAACTACGATTTCTATATCTCTATTCATATTGTAATGTTGTAAACCATCATCAGAGATGATGACATCGCAGTCATGATTCTCTTCCAGTGTTTTAATGGCTCGCACTCTATTTTTATCAATATAAAATGGTAAATTTAACTTTGAAAGAATTTGGGCCTCATCACCAGTCTGCTTTACAGGTGTGTCATTTGTTACATGCAGAGTTTCACGAAATTTTCCACCATAACCTCTACTAACCAAACCTGGTTTATAGCCTTTTTTAACTAATTCAGAAGCTATATATGCTACTAAAGGTGTCTTTCCAGTTCCGCCAATTGTTAAATTACCAACAACAATTAATGGAATGTCCGATTTATAACTAAGTTTTTTAGATTTAACAAACTTTCTTCTTCTTCGATTTGTTAAGTATGAAAAAACTAAAGAAAAAGGTAATAAGAGATAGAGCCATAAACTTTTTTTATACCAACTGTCTATAACAATACTGGAATTATACTCATCTTCAAATTCTGGAATATATAGTTGAGATGATTTGGGAGCTTTGGATTTTTTCTTAGGAGAGTCTTCAAATTTATTCTTATAAAGTGACTGATATATACCTTTATTATCTAATAATTCTGAATGAGTTCCTGTTTCTGATATGACCCCATTATCTAAAACAATTATTCTAGAAGCATTTTCTATAGTTGATAGTCTATGTGCTATTACTATAGTTGTTCTATTGGTAATTAATTTTTCAAGAGCTTCTTGAACTATTAATTCAGATTCTGTGTCTAGAGATGATGTAGCCTCATCTAATATAATGATTGGAGAATCTTTATAGAAAGCTCTAGCAATAGCTAGTCTTTGTCTTTGTCCTCCTGACAAGAGCACACCATCATCACCTATTTCAGATTCAAAGCCTTCAGGCAAGCTTTCAATAAACTCTATACAGCCTGCTTGTAATGCAGACTCTTTTAACTTTTCAACATCTATTTCATCATCACCGTATGCAATATTTTTAGCAATGGTGTCGTTAAATAATGATGGAGACTGATTAACAATTGAAATAGATGATCTTAAGTGTTGAAGAGAATATTCATTAACTGAAATCCCATCAATTAAAATATCTCCTGATGTATGGTTATAAAAACGTGGAATTAAATTAGCTATTGTTGATTTACCTGAACCAGACTTACCAACAATGGCGATAGTTTCATTTTTAGCAATTGAAAAAGATATGTTATCGATTATTAAGCCACCAGTATTATATGAAAAAGATACATTTTTAAAATCTATATCTCCCAATATAAGTGAATCAATATCACCTGAATTATCCTCATTTTGCTGATCTAATTGATCAAATATTTCATTAGCTGCAGCCAAACCTTTTTGAACAATAATATTTATATTTGATAGTTGTCGTATGGGTTTAGCCATCAAACCAGCAGCTGTAAAAAAAGCTACAAAAGTTTCGGCATCTAAACTAATTCCAAGTTGAGAACCTAAGGCAAAATAAGCTACCAAAGCCAAAGAAATTGAGACCAATATTTGGATAATTGGGGTAGCAAGGTTACCTGTAGCTTCTAATTTTAAATTTTGATTTTTATTTGATGCATTTGCTTCAAGGAACCTTTTATTTTCATAGCTCTCTGCATTAAAACTTTTTATTTCAACATGACCATCTACTGCTTCAGACGCAATATGAGTAACATCTCCCATTGCTGTTTGAATTTTAGTTGCAAGTTTTTTTAGTCTCTTACCTGCAACATAGACAATCAAAGCAATCAATGGAGCTGTTCCAACCAGAAGTATAGTTAATTTAAAATTTAAAATAGAAAGATAAACAAATAAGCCAATAAGAAGAAACCCTTCTCTAACAAAAGTTTTAACTGCATTTGATGCAGCGCCAGATACTTGTGTTGTTGTAAAAGTAATTCTGTTAATTAATTGGCCAGACTGGTTGGCATCAAAATATGACTTTGGTAGATCATGTAATTTTTGAAATAATTCAGCTCTTAAATCATGAACTATTCCAAAACCAACACGCGACATAAAATAATTACCAATAAAGAATCCAAGACCCCTTCCTATTGCAATAAATATTAATGACATTGCAAGTAAAGTATTTAAACTTTCATCATCTGAATCTATATAACTAATTATTCTTCTCAACCAATCTACAGCAGCAATATCTGCTGCAGCAAATGATATAAAGCCAATAACGCTGATTAGAAATGACCACCTATATCTATAGGTATAGCCTAATACTCTTCTTAAACTACCTGATTTCATTTTTCTATAGTTCGTATTTGAACTTCATTAAATCCATTTTTATTAAGAATATCCATTATACCTACAATCCAAATATGAAGAGAGGTGGCTTCAGCGCTTAATATGATTGAATTACTTTGATTATCTAATTCAAAAATAGCTTGTTCAATCTCCTTTATATTATTTATGTTGTAAACAATTTCATTTATATAAATACTTCCATCTGAAGTTATAGAAATCTCATTATTAGATTCGACAACGTTATATTCGAAAGATTCAGTTTTTGGAAGATCTAAACTAAGAAATTGAGAGTCACCAACCTTTGAAGTTACAACAAAAAAAATTACTAATAAAAAAACAATATCAATAAGAGGTGTAATTTCTATTGAAAAAGATGTTTTTTGTTGATTTATAAATTTCATTTATTAATTACATCTATAAAGCGCGATACCTCTATTTGCAATGTAATTAACAAGTAAGATACCTTCTGTTCGAAGTATTTATGCAAAACTAAACCAGGCACAGCTATAAACAAACCAAAAGCTGTTGTAATTAAAGCTTGTGATATGCCAGCTGCTAATGCATCAGGATTGGCACCAGTCACTTCACTGAGCCCAGTAAAGGCAGCAATCATACCTATGACTGTTCCAAGAAGTCCTAGAAGTGGACTAATAGTTGCAATTGTTCCGAGCATATTCAAATTTCGCTCCAAGGAATATTTTATTTCTACAGCTTTTTCTTCAATTTTAGATTCTAAATTTTCTCGAGGTAGATCTTTGTATTGAATACATGAGATTAGTAAAAACCCAAGTGATGATAATTCTGATATCTCATCTGCTTGCTTGTTATTAATAAGATTCTTATTAAAGAGATTAACAATTTGATTGGTTAAACCTTTGGGTGATACAAGCCTAATCTGAAGAAACCAAAGACGTTCAATGGAAATAGTAATAATTAAAATACTACAAGCTAGTAATGGCCACATAAAAGGTCCGCCTGCAATTATAAATTCTGTCATCTAAGCCTCTACTAAATTAAAGTCTTTTAGGTAATAGGTTTTATTAAAACTTTCAATGAAGTTATTATCATGAGTAGCGGTCACTAAAGCAATATTATTTCTTTTAGAAATTTCTAGTAAAAGATTTTGAATGATCGAAGCATTTTCTTCATCCAGATTTCCAGTAGGTTCATCAAGAAATATAAAATCTGGATTATTAATCAAAGCTCTTGCTATTGCTACTCTTTGTTTCTCACCACCGGATAATTTCCATGGTAAATGATTGACTCTTGAAGATAGACCTACTTCATCAATAATATTGTATACATTTTGCTTTGTCGTATGTCCTGCAAGTTGTAAAGGAATCATAATATTTTCAAGAACAGTTAAATCTTCTAATAAATGATGAAATTGATATACAAAACCAAAATTATTAAGACGAATATTACTTAAAGCAAAATTTGTATGTCCTTCTATTGGTTTTTCATCATAGAGAATATTACCCGATGAAGCCTCGTCCAGTGAGGCAATAATGTGCAAGAGTGTAGATTTTCCTGCACCTGATTGACCAGAAATTGCTACCAAGTCACCCTTTTCTATAGTTAGATTTATATTCTCTAAAACTTTAATATTATTACCCTCAACAACAAAAGTTTTAGCAATATTTGTACAGGTTATTTTATTCATGTCTAAGTATCTCTATTGGATTAAGCTTAATAACTCTTAGTGCTGGTAATAATGATGCTAATAAACTGATGACAAGTGATATAAAACATATTAAACCAATTTGTTTATAGTCAACATAATAAGGAAAATAGTTTATAAAATATGCTTCTAATAGATTTCGATTCATAACATTTTCTAAGAAAGTAATAAAATTATTTATATTAAATGTAATTATTAATCCTAAAATTAAACCCATTAAAAGTCCTATAAAACTTACCATTAATCCCTGAAAGAAAAAAATCATTACTAGTTGTAAATTGTTAGCTCCTATAGTTTTGAGAATGCCAACTTCTCTTTCTTTTGATTTAACTGTCATAACAATAGTGGATAAAACCAGTATAGATGCAACTGCAACTATCAAAAATAACATCAAGCTTATTAATAATTTTTCAAACTGGATTGCTTCAAATAGTGTTCCGTGGGTTTCTTTCCAGGAAGAGGACATTAAACCTGTATTATCTGGTATAGCAAAATAAGCTATCTTATCTGCAATAAACAAATTAGATGTTTTCAATCTAATAGACAAAGTTTCGTTATTTAATGATTTAAATTTTTGAGCTAATTTATGTGATATTAAAACCAAAGATTGATCTATTTCGGCTCTAAGCTCAAAAATTCCAACAACTTTCAGTGATACAGACCTTGGGTAAGACCCAATTATAGAAGTTTTTATATCAGAAGTTGTTATTGTGATGGTGTCGCCAATAAAAATACCAAGATAAGATGCAAGCCACGAGCCTATAACAATTGTATTATCATCAGTTAAGCTATCGAGTTTTCCATAAATCATATAATCAGGAAGAATAGAGATTTTATTCTCTGACTTTACATCTATGCCGTTAACAGAAACTCCTTTGCTAACTGAATTAGATGTTATCAAGGCTTGAAATGAAATGTATGGAACTGCTTCTTCAATTCCTTCAGATAATTTCAATTCACTAATTAGTTCCTCATAATTAGCTATTGGCTCATCTGAATAAATAACTGCATGAGGTACAACGCCTAAAATTCTGTCTTGTAACTCTTTTTCAAAGCCATTCATTACAGACATAACTATTATTAAACTAGATACGCCAATAGTTAAACCAGTGACAGCTAAAAATGATGTAAACGAAAATATTCCACCTTTATTAGATTTAAAATACTTAAAAGCTAATCTAAGAGGAAGCTTATACACAAAAAACTACTTTAATAAACTTTTTAAAAGATTTTCAATGCTTTTTGTATATGGAGGTCTAATTCCATCAAATAATTTATCAAATTTAAATCCAACATCTTTATAAAAAGCTCTAGGATTAGAGAAGTTCTTAAAACCATCATAAGATTGATACCTTCCCATACCTGAAGGCCCAACTCCACCGAAAGGAAGATCTTTTTGCTGAATGTGTCCAACAACGTTATTTATAGTGACACCACCTGAGGACGTATTATTCATTATTTTTGATTCCTCAGATTTATCAGTGCCGAAATAATATAAACCAAGAGGTCTATCTTTAGAGTTAATTGTTGATAAAGCATCGTCAAGTTCATCGTATTCAATTACTGGCAACACAGGTCCAAATATTTCTTCATTCATTATTTTCATATCATCAGTAGCATTAGTAACGATAGTTGGTGGTATTTTATAAAATTGCTGTTGAGAGAAATCTTCACTAGAGGGATTAATTTGATTTATATGTGCACCCTTCTCTTTTGCATCATCAACCAGTGAATTAATTCTATTATAGTGACGTTCATTAATGATGGATGAATAGTCATCATTATCCTTAATAGATGGATAAAATTCTTTAATAGCATTTTCGGCTTCTTTGATAAATTCTTCCTTCTTGTCTTTATGAACGATTACATAATCTGGTGCTAAACATATTTGTCCAGCATTAAGTGTTTTACCAAACATAATTCTTTTAGCTGAAACTTTCATATCAGCAGAATTACCAATCACTACAGGTGACTTACCTCCAAGCTCAAGAGTCACTGGAACTAAATTTTGTGATGCTGACTGCATAACATGTTTACCAATATTTCCTGACCCTGTATATAAAAGATGATCAAAATGAAGTTTAGTAAAAGCCTCACCAACTTCTGGTCCACCTAAAAAAGTTGCAAATTCATTTTCATCATATGATTTGTCACACAAATCTTTAATGAGAGCTGCTGTTAAGGGTGTTAGCTCACTTGGTTTATGCATAACTTGATTACCTGCAGCAAAGATTGCAGCTAAGGGCTTAAATGATAAATTTACAGGAAAATTCCAAGGAGAAACCATACCAACTGTACCTAAGGGCTCGTGTCTTACATATGACTTTGCACCAAATAGTCCGAAAGGAAAGTTAGATGATCTCTTATCAGTTTTAGTCCATTTTTTTATATTTTTTATAGCATTATTGATATCTGGAACAATGCTATAGGCATCTGTCATTATTGATGTATTTTTTGATCTATTTCCATAATCTTCATTTAGCGCATCAACAAAATCATACCTATTATCAATTATTAATGACTTTAAACGATTTAATCTATCAACCCTTAACTCAATTGATGGCGAGCCTTCATCTATAAAATGTTTTTTTTGAGCATCCAGTACTCTTTGCATATCATTCATTGAATTTTCCATATATACCCCTCTAACTTCTATTAGCTTTATCTTTATTATTAGATGACCTTATCATAGCTCTCATCTGTTCCCAATCTTCATCACTTAGTTTATCAAGTTTAGAGAATGTACCCGCCGCCTGTTAAATATTGTGCACCATCAATAGCTATTGTCTGACCAGTTAAATAGTCACACCCATCTGCCATCAAAAAAGTAGCTAGATTTTGTAGTTCAGACATTTCACCAACCCTTTGTAAGGGTATATCTCCCATATAACCAGAATCATTGTCTCCACCAGGATTTAGACGATCCCATGCCCCTTTAGTTGGAAAAGGTCCAGGAGCTATAGCATTCACTTTAATTCCATATTTTCCCCATTCTGCAGCTAGTGACTGTGTCATTGCATTTAGGCCTGATTTAGACATTGCTGATGGAACCACGTAGGGAGAACCTGTCCATACCCAAGTAGTTAGGATAGATATTATTGAACCTTTTTGATTATTTTCTATCCATCTTTTACCAACAGAATGAGTCATATAGAAAGTACCATGAAATACAATGTTTGCAATTGCATCAAACCCTTTAGGCGATAAATCTTTTGTTGGTGATATAAAATTTCCTGCTGCATTATTAACCAAACCATCAAGAGGTGATTTTTGAAAGATTCTATCAATATAGTTATCAACATCTTGTGGCGCTCTTATATCTAGTGTTTCGTACTCTACTGATACATCATGCTTATCCATAATCTCATTAGCTGTTTCCTTAAGGACGTTTTCTCTTCTTCCGCAAATAAATATATTTGCTCCATGTTCAGCATAGTGAGTAGCCATCTCTTTACCCAGTCCTGTTCCTCCACCAGTTACTAATATATTTTTATCTTTTAATAAATCTTTTTTAAACATTTGTATGACCTAGTTTTGTAATATCTATAATTGCATCCACCCATTCATTTGAATAATTCAGAGAAGGGACATAATCAAGCACTTCTCCGCCTGCATCAATGAATAGCTCTTGGTATTCATCACCTATCTCAATAATAGTCTCAAGACAGTCTGCTGTGAATGCTGGTGAGAATACTAAAACTTTTTTATGATTTTGAGCAGGTAGTTTTTCTAAAACCTCATCTGTAAAGGGATCTAACCATTTGTTTGTGAGTCTTGATTGAAAAGACACTATGTACTTAGAACTATCTAAATTTAGCTTCTGAGCTATAAGTTTAGTTGTTTCGTAGACAGTTGCTTTATAACAAAATTTATTAGCATCTGTTATCCCTAATTCACAATTATTATCTTTACATAAAGAATCGGGATATACATTGTCAACATGACTATTAGGAACGCCATGATAGCTAAAAATTACTTTATCATATGAGTGAATATCAAATTTATTAGCCTTAGTTATCCAGGCGTTAATAAATACATCATTGTCATAGAACTGATTTATAAATGTAATTTTTGGTACTACCCATTTATCAGCTAAACATTTCGATACTTCTTTAAATACTGACCCTGTCGTAGCTGCAGCATAATGAGGGAACAAAGGGAGAATGACTATCTCATCTGGGTTCTTGGCAAGCATTTGATCAATAGTTGTTGCAATAGAAGGTGATTGATATCGCATTGCAAATTGAACATCAACGTCAGCCAATTGTTCTGATAATAACTTAGTTAGTTCCTTGGTATTATGAAGTAACGGAGAACCATAATCTTTATGCCAAACTTTTTTATATATTTTAGAGGAACTAAAAGATCTGAAAGGACAAATAATAAAGTTAACGAGAATAAATCTTAGTATTGGATTAATATTTAAAACTTTTTCATCAGATAGAAACTCTCTTAAATATTTAAAAACATCAAAATAAGATGGACTATCAGGTGTGCCTAGATTAATTATTAGTAAACTTTTTTTCATATTCTTATTTCTTTTCTAAAAATAGGATGACTTATTATAAATATAAAACAGATAAGACATAGCATTGATGAAAAATAATATAGATATGATGGATTAATTGCATATATAGGCATTGCAAGAACAGGAGTTAATATATGGCCAACGGGATAAACAGAACCCAGATAGCCTGCTGCAATTCCTTGATGCTCCGGTGTTTGTGATAGAGATAATGATGAAGATATAGCTGGTCTTAACATACCACCACCAATACCATTTATTATTATGGATAAATAATAAATAGAAATCTTTGGGAATAAAGCCATTGTTATATATGAAAATAATAGTAATAAAACACCGCATAACAGTAATTTATTATTAGATAGAGGAAATGCATCCGTAAAAAGGTACTGGCTAACAATTGTTGATATGGATAAAAGTGCAAAAGTCATGCTTATTAAGATTGGTAAATCATCAATATTTGGGAATACATCAAACAAATAAAAACCTATAGTTTGAATTAATGATGCAAGACATAAGCTGGAAATAGAGGCTAATACCAAAAAAGGCCAAACGGTATTAGATTTCCATGATATTTTTTCTGATTGGAGAACACTTTTTTTATCTCTAGCAGTGTTATCAACATTTTTATAAATACCTATAGATGCTATTAAAGCTAATATACTAAATACATAAAAAGGAGTCTCTTTTGTTATTAGAATAAGAAAGCCTCCTATAAGCGGCCCTGCTACTGTTCCAACTAAAAAACTCGACTCTAATCTAGCAAATTTAACAGTTCTTTTTTCCCTACTAGATGTATCAGCTATATATGCAAATGTTGCAGGTCTTGTAGCTGAACCAATTAGACCATTAAGCATTCTCCCAAAAACAAGAAGTGGAAATAAAAATACGATATCTAAAAGATTTTTTTCAACTAGGAATAATGGAACTATCATGGCTAATAGAGAGGCTGAGTATCCTATAAGCCCAAGTATTGCAATGTTGCGTCTTCCGTATTTATCACTAGCCCTTCCCCATGCTGCACTAGTAAGTGCCCAAGCTATAGCTGAGAAAGCAAATACAAGCGAAGCTTGTATTTCTGACAAACCAAGATCTCTTGCAAGAGGAGGAACAATTACAAAAACAAAAGATTGTCCTAACCCAACAGTAAATAGACCAAATTTAAGCCATGTTGAGGCAGACGATTTCATTAAGATATTTTATTAATACCTACTGAACTTCTAATAGAATCTAAAAGTTCTTTAGCGATAGGCCTTACTTTATTTGAACCATCACTGAGCAAATCATTTATAAAATCTTTATCTTCTTGGAGTTTTTCATATGATTCTCTTATGGGAGTAATTTCATTATTTACAACTTCAAATAATTTATTTTTAGCATCTCCCCAGCTAATACCTTTTTTATAATCATCACAAAGTTCATCAACCATTGGTTTTGAAGCAAAATATTTATATAAAGCAAAGACTGTGCAATTTGATGGATCTTTTGGGTCGCCAGGCTCCAGAGAATTAGTAACTATCTTAGCAATAGATTTTTTTAGTTGTTTTTCAGTAGATAGTAAAGGAATAATATTTCCATAAGACTTAGACATTTTTTGACCATCAATGCCAGGAACTGTCTCGTTAGTTGATTGAATTATAGCCTCAGGAAGTATAAAAGTTTTTTTATATAGATGATTAAACCTTCCGGCAATATCTCTTGTCATCTCTATATGCTGAATCTGATCAGCGCCTACTGGAACATGAGTTGCATTAAACATTAGGATATCTGCTGCCATTAATATAGGGTAAGAAAATAAACCCATAGTTATACCCTTGTCTTCATCGTCTTTATTTAGGGTTGTGGCTGCTTTGTATGCATGAGAGCGATTCATAAGACCTTTAGCTGTAACACAATTTAATACCCAACTAAGCTCTAATATTTCAGGTACGTCTGACTGTCTATAAAAAAATGATTTGTTTGGATTAAGTCCAGATGCTAGCCATGCAAGAGCAACATTTTTTACTGAGTCTGTGACTTCAGTGCTTTTTGAATTTTTTATAATTGCATGGTAATCAGCTAAAAAATAAAAAGATTCATCATATTCTTTAGCAAGTTCAAGAGCTGGTTTGATAGCACCTAAATAATTTCCTATATGAGGAGTACCAGTTGTCGTAATACCTGTTAGAATTCGCTTTTTCATTTGTTATAATTATAAACATCAAAAGAGATTATTGTGGAAACTAGTCAAGATTTATTTAAACAATTAGACGAAGCTGAGGCTTTATTTAGTAAAGGTTCAATTAAAAACGCTCAAAAAAAAGTGCGTGATGTCATGTCTAAAACTAAAGGTATCGGAAAAATACCTAATAAATTAAGACATAAATTAAATTTTGCTATTGGCCAATCAAGATACTTTGATGAAATGTCATCTTTTGCTACTAACCCTAAAAGAGAAGAGTTAATAAGTGAAATTAATAAAGTGATTGATACACCACTTGATAGTCCAAAGAAACAGGCTCACCTTATTCATGATATTCAAACTAAGTGGCAATTATTAGATTTATCAAGCAGACCTGCTTCTAGAGACCAATGGAATTTATTCAATGAATTAACAAATAAAGCCTGGGAACCATGTAAAGAGTACTTTGATGAACTTAAAGAAATAAAAATTAATAATGCTCAAGAAAGAGAATTAATCATTTCAGAAATCAACGAATATGTTTCCAATAATTCAACTAAATGGCCTCAAGCTAAATTTCTTATTCAGTATCTAAGAAGCACTTTTGATAAATGGCAGGAATTTGCTCCTGTATTAGACAAAGATTTAAATAAATTAAGAAAAGCTTATATAGAAGCTAAGAAACCAATTAATGATGCTATAAAAAAACAAGAACAAATTGTTATTAATGCTAAAGAAAGCCTAATAGCAAAGGTGAACGCAATATCAAACGAAGATAACGATATAAGTATTAAGCAGTTCAATGATCTTAAAAATGAATGGAAAAATGCTGGTTCGGCCGGAAGAAAGACTGATAACAAGTTGTGGGAAAAATTTAATAAGTCAGCTGATAGATTCTTTACAGCAAAAAAAGAGGTTATTGAATCTGAAATAACTAAAGTGAATGAGTTATTGGCTCAGCTAAAAGATGGTCAAATATCTACCAATGAAGCTAATGACGAAATTCAGGCTTTAAAAAATATTAATAAATCAAAAGAACTGGATCAATTAAAAAAAGAAATAATCTCCATTAAACAGAAAAAAACCAAAGAACAGCAAATATTAAAAATTACTTCATATATAAATATTTTAGAATCTTATTTAAGTGATGATATAGAGAAGTCTGACATACCCGCTTCAATAAAAAATAAACTCAATACAGATTCTCCAACAAAATCAGATTTGAATAATCTTCAATATGCATGTGTAAAATTAGAACTTATAGCTGGTCTTGATTCTTTAAAAAAAGATGCTGATTTGAGACAAAGTATCCAACTAGAAATGCTTACCAATAAGTTTAATAAATCCTCTAATGATTTAGATACATTGGAAGGCTTGATAGCACATTTTTTAAATAATTTATCAAAGAAACCAGTTGCTGCTGAAAAGAATTTATGGAAACGAATTTCTGCTTCAATTGAGAAATTACTTTCTTAAAAATTATTCCTTTCTTCAATCTTCATTAATATTTCTGAATGTCTTTTCTTATCTAAAGAATAGAAATAAAAGAATATGAGCGGGATTACTAATAAAATCGGCCCAATTACGCCTTGAACAAAAAATAATGCATAAGCCTGATCATATGTGGGAGTATCTTTAGAAATATTTAGAACCCATAGTGTAAGGCCTCCAGTTAAGGCTCCAAATGCAGTATTAACCTTTTGTATAAAAGAAACTGCTGAATATAGGACCCCTTCCTGACGTTTACCACTTTGCAAATCAACCTCATCTGCTATATCTCCAATCATTGCATCTCTTGCCATATTGCCTGCAATGCTTAATGTAGAAACAAAGATAAGTGGTAAGCATAAAAATAAAACTAATTCTGTGGTACCTTTTTCAGGAGTGAGACCTAAATTATAAAAAATAAATGCCATTGGAGATGTTAAGGCAACTCCTGATACGCAGAATAGTACGAAATTTCTTTTACCAATTTTTGATACAAATTTGGGAGTTATTGCAAAGGCAAGAAATGCTGCAGCAAAGTATAAATATAAAAAGATTCCTATTTGGTCTCCTCTCAAACCCCAAAAGTCTGTATTTATAAATAGGGTTAAACTATTAAGCAGACCCCATGAAATAGATAGTGTTAAATTACCTAAGAAAAATAAAATAAATGATCTATTTGAGATAGCTATTTTTAGCTCTGATATGATTTGACTCAGAGAAGTGCCACCGGTCCATGATGACAATAAATTAATATTATTTCTTGTGCTTATAGTTGAATATAAAATACCCAACATCATAAAAAATGCCCCTGTTAATGCCAGAGGAAAATAAGCTTCAGGATTTAATTGACCAAATGGATATTCCGAAGTAGATTTAAAAAAAATGTTATATGCAAGAAATGCATTACAAATACCTGCAATCCAAGAAAACATTTCACGCCAAGAAAAAAGCTTAGTACGTTCTATATAATCTTTTGTAATTTCAGCTCCAAATGATCTATGTGGCACATCAAAAAGAGTCATACCAATTCTTGTAAAACTAGTACAGATGAACATCCACCAAAATAATTGATTTTGAGAAATATCCCATTCAGGTGTTGGTGAAAATAATAAAATATAAAAAATACCAACGGGTAAAAATGAAACAAACATAAAAGGATGTCGTCTACCAAATTTGCTATTCGTTCTATCGGAAATGGTGCCCATTATTGGATCTGTAAATGAATCAACAATTAATGCGAGGCCAATAGCTAAAGATGCTAAAAGTGGGTCAAGTCCAATAACTCTTGAATAAAAAAATAGTAAAAAAAATGTGAACATATCCGTCTTAATGCCATTGGCTATGGCACCTGATGAATAATTAAATTTAAATCTAGTTGACAGCATTATTTATTAAGGTGAGCTAGTAAATCATCTTTAAATAAATCAAATACAGGTGGTTCAATTAAATGTCTCATGTTGGGCAAAATTATTAAAGAGCTATTCTTAATAAGCTTATTAGTTTTATATGCATTTTTGACTTTGATTAGAGGATCTTCCTTTCCGTGAATAATAAGAGTGTTAGCCTTTATTGACTTAACTTTTTTTATTCTATTTTTTGATCCTAAAATTGCCATGATTTGACGACTGAAACCTGTATCATCAGGACCAGCTCTTTCAATTGATTCGATTGATTTGTTATAAAATTCTTCTGTATCAAGGTCATAACCTTCCAAACCAATTAAACTAAATATTTTTTTACTTCTCTCAATACGTTCATCATTTGTTGAATAAGGGTTTGCAGATCTTTTCATTAAAAGCCTTCGAACGTCTCTTGTAGGACCATTTAACGGACTGGGGGCGGAAATTGATGATGCAATTAATGTAAATGAATTGATACGCTCTGGGTGATTTGCAGCAATTATTTGTGCAATCATTCCACCCATAGACATGCCTAATAGATGAGTTTTATCAATATCTAATTTATCTAGTATTAAGATAGCGTCACTTGCCATGTCATCTAATGTATAAGGCGGATTAATTGGCAACCTAAAGTAGTATTTTAAGTATGTAGAATTTATAGTTTTAGATCTATTACCCTCTGCAAAACGATCATCTGTCAGCCTTGATGATAAGCCTGTATCACGATTATCAAAAACTATAGGCCTAAAATTATTTGAAATTAAAAAATCTATAAGATGATCGGGCCAATTGATAAGTTGACCACCAAGACCTTGCACCAAAAGAATTGGTTCAGCGTCTTTGGGACCATAATCTCTATATATAATTTTTACATCTTCGTTGAATACAGAGCCTTCTTCGAACGAATGTATTGCAGGAGATAAAGACATAATAAAAAAAAGAATTTTATAGATATGCACCTATTCTATCCTTAATATTATTTCTCAAACAACCCCAAAAAAGCATGACATCATAGCTGTGTAAATCACCTGTAAAATGTTGCATTTTTTTTATTTTATTAACTAATGGACCTCGAGCTTCTAATAAACCATTAATACTATTTATCGATACAGAAAAATGTTGTTCGGTGCTTAATCTTAAGCTTTTTTTAGCGCCAGAATGATTAGTTGCTAATCTATCAGCAAAGTTAAAATTAGGTGATTTTGTTATAACTGAACTGTGAGACATTGATGGCTCATACCAATCTGAATCATTAGTCCAAGAAAAAGGATTAGTAGAAAATATTTTCTGATCCATGTATTCAATTGACCATCCTTCTGGTTTCCAAAATATAGTTCGCTCTCTTTGTCTCTTAAATCCTTCAGTCACGGTTGACCAAGATATAAGACAGTTGGTGTCAGTTGGTGAAGTTGATCTTGGTACTAATGGAAATAAATCATCGTAATATTGTTCAGGAATAATATAACCAATCGCATAAGCACAAATCATTCTTTTTTGTAATGATGTTCCTTGGATGTATTTAGAAATTAGTCTATGCGCATGCAGCGCTCCCTGACTATGACTCATTATAATAAAAGGTTTATTATTATTGAAGTTCTCAATAAAGTAGTTAAAAGAGCTTAAAACATCTTCAAATGCTAGATCATGAGCTTTCATACCGTCAGAATCTTTAGCAAAATAAGAATAATAGGTGGCTTGCCTGTATTCAGGTGCATATATATTACAACTATCATTAAATGCTGAAACTTGATTACCAAGCATCATTTCAGTTCTTTCGTAGGCTGCACGATCTTTTTCCATAAAAGAATTCCATGTTTTTTCAAAAAAGCCTGTTGGATGTATATAAAAAACATCTACTTCATTATTTTTTTTAATTACTGAGTAATTAGAGCTAGGTACATAAAACTGTTGAGCATCTTTATCAGGGTAAGCTGCCCAATTATCTAAATTTGAATAATCGGGAGCTGAGGGGTGTTCTGTATTATCAAAAGAATTAATGGGTTTAATATATTTTAAAAGATCGTATAACTTTTCGTCATCCATGGCGAAAAGTATATCTTAAAAAGGGTTATCAACTAGTTTATTTGTAGCTGATGAAGTAGCAATTAAGACATCATTTTGGTAAAGAACGGCATCAGTAAAACAAATAGACTTACCCTCTTTAGTTATGGTGGCAATGGTTTTTAATGGTCCTGGAGCACATGGTCGTAAAAATTTAACATCTATATCTAAAGTTAATGGTATTTGCTTACCTTTTGATTTATAAATTAAGAACTGAGCCATGCAACTATCTAGCATACCAGTCACAAATCCACCTTGAACAACCATGCCGTTAGAATGTGTTAACTCAACTCCAGGATTAAATTCAACAATAAATTTAGAATCATCAGTTGGGTAAGCATTTGTGAGATTAAATATTTTTAAAAACGGTGGGATTTCTGTAAAAAATGCTGATATATCTTTATTTTGATCTGACATTGTATGTACCAAATGGCGGAGGGAGTGGGATTCGAACCCACGGTGCCGATGAAGGCACGACGGTTTTCAAGACCGTTACAATAAACCAGACTCTGCCATCCCTCCTGTCTGTAATCGCATATTCTATATGGTTTTAATACAAATACAACAATCGTTAGTAAATCAAAAAAATAGGCTG